>CAXTBP010000057.1:0-28802 GCA_964241985.1 uncultured Armatimonadaceae bacterium | reverse complement strand
GCAAGCAAGGGCGAGATACCCAGCATACTCTGGGTAGCGCAAAGTATCCGTTCCGATCCATTCGTATTGAGGTAAATATTCATGCAGAAACTTCTTCGCTGCCTCCAGTAAGCGTTCGCGTAATCGGTCGTCTGCGGTTTTCCATCCCCGACTTTCAGTTACTCCGCGAAGGAACGGGTTTTCGTAAGTACGGTCGTCCGGCGTCCGGTGGAGCGTCCAAAACAAGTGCCACCATTCGTCCAGCTCGCCCGCTTCGATCCGCGTTAGGTGAGCGTTGAGATCGTGTACGATTTTATCGGTTTTGCCTTCCTCGGCACGGTACTGCTCACGTTCACGTTGCTCTCGCCTTTCGCGGCGCTTCCGCTCATCCTCGTGCCATTCCCGCATACCTTGGGCAAGCGGTGAATGGAGGTCTACCGGACCGAGAACATAGATGAATTCATTTTGCAGTTCGGGATATGATTCGGCGAGTTCGCTAAGGCGCGTGGTAGAAAGGGATGTATCCGGCCCTCCTATCGACAAGGCGAGCCGCGCGTAGAAGGCACAGTCTTCCGGCCCATGCTGTGCCTGAGCGATGTCCCATAGCCACGGTGCGTCCTCCTGCCGCAACAACTGGTCGCCATTCATAGAATCGTTAAGGTCGAAGGAGTTTTTGATCTGTTCCCGACCAAGTTCCAATACTCGAAGCGCCAATCGGCGACGCCGCGCTTGGTGTTCCGCTTCCGCCTCACCCAAAACAGACGGGAGATACAAGCGATACTCCTTTAGCTGCGCCAGCACGATACCGGCGCAAGCGTCGAGCACACCGGGCTGCTCCAAATGCTCCCACGCAAGGTCAAAGACAGCCTTGGTGGCTTCATCCAATGAGCTTAATGAATCGAATGCGTACGGCCCCTGATTGCCCAGCCATGACAGGGCAGCGGGTAAGTGTTCTGGACGTAGGTGTTCTGCGAAGCGGCTCAAGAACCCCTGGTATGCGCCGTAGAAGTTTGACCGCCGTGGAGGGGTTAGCAATGGGAACAACTCCGTAACAGGCAGAAGGTTTGGCCATAAGGCCTGCAGCGCGCACCCCTTCAATTCTTCTTTGTCGTCGGCGGGAGCCGATATGAGTAACGGCGCGAGCCGCTGTCGTGTCGGCACATCACCAACCTTGGCAATCGCGTATGCGGATGCTTTTCTCGCCTCTTCTGGCACCGCAGGGTTCAGGGCAAGGTCGGCCACCAACTCTTGAACGTCTTGTGTTTCGCAGGCTTCCGCGATTGATACCGCTAGCACCTGAACACCTTCATCAACACCTGCCTGCAGAAAAGGACGAAGAATCTGCGCGAGCTGAAGGCATTTAAGGTGCGCGAGTGAACCAGAGAAACGAAGATCCCACGGTGATATTCGTTTTTCCTCAGCCGCCGCGAGCAGGTGACCGACAAGAGCGGCCCGCACCTCTGCGGAAAGCGAAGCGACATCTCCCCGGAACAACACGGTCGGGTCGAGCCTCAGGAGTCGTTCACGGAATAGCCCGTGACGAGAAGCAAGCCACCCGGCCACTCCGTAAAGTGGGGGCGTCAACGCTTCCTCGCCTGTCGAGGCCCGCAGTAGCGAAAGCAACTGTTCTTCAGGCAGTTCGCGTTGCATCAGGTAATGCGCCGCCAAGAACTCCGCGATAGCAGAATGCGTCCAAGTCAAATATCCAGCGGCATTGGTTGCCGAGGTGAACAGGCCGGTGTCCGTTGTATGACTGACGGCGGTCTGATCCACGCGGAACACCAACCCACGCGCTTCTTCTGCAGGAGCGCCGGTTGCTTCCCGCAAGGACATCGCCTCCTTCAGGCCGTCGATTTCATACGTGACGATGTCCTTGTTACGTAGCTGTGTCAAGGCGGCAATCCGCCCTGCAATGATCAGTTTTTCGTCCGCCGAAAGGCGCGATATTTCTCGCGGATATGTGCTCGCGTCGTGGCACAGTCGGCGTGTCGCCTCTTCGTAGAGTTCCCAGCGTGTAAGCGGGATGCGGCTGTGGTCACGGTACAGCCTGAGAAGGTAACGAAGCGAAATAGGCTTGCTGGCAAGCGGTTCAGCCCCTAGTCGCACCAGCTCGCTCATAAAAGCTTCGGCATTGATCCCCTCTGCCTCAGCTGCACGGAAGGCGTCTCTGCGCGACAAGGGGCAGAGGATGAACGTGCCTGCTTGCTCGGTGTCCCAAAAGACGGCCAAGCGGGCCTCCATTTCCGACGGCCACCGGTACGACCGGCACGCGATGCGAAGCGCGAACCGGTCTAAGGGGAGGCTTCCCAACTCTTCCGACAGCAAATATGGCAGAGATGGCAGCCTCTCCAAGCCGACCTCAAAGTGGTCCAAGTACAAAGTCATGCGGCTCGTCCCGCGTTTCCACTGATGAAAAGTGGGGTTGTCCCATACCGCGCGGTAGAATCGTTCCTCGCTCCCAACAGACCTTAAGTCAACAGCGTGGTGAACCTGCCCGTCGCTGCACGCCGCCGACGCGAGTAGGGCCATCTGTTCGCTCTTGCCGCTTTGTGCCTCGCCCAAAAGCACCAAACATGGGTAGGTATCCAACTGCCCGATGTTTTTCAGGGAAACGTTGGCCTTAACGTATGGGGAGTTGTAAGGTGGCTGAACGAAGCCTCGGGCGTCCAGCTGGAAAGGCTGGCTTCGTTCGCACCAGAAGCGTTCCCAATGGTAAATAGACGGCACTTGTCACCCCTAATCTCTGGTAAGTTCGTATGGCAAAAATATCAGCTGCCGTGCCTGTTCGCGTATGCTGGTTTCTTCGTTAAGAATACCGCCATACGAGCAGATCCGCTCAGGGTAACAGAGAAATGGTACGGGGTTGTCCTTCTCGGTAAACCTGACAATCTCATCTTTTTTGTACAACCATGGAAACAAAAACTTGTTTTTCGTCGTAGGCTTTAGTTCGGATAGCGTTGACCAAGTCACCCCAACTTAACCAGACAATCTTAGAGGCTCTCAGAGCCTCTATTTTTTATGCCCCATGTGGTTAAAGTTGGTTTTGTCCACAAGCCCCCTAAGACTTAAAGCCGCTGCTTCCAGATCAGGCGAACTAACAATCGGCTGGTGCTGTCCCCGAAGAAGCTTGCCATTAAACCAAATAAATCCAGCGTAGAACGGATTGGTTAGCATTTCGTGAAAAGAACTGATGGCGAGCATTCGTCCTGACTTAGATCGTAACCCCTTCTCTGTCATATGGGCGTGCAACTTTCGCACACTCCACCAGTCCATTTTTAGTGTGCCTAAATTCGTGAGAAACCCGGTATGGGAGCGATAAATTCAAGGTGTTAAACCCTGTTTTTTCTTCAAATGCCGGAGGCTTGGAAAAGACCATGCGAAGCAGGGCCTTTTTTTGGCTCTCAGAACTGTTTTCCCATAGGGTCAAGGGGTCGCTAAAATAGGTGTGAACTGCTTCCAAGGCATCGTTTATTTTTCGGGGCAGTTTTTCCCCTTCCGCAAGCCGACACCGGACTTCCAGTTCCCGTATTTTGAGGGATTCGATCTCCTTTTCCATTTCACGGGCGACTGTATCGCTTACACGCCCCAAGCGACGAATCAGCGCTTGTACTTCCATCTGAATCGTGGCAAGTTCCTTTTCTTTGGCAGAAATACCCGATCCTTTTTCCGCGTTGTGCTTCTGCCATAAACCCGGCAGATACGTGTTCAATACGTCAAGCAGATCGTCCGTCGGTTTGACGGAACTGAGCAGGGTACGAAACGCCGGTTCCACTTTCGTATCGGCGGAGAAACTGTGACCGTATAGTTCACACGGCTGGTAGTAGCAGTGGTAGCGGGCATACTTCCCTTTGGCAACACTTCCGGTCAGCGGCCTGCCACATTTGGAGCAGCGAATGAAGTTACGAAGCGGCAGCAGCGGCTTGGCATCCAATCGTAACAATCCCGTACTCTTCACCTTGCCAGACAGTCGCGCCTCGATACGCGCCAGTCCCACTTTGGAAAGAATGGCCGCGTGCTGGGCCGGTCGGCGCTCAATCTGCCAGTTGCGGAACTCCAAAAGCCCCGCGTATAGCGGGAGAAGGCTCATCATGCGGCTCATGCGCAGATCGAGCATTTTTATCGTGGCGGGGCGGGCGTCCTCAAAGAAGCCCTTTTTTTGCAAATACAGGCCCAGTTCCCGCTGCGTTTGCAGGCGTCCCGTCCCAAAGTCTTCCAGCGCCGGGCCGAGCAGAGCACGGGCCGCAGGGGTTGGAGCAATGATCTTTTTATGAAGGGGATGCTTTTCAAACCGATAGCCTAGGGGTGGCTGGAATGTCCAGTAGCCCATTTCTAAACGAGACCGCATTCGGTTGAGAACCTGCTCGCGGTTGCCCTTGCGCCCGTACTGGGCGGTCGCTGCCATAATGGTTTCGAGTAGTTCGTCGCTTGCGGATTCGCCGAATTGGAACGAGGGCGATTCCAGCCTGCCGCCTGCTGCACGAAGCGCGGCTTTGAGCTGGAAATGGGCGATCACATCGCGGGCGATACGAGAAATATCATCAATAATGACTACGGTGTCGCCGGAGCGGGAGCGCAAAAACTTCAGCAGTGCTCCCATGCCGGGCCGGTCAATGAGTGCGCCGGACACGCCGTCGTCAGTGAACACCTGAACGGTTTCATAGCCCATCATCTGCGCGTAGGAGCGGCAGCGTTGCTCCTGACTACGAACGCCGTCGCCCTCCTTTGCCTGCTGTTCCGTGGAAACGCGGCAGTAAATGACCGCCTGCGTGGTTTCGATGGGAACTATTGAATCCATAGAAAAGGCATTAAAACGAATGGGTTAAGAGGCACCGTTCAAAGGTCGCTGAAGCGGGAAAAGTAGGCATCGAGTGCCATATCCAAGTGGCCCAGCAGAATGGCAAGATACTCCTCTTGCTCGTCCAGGGGAATACCAAAGCCGGAAAGTATCTCTTGAACGTGCTGGTGCTGGGCGGGCGTGATGCTGCTTTTGCTCACCTTGCCTAACCCCGACGTTGTAGGATCGGCAAACGGAACCCGATTTCTTTTTTCAGGCGGGGAAGCGGGCGGCGGTTTGGGGTTGGTGGGGGTGATGTGATTCATGCCGCCACCGTGTCATACCCGAACAAAAACCGCACACCGCGTTGCATCAGCGCAACAGCGGGCTGAACAAATCCCTTTCCCACCCTTGCTCTCCACCCAGCGATTCACCGTAAAAGTGCGTCTCGTTTTCGTCGCCGTAGTTGGTGGTTTCTTTGCGCTGCCGCTGCTCCTCGTATAACGCCCCCACGTCCTGCGGCGTGCCAAACGCGATGCGGTCAGGAACGTACTGCTCCATCCCCAAAAGCAGCGGCGACCCGATGGCGTACATTCCGTATCGCGCGTTGATCAAATCTTCGGCAAACGACAGCCGCCGCGCCCGTGACGTGGCATCGTCAAAAAGCTGCTCTTGGCGATGCACGTTTTCCACAAGGTTATCCACCATCACCGCGCCGTGGATGACATTGCTGGGAAAGCACTTATCCCACACTACACCCTGTTTGGTTTTGCGCCGCACCGTATCGAGGTCTAACGCATGAAGCATCTCATTAAACAGCGGAAAAACCTCCCGTGTCGCAAGCACCGGCTGTTGTAAGGTCAGCCTTTCGTGGATGGGCTTACCTTCTTTCAATCGGAGGGACAAGATCACGGTGCGGCAGCCGAACCCCTGCCGCCGCATACGATAGGTGGCCTTATGCGTCAGCTTGTAAATGACCTTGCTCACATCGGAAACAAACGGCGTCGGTTTGGCGAGTACATGGGAGTTGGCAAACCCGTGCCGGTCATATCTGAGATCGTCCACTTCCCAGCCGCGCAGCCGCTGGCTCCAGTGGATACCGTGGATGGACTGGAACGCTTGGGTTTTCAGGTAAAACGGGTCGGCATCCAGGAACGCAATCGGCGTGGTGATGCCCGCACTGCACAGCCGGGAAGCGTAGCCGACGTTGATACCCGGCAAATCCATCAGGGAAAGACTGGCGTACACGTCCCGAACGTTGGAGTGATCGATCTGATCCAGTCCGTCCGGTTTGTGCAGACCAGCGGCGAGTTTGGCGAGGAAGCGGTTGGTTCCGATGCCGACGTTGACGCGCATATAGTCCCCGACTTCGGCTTTGACACGGGCTTTTATTTCGGCCCCGATCTCCTTCATCGACAGCCGCTTGCGAATCGGCGTGTGGGCAAAGTCGATCACGACCTCATCAATGGACAGGGCATGAACGCTGGGTGAGTATTCAAGGAACAAATTCAAGAACCGGGCGTGTACTTCCCGGTACACCCACGGACGGCTTTGGGTCAGGATGAGGTTAGGTGCTGTTTGAATGGCTTCAAAGTTGCGCGTGCCGACCTTGATGCCCAACGCTTTGGCCTCATAGGACGGTGAGATGACCGCGCCGCCGGGCACGTTCACGGGCGTAACCGCGACGGGCTTGTTCCGCCACGCTTCCCAGCACTGCTGCTCGGACGAGGCAAAGCTGCTATTCATGTCCACGTGCATGATCTCGGGTGAAGCCGAATTCAGGGAAAGGTACATGGTAGATCGTTAATCGTCGTAGAGAACTTCGCGCAGGCGAAAGTCCCACAGCGACGTGTTGTCGAGGGTGAGTTCCATGCCGACCACGCGCTTGCGCCCGTTGTCGCTGCCGGTTTCCTCTTCCGCCGTGGCGCTGAACACGTAAAGCTTGCGGTTGTAGCCGATGGTTTCGGCTCGGCTAAACGTGTTTTTGGTGATGCGCCACACGACGCACTCCCACTCGACCTTGCACAGGGCGATTTTGCGGGAATGGGCATCGATGCTAAGGATAACCTTGACGGGCTGGTTGATGGGGGTGGGGCCTCTGCTCATATCCACAGTCTATACACCGAACAAACGCCGAACACAACCGCCCCACACCGTTATTAAAAATTAAACTAATAATTAACTGCCAGTAAAAAGTCGCTTCAATACCACTCCGATGCGTGTTGCGGAAACGCAACGCAGGTTGGCTGCTACGTTCCAAGCATTTACCCTCATACCGACGGTTTGTCGCCTGCGCGTTTCTGACGCGCGGCACTAACCGATCTTTGACAAGAAGCGGAACGAAGGGCGCTATATCGCCTTTCTTTCCGTGGAGGCAACTAATGCAGTTATTTCTGCCCGGCGAGGTCGTGGTCACCAACGACGCGCGGGCGGCCATCTTGGAGGCGAAGGACGACGTACAAACTCTCGTTGACCGGCACACGTCGGGCGATTGGGGCTGCGTGTCCGCGCGAGAAGCCGCCGAAAACGAGTACGGAGTGCTGTGCCAGCAGCACATCGTGTCGTTCTATCGGCTCCGCAACGGCTACTACGTCGGCGTGATCACCACGCCAAACCGCAGCACCACGATACTGCTCGCGCCCGCCGTGCCCGCCCACGAGGTACTGGCCGCAAGCGCAAAGGAGAATCCGCGATGATCAATATCAACGCCTCTCCTGCCACGCTTGAGGAAGCGCGGCATCAGGCGAACCTGATGGCGAAAGCGGTCAGTCTCGCCAAGCGTGGTTACACCGGTCGCTGGCTCACCGGCGACATGGTGGAAATCACCAACCCCGCCGGGCACTCGTACCGGCTGGACTTAATGGAGCAGACGTGCGAGTGCGTAGGTTATCAGGAACATAGGATGTGCTCCCATCTACTCGGCTACTACCCGCTGGTATGCGCCAAGGAGAAACCCGATGCCTGACACAACGACTGACCCGACGACTGACAAAGCGACTGAGCTGGAAACGGTTTATTTGACCGTCGTGCAAATCTACCAGTTCCACGACGAGGCAAGCGGACAAACCCTTTGGTGGAACGCAACCGAAGGGAGACGGCTGGCCGAAGGGCGAAACGCGGAAGTCGTGCTGGTTTATCCCGCTGAGTTCGGGATGGACAAAGCGCGCATTCTGCACATGAACGCCGACCTCGACCAGCAAAAAGCGTTGGCACTGCCCGCAACGGCGCTGCTCTCGCCCCTGCTGTTTGTCGAACACAACGGCAAGCACATCCTCATCGATGGCTGGCACAGGTTATTTTTGGCGGTATCGTGCGGTGTGCCGTGCCTGCCCGCTTACATCCTGACCCAAAAAGAGGCTGACCATATCCGTGTCAACGGAGCCAAAGGCGTTCGGCTCAACAAATAAGAAATCAAAACCGTTCGTCAAAATCATTAACCCGCTATCCTATCCAGTAGCGGGTTTTTCTTGGTTATCTCGTAGAATTCTTAGGCGAGCGAGCACCTCAGCGCAGTCGGAAAACGTTCCGTTGATTCCCCTGAGCATCTTGTGGATAATGTGTGGACAGTTCCTGCCTAACCCGTTTCAGAGGCAGTGTTCTTCGGCTCGTTAAGCAGCTGCTTTAGCTGGTCTCGCGGCGGGAACAACTCCCCCGCCTCAACCCCGAGGGCAACGGCGATCTTTGCCAAACTGATGGCGCTCGGACTGTTTTGCCCGCGCTCAATCGCGCCGTAGTAGCTGCGGTCGATGCCTGATTCATACGCGAACACTTCTTGGGCGATGTTTTTGGCTTCGCGCAAGGCGCGGATACGCTCCCCGACGGCTTGGAGTAAGGGGTCACGGTTTTCTAAAGGTTTGCGCTTCTGCATACCTTACAGGATTGAAGGCATAAAGCATAAAAACCACGGTTCATGCACCACTGCTTAAATACCACAGTATATATGCGGTATAATTAAAGTAGCACTCCCCTAACCGTGGGGACTTGGAAGGAAGCAGGCGCGTGGTTAGTGTCAAAGTCGTGCGGGAAGCGTCGGGCAATGTTGTAAATGGAAGTCGGGTGACCGTGTGGTGCGGAGGCAGCACCGTAAAGTACACGGACGAAAAAGGCTTGGCCCATTTTGAAAACATTTCACCGGGTAGCCACTCGGTGTCCGTTGACGGCGTGGACAAAGGCGTGTTTGCCCTGTCCGGCGTGACCGTGGTCTATGTCTGACCACCTTTGAAGGAGAACGTTGATGCAGGCACAAACAAACGGCGTATCGGAAGTTGATCTTATTTTGGCGCGGATGGACGCCCTAAGCGACCGCTGCGAGCAAATCGCAAATCAAGACCCGGAAACGGCGCATCGGCAGGCGCAGAACTTGATTGGCAAAGAAATCCGTCAGGTCAAGGACGAGGCGCGCAAACTCCCGGACACGATGCGCTCGCTTTGTTTGGCCCACGGCTACACGTTGGAGGCCCGTGCCCACTTGGCGGCGGCGCTTGCTTCCGTATCGGTGGCCTCCCAGCGCGGAGGCGTATTCGCTCCCGACGCTACGGATAGAGATTCGCATCTGCACGATGGGCGCGAAGCTATTAATGCGGCGCTGGACTATGAAAAGATACCGACCGCCTACCATGTGCTGGGCGATATTCTGAGTCTGTCGGGCCGCGATAAGGACGCCGCCGTCGCCTACAAGAAAGTCATCGACAGCAGCGAAACCTATGAGGCGTGCGACGAACTGATTGCCGAAGCGAAGAAGTCACTGGGCCGACTGGGCGTCAGCTACGAGCAGGTCAATACGGCAAGTGCAAGCGAAAGCGCCGCCTTCGGAGCCAAGCACAAGCTCAACATCCCGCTCATCCTGAACGCATTGAAGTTTTTGGGCGCGGGCATCGTCATCCGGCTGCTATTCCACAACCCCATCATGCTCAACATCAGCTTGGGCTGTTTCGCCATCGCAGCTCTGCTCGGCCTGCTCGCCTATTTCAATAAATCATAAGCAGATAAATAGATGATAAAAAGCGCCCTAAGCGCGGTGTGGCTTAAGGGCGTAGGATGATTCGAATGCCTTCGGTTAGATATATCCACCGACAACGACCAATCGAATTTTTCCGAACACGGTTGTTTTCACTCCGACGTAAATGTAAGAAACGGAATCCAGTCCAATAGCCGAGCGGCTTCCTACTTACAACCCCAGACTCTTCTTGCCTGAATCGTGTGCCATAAGATACTGTGTCAAGCGGGCGTCGGAATCGTGCCCTCGACTGGCTCCGCAAAGAACGCCTGACGGCTTTTCAGCACCCCAAAGGCGATCATGAGCAGCTTCCGCATCGCCGCCGCGACGGCCACCATCCGAGGCCGTCCCTTTTCCCGCAAACGCACAAAAAGCGCCTTGACGCGCGGATTCTGCCGCACTGCCGACAACGCTGGCATATACAGAGCGCGGCGTAAATGCTGGTTCCCCTTCTTGGAAAGCCGGGTCGGCCTGCGAATGCTCCGGGTCGGCTGCCCTGGGGTGTCCATTCATGGTTGATGGTTTATGGACACCCTGAATGTAACACACACGAGGGGGAATTATGGGATACGAGTTCGCATGGGATTTGGCAGTAAAAAAACCGGAAGGCACGAGGGTACAAATTGAATGGAAAACAAAAAGTGGGCCGGTGAACTGGATAACCAAGTTCACCGGCCCGCTTGCTTAAGCACGCATAGATTTACCTAAACCTATACGCAGACCTAATTGGGCATCAGCACCGTATCGACCACATGGATCACGCCGTTGGACTGGTTCACGTCGGGGATCGTCACTGTGGACGTGCCGCCTTTGGCGTCGGTAATTTTGACTTTTTTCTTCGCCATCGAGAACGTCAGTGGTTCGCCCTGAACTGTTTTGAGCATCGCTTTACCGTTGCCCTTCTTGATCAAGTCCATCAGCTTCGCCGCCGAGTAGTTACCCGCAACGACATGGTAGGTCAGCACTTTGGTCAAGGTGTCCTTGTTTTCTTCCTTGAGAAGCGTGGGCACGGTTCCTTTGGGAAGTTTGTCAAACGCTTTGTTGGTCGGCGCGAATACGGTGAAAGGGCCTGCCCCGGACAGCGTTTCAACGAGACCGGCGGCTTTTACGGCGGCGACGAGCGTGGTGTGGTCTTTGGAGTTGACCGCATTTTCGATGATGTTCTTGGTCGGATACATCGCCGCGCCGCCGACCATCTTGGTTTTGGGCTTGTCCTGCGCGTGTGCCGTGGTTGGCGCGGCGAGCGTTCCGTAACTGAGTGTGGCAACCGATGCGAGGGTGAGCATCGTTGTCAGAAAAGTACGATTCATGGGTGTTGTGGATTTCATAGTGGCCTTTCTATGGCCGCTGCACAAGCGCGACGCCATCGCGCCCTTGTACAGAAAGTGTGGGGGAACTTCTTTAGCTCCCAATGCCTTTTACCCAAGAAGAGCGGGCTTAGCACAAGTTCACGTTGTTTGTTGCCCATGTCTGTTGTCCATAGCTATTGCCCGTAGCTAAACGTCAGTAGCCAAACGTCAGCGTAGTAAAATCGCTTTCCCATTCCAAACCGGTCTGCTTGGATGGTCGCAATTCCGTACCGCGCAGCAGATAGCGGCCTCGCTTCCGCAGGGTAAACGAAGAGCGGCCTTGTGCGTCGGTGCGGTGAAACGTGCCGCGCTTTTCGCCCTCGCGCAGCATACCGAGCGCAAAATCTGCCAAAGGCCGTCCGTTTTTTAAGACGCGGGCAGTCAGCGGTTTCCCCATCGGTACGGTTTGTGGGTCTTGCTCCAAAACAATTTCAAGCGACATACCGACGGGGCGACTCCATGAGCTATCGCGGCTGCTCGTGCCGACACGCACGAACGTTTTGGAGTGCTTGCTGTAGCGTTCACGCCATCGCTTCGGGCGCGCAGTTTGTTCGTTCCACGCCTTACGAATGCTCGGCGCGGCGTCGATCTCTGCGAAGTATTCGCGCACCTTGTCCGGGGACAGATTCACCGTTAAAGGCGGCCCTGTTTCGACCCAAACCGTTGCGACGCCCGCTTGTGACAAGGGGAGTTGAAACTGCAGCGATTTCGCGCCGCGCGTTTTCTTTGTCAGTTCTCGTGTTTTTCCGGCAAGGCGACACCGGGCGACCTGTACACGCTCCGCATGGATGGCGTAATCCGAAGTGGGAAACGCCATCCCGCTCGTCATATCCATCGTGATCACGCTGCCGGGCCGAGCGGCGAAGCGTTCGGGGAGGAGCCACGTATCGTGTCCCTGCGTGGCGGTCGCGGTTACCAAAACGGCGATCATTGCAAAAAGAAGCGAAGTTCTGGTCATTCTACTCCAAGCGGAAACGAATAGGTATCGTGATGCGGGATGCGACACCCGCACCGTCTTGTCGCGCAGGTTCAAACTCCCAGCGCTTCAATGCCTGCCGCGCCGCTTCGTCCAGTGACGGCGTGCCGGAACTTTGAGTGATTTCCACATCGGTCACGCGGCCCTCACTATCAATCGATGCGGTGAGGCGCACGACGCCTTCCTGATGCTTTTGCTTCGCCTCGCTCGGATATTCCGGCTGCGGGCTGCGGCGCGGACGCGCTTTTGTCACTTTCACCGACGCGCTCTTCTTTTCCGGCGTAGGTGACGGGGTAGGCGTCGGGGCAGAAACCGCTTTGGGCATCGGTACAGGTGTCGGCGAAGGCGTCGGGATTGGTTTCGGTGTGGGTATGGGTGTGGGTACGGGCGTCGGTGTCGGGGTAGGCTTGGGCGTCGGCAATGGGGTTGGCACGGGGGCGGGCGTCGCGGGTTTTGGCGTCGGCAGCGCGATTAAACCCGAACCGTTTCCGGGTGTCACAGGATCCCCAGAAGCGGCACTTCCGTCCGCCAAAGTGCTGGTTTCCCGCGCCGCGTTGGATGCCGAGCCGTTGCGCGATCCACCGGAATTCGGTTTTATGGTGGATTGCTTGTAATTATTGGATGTAGAAGGGAGGGTGCGGGTCGCTTGCTTTGGTGGAACCGCAGAAGGCAGTGTTATCCTTTGCGAAGGAGCGGAGCGCGACACAGGTGTCGCAACAGGCCGTGCTTGGGGGGTGGGGCGCGTTGCGCTCTCAAATGAAGCGACGGGTTCATCTGCTTTTTTGGGTTCATCGGGAGGTTCGGCAGTGTTTCGGGTTTGACTTGCTGCCGTACTAACGGCATCGATCAAAGCAACTTGTATGGTTCCATTTCCCTGAACCGACTGCCCGCCGTGCCCCTGCTCGCCTTGTTTGCCGCCGTGTCCACTTCCTACCACGGCGGCGAACGCCCAAAGCAGTCCGACATGAAAGAGGCCGGACACCAGAATACCGACGCGCAAAGCGCGTTTCTCCAACCCGTTGGTCACGTGGCTTTTCTTTATTTCAGCCAGCGAACGCTCAGGCGCAAAGCGCGCGATTCCACGGGATGCAAATGGATGTCGTCCGAGCCGCCCGCAGCCTCTCCCCGCAAGCGTGACGTGTAGAAGTAGTCAATATCGCTTGATTTGGTGTTGAGCAGGTTGAAAACGTCCAGCACCGCGCGCGGCCCATTGCTGTTTTTACGCGAAAAATCGTAACCGACGCGGGCGTAGACGAGCGTGGTCGAACGGGAGCGAACGCTGTTGTCTTCGATCAAAGGGCGCGGGCCGAAGTAGCGCAAACGCAGGCTCCCTAAAAAGCCTGTGGGCTTTTCGAGCGAAGCGCCCAGCGCCAAAACGCTTTGGATGGAGCCGGGGATGTAATCGCCCACGGGATCATCGTCTCGGAAGCGGGCGCGGGAATACGCAAAATCCGCATCGAAGGTCAATTCACGAGTAGGTGTATAAAAATTCGTGAACTCGACCCCGCTGCGGCGCGATGGTCGGCTCGGCTCGGTCGTACCCGCGTCGCCGACGAACAGGAGTTCGGAGTCCAGACCCAGATACCACAAGGAAAGCGTGCTTTGCAGATTGCGAACGGCGGCGGTGCGAATCCCGACCTCGGCTTCATTAGAGCGCACGAGAGGCGTCACGGGTGAAACGGCTTGACCGGAACCGGGATCGATGCGCGCCGTCGTGCCGCGCGCGTCGTTGCTGTGAAAGCCGCGCCCTAAATTGATGTAGTAATCCGTGTTCTTGAACGGCCCGAACGCGAAATTGATCTTAGGGCTGAACAGGTTGTCATGGCTTTTGCCGTTGTTTTCGGCGATGTTGCTTTGCGAAACGTCGAAACTGTAGAAGTCCCAGCGCGCTCCCACCGTCGTGCGAAAGGTCGGCGTCCAGCGGATACGATTTTCGGCATACGGGGCGATGCTGCCTTGCCGCACTTTGTCCTGCCGCACCGTGTTGAATCTGTCGCGCGCTTGGGTGTTATACAAACCGACATTACGAATATCGTCATAGCGGGCCTGAATACCCAGCGTGTTTTGCGCGGTTCGTCCGCCAATCTTCCCATCCAAGCGATGGGCGGCGCTGAAGCCGTACACATATCGGTCGTCGGCCTGCTCGAACTGGTCGCCCTGCTGACCGGCGGGGTCGGTTTCGGGATGATCGAGGAAGTAGGTGAAGTTGGAAAACAGATTGAATTTATACCGAATCCCATACGCGGACGCGCGGGTTTCGTGGTTTTCGCCCGCGCGGCGTACATACTCGCCGCTCAAACTGTACCGGTCGGTGTTGCCGCCCGTGGTCGGATCGAGGGTATCGAATCGGCTGAGGCCGCCCCCGTTGATGGCGCGCGCGGCAATTTGATCGGTGGCGTTCCACCGTCCGCTGTATCCCATGCCCGTCAGGGAAAAACGCCCTGTGGTTTCCTCGCCTCGTGTGTAGCGCAGGATACCGTTTACTTTGCGGTAGTCATCGGGGCGCGTCCACGGCCCGTCAGAATGCCACAGTTCAAGTCCGTAGACCAAATCGCTGTTTTTTAACCGCGTGGAGTTGGTCAGAACTGCCCGCCGATAATCGAAACTCCCTGCATCGAGAAGGGTCGTGGACGGTAGATCATTGGCCCGCGAAAAACGGTTGACAAGACTGATTTCCGCCGTTCCCGCCGACGAGAAGTCCCCCTGCGAGGCGAAATAGGATCCCTTGCGATACGAAATTCCCGAAACCAGTTCCGGGATCAGGAAGTTAAGGTCGGTGTAGCCCTGCCCATGCCCGTGCGACACCATGTTGATCGGCATTCCGGCGACGTAAGTAGCGAAATCCGTGCCGTGATCCAAGTTGAAACCGCGAAGGAAATACTGGTTGGCTTTGCCCGCGCCGCTATGCTGGGTAATGATAATGCCCGGAACAGCCTCCAGCAGTTCGCCCGGCCTTAGAAGAGGCCGCTGACGCAGTTGTCGCGCGCCCACCGTTCCTTGCGTTGCCGAATCCGCGACCCCGACGAGATTGCTGGAGCGTTCGGTAACGACGACCTCGCCCAATTCTTCGGGCGGCGCAACGGTTGGATTCGTGGGATCGGCAGGTGGCGCGACCGGTGGGGTTGCTGGCGTTGCTTTTGGAACGGCGGGAACCGGAGCAGAAGGAGGGGGTGTTTGACCCCAAAGCGGCGAAGTGAGGAGTAGACTGCCAAGGGCGCACCCTGTCGAAACACAACGATTATTCATTCTTTGAAAAGTAATCCTTTTAGGCACGGGTGAGCTTGGGTGAGGCTGTTATAGCAGAAAATATGAACTGCTCTGGGGGGCGTTTTATTGTGGAAGTCAGCGTCATGAAAGCCGCCGACTGGAACTGCTGGAACCGGGCTAAACTTTGGGATATTCAACCCGAAGGAAATAAAATTTAGATAAAAGATGAGTCTATAATCAGAAATGCCGCTTTGCTCAGACCATCTGTTTTCCCGTTTCCCCAAGGTTTATGTGGCGACCGCAAGACTACAACACCGTGTTCACCAAGTAAGCCCACACGACCTCCTTGACAGTTCTTCTTGTCATTGCTTTATTAGTTTGCTTCCACTACCCACTACCTAAGCAACACCGCAGCGCAGCCAGAACATCGCTTCCATACAGTATTCTGGCTGCGCTGCGGTGTTGCTATCGATGCGGTTAGTTGGAGGGTAACACGATATAGGGTGATACGGCGGCGAGCACTTGATCGGGTGTCAATGTGCCGTCGATACCCGACGTGTTCGCTACGTCCAGAATGCGCGTCGTTTGGCCGACGAGCGGCGCGGTGTCTTTGCGCGGCGTAAAGCCCAGCAAATTGTAAACGATGGCGATAGCTGCCGTGTGGCGCGCTTCCGTGCCTTGAATGCCCGCCGCCGCCGAAAGATAGTCTTTGGTGGTAAACGAGGGGATCGCGCCCAAATACGCTTGAACGCCTGTGGCTTCCGCCGTGTAGATTAACTCCAGCACCTGCTGGCGGCTGTTTTTAGTCGAATCGTCAAAGCCGAAGTCGAAATTTGCTTTGGCGAGAATGCCGTTGGAGCCGGTTCCAATGATGGATTGACTTCCCAATGCCCCGTTGAGGAAGTTCCGGTGTTCGGTTTCGACTTTGGAAAACTCGCTCAGATATTTGACATCGAGTTCACCGCTTGATAATCCCAGTCCGGGAATGGTTCTGCCCAAACCGTTCGTGCCTCCGCCCGTGAGCCGCATAATCGCCTGATTGTACAAATCGGCTTCCAGCGCTTCGAGCGCGAGCGCGTAGTTCAGCACCTTGATGTCGCCCGTGCCGGGGATTTGGCTGAACGTCAAAGCGGGCGACACGGCGCGGGCCGGGCGCGGGGCTAAAATCGCGGTCGCCGCAAGTGCGCCCGCAACACCGACAAGAATCGTGCGCGCGGCAGACGTGCTGTCCATCTCGGTTTTGTTTTGGGAAATGGTGGAAGAGGTTTCCAAAAATTCACTCATTGATTTATCTTTCGTAGAAAATAACAGGCCGCCGCGTCAAACGACGCCGCCGGTGACGAAGAAGCCCTTGACATCGTTGAGAACCGTCGCGGGGTCGCGGACGTACTCGAACGTGTTGTTGCTGTTAGGCGACGGGTTGACGCCCACTGCGCCCGTGATGTTCTTGTCGCCGCTTTGGAAAGCCGGGCCGATGTCCCTGCCCAAAACGTAGTTGACGGCGGCGGAGTGGCGGCATTCCGTGGAGTAAATCGCGGCGGAGTTGGTGAGCAGGGTCGGGTCGGTGAAGAAGCCTGCGGCTCCGTGATAGGCGCGGGTTCCTTCTTCTTCGGCGATTAGGATAACGCTCATGATGTCGGAAAGCGTCGCCGTTGAGGTGTTCAGGGTCGTCGTGTAACCCAGCGGATTCGGCGCGGTGACCGGCGCGCCCAACTTGCCCAGCACGACGCGCAAAAAGTCGCGGTGGGCGGCTTCGACATAGGAGTACTGCACCAAATACAAAAAGGCGGGGGCGGCAAGGTTCGCGGCGATGGAACCGTTTCCGACTCTTTGCGTGTAGTTGCCGGTCGAACCGGAGGCGGGGGGCGTAGGGTCGAGTGGATCGGTCAGTTTCCGTCCTGTGGACGCAAGGTTAAGGGCTTGGCGATACAGGTCGGCTTCCAAGATTTCGAGCGTGAGGGCGAAGTTAAGAACGACCTCATTGTAATTGCGCCCGACCACGCCGGGGAAGTTCGTCGGGTCGAAAAACGTCGTGGGGGTCGGCGTGGTGTAGGGGCCAAACGGGCCGGGAAGCGGAGTATTTCCACCACCGCTCACATTGGACGACTCCGAGCCGCCGCCGCACCCGGCAAGCAAAGCCGTTGCCGCCGCGCCCAATCCCGCTGCGCCCATGCGGGTCAAAAATGCGCGCCGCGACGACGCGCTTTGCATCACTTTTTCAAAATCGTTCATTAGCTGCCAATCTTTCTTCTCCGCGCGGCCCGTTTTTATCAAGCGACGCGCCCGGACAAATGATCGATGGCGTTCACCTTATTTGTTTTGCGAACACCCTTTCTATACGGTACTTGCTTGCGATGCTCATTTACCAGACCGTTTTTTGCTCAATTTTTGGTCATCTTCTGCCCGGTCTTTGGTCGATTTTTATCTTTGTAGAATTTTCCACTGTTTTCGGCGGCGAGAAATAGATGAGGCGAGTCTCCTTACATTTGTCGAGAAAGGCAAAAATGAGCAGTTACAGCAGGTCTTACCTGCCAAAAATGAGCAGTTTATAGCAAATTTGGGACGGGTACATTCGGCATAACCGCATCTTACGGTGCATCAACGCTTTAACGAAATGGAAAAGGAAACGAACTTCTATGGATGAAGTAACCCTTTCAGATATGACACCCGATGCCGATACACCCCCCACGCGGCGCGCGTTTTTGGCCCGTATGACGGCGGCGGGCCTTGGCGCGGCGGTTATCAGCCTTTTGGGCAGCGCGCCCGCCCAAGCGTCGGGAACTCCCTTGCTCGATATTGTCAATGTTCCTGACAACGCCAATTTCCCCAGCATTCCCGGAGGCAGCATCAACGAGCGCGTTCTGAACTATGCGCTCGCACTGGAAATTTTGGAAGCCGATATTTACCGGCAGGCGCTCAATGCCGCATCGGGCAAACCGCTGGACACGCCGCTGCCCGCCGATACGTCCGGCTACACGATGACCATATCCGGCAGCGGCGTCGCCCACCCGGAAGAGGGATTCCTGTATTTGCAGCAGTTTGCCGCCGTGGAAGCCGCCCACCGCGACTTTTTGCGCGAGGTGCTTCGCGTCAATAAGTACACGCCGATTGCGCCCAATCCCGGCGGCTATAAAGCGCCGTTCGGAAACGATTTGCGCTCCATTCTGGAAGTTATCCGCACCCTCGAAGAAACGGGCGTTCGTGGCTATTTGGGCGCGGCAGGCTTTTTCACCGATTTCAAATTGATCCAAGCGGGAGCGGCCATCTATTCGACGGAGTGCCGACATTCGGCGGCGATCAACCACGTACTCGGCCTTGACATCGGCCCCGCCAAGCAGCGGTTGGACAGTCAAGCCGCTTACAAGCAGCACGGCAACAACAACTTCGAGTATTTCCTGACGCCCGAACAGGTGCTTGCCAAAGCCAAACCGTTCTTTGTGTGACCCTGCGGGAAATTCACTGACTTATTGCCGCGCCGATGCGGCCTGTACTTCGCAAGAAAGACGCTTTTATGCACTCCACCGTTTTTGGGCAAACCGGCGCAATGGCTGCCGGTTCGCGCCCTCCGCTTACTTTCAAGGACATCAAACGCCCGCGTATTCTGAATTTGCCGGGCCTTAAACTGGGCGACGATATTCACGTCCTCAACTATGCCCTCGTTTTGGAAGACTTGGAATCCGACCTGTATATTCAGGCCATCCTTCGTCTGACGACGGGCGGTATGAACGCCGTCGGCAAAACGATCCCCGGTTTGGGATTGAGCAATAGGGAACCCGATGTCGCCTATTTCCGCGAGTTCGCCGAGGTCGAGGCCGAACACCGTGATTTTATCCGTGGCTCACTACACGAACTGAACCCCGGTCTTACGATGATGGAATCGTTCAAGCATGACTTCGGTATCGAAACCAAAAGCCGTGAAGAAGTGCTGGCCCTTGTGCTGACGGCGGAAACGCTGGGCGTGTCCGCGTATCTGGGCGCAATCCCATACTTGAAAACCAAACAGTTCGTGACCGCAGCGGCGGCGATTTTAGGAACGGAAGCCCGGCACACGACCTCGATAACGTCGGTGCAGAACCGCCTTTTCAACGGCTCGAATAAGAAACCGGTCGCGCCGCTCGCGGGCGACAATCACGGGGCCGATATGCCGATGGAACCGGACGCCGTTTTGGCGCGCGTGTCGCCGTTTATCGTCCGCTCTTGATGCCCAGTGAAGGAAATCCAACCATGAAACAAAACAAACGATTCTTTGTCGCTACGGCGACGGCAAGTCTTTCGCTTTTTGCGTTCACGGCGCGCGGCGGATGGAGCGAAACGCCCGCTGCCCCCAAGCAGCAGCCTATGATGGCGGCAAGTACGTCCCGTCCGCCCCTCGACGAACCGCTGGACTACAGCAAACTGTTCAGTATCACCTACGATTACCACGACATCGTGAAGGCCAAAACCTATAAAATGAGCGATGACAACATCGCCCGCGCTTTGCGTATCGCGCGCGCCCGGCATATACCATTCGCCAGTGTCGTCGCCGCCGTGGCGCGCGGCGAATTGCTCAGTAACGTTGCGCAAGGTACGAATCTGTCGCATCTGGAAAAAGAAAAAGACGAACTCGCCGCTTTTGAGGCCGCGTATTTTTCCACGGGATGGAATGCCCAGCGGCGCAACAACATCGACTATCTGCTGGCGAAAGCCGCGCAGGATGCCGCAATGATGAATAAATCGATGAAGACAAAGGCTATGAAGTAGCAGTTCCGGTCGCCTCATTTGATTTAATAAGAGCGGGCCGTGCCCGCTCTTTGTTTGGCGTGATCTGTTCAGACAAAACGTACAAACATACCCCATGCAAAAGCGCGTACTTTTCGGGCGTTCACGATGGCGACCGGAACCCCACCGCAGCAAGCGGCGCGGCGAAACCCGTTCCTTTGTTTCTCCTACCACGTTTTGTGGATACGGATTGAGCTGTGATAGAGTGTCTGCAAAACGAAGCCGAGCGTATCAACCCTCACATAAACACGCGACCAGAATTGCTTTCGCCAACCGGTGTTATGGCCGTATTCCTGTTCCATCTACTGGAAGAAAACAATGAAACGATGATAACCGATGGGGCGGCCCAGCCTATTCAACCCGCGCCGATTGTGCCACCTGTGTTGCCAATCACACAACCGATACGGCATATAGAGGATCGTGTTATTTCCGCGTTGCGCCTCACCTACTGGGACGCACGCATCATTGGCTTTTGGGCGACCTACGGCATCACGCTCATGCGGTTTGCGCTGGGCATCGTTTTCTTCTGGTTCGGCGTTTTGAAGTTTTTCCCCGGCCTGAGCACGGCGGAAAACTTGGCGGGCAAAACTATCTTCAAACTGACTGCCGGTCATATCGAGCCACAACTAAGTGTGCCACTGCTCGCGGCTTGGGAATGCCTCATCGGGATCGGCTTGATTTCGGGCCGCTTGCCGCGCGCAACGCTGCTACTACTGCTGGGACAAATGATGGGAACGGTTCTGCCGCTATTCTTCTTCCCCGGTGAAACGTGGGAACACTTTCCTTATGCCCCGACGATGGAAGGGCAGTACATCGTCAAGAACATTGTCATCGTGACGGCGGCGATGGTAGTTGGCTCGACGGCGCGTGGGGGGCGGCTGGTGTCTGACGCCAAAGCAGCGCAAATGGCGGAAAAAGTAGAAGCCAAGCACAACCGCTTCCGCCGCCGATTTAGAGCCGAGCCGGACGGCCACAAACGCGACAAATTATAAGAGGTACAAAAAAGACGAACCCCGCAACTATGATGATATGGTTGCGGGGTTCGCTGGTTCTGCATCACCTTTTCTTTGCACCGCTATAAAGCGGCCATACTGCCTGCACTTGAACGATAGCGCAGCCAAACGCCCGCGTGTACTTTTGCCTCAGTTCTCGTCCTGACAGAACCGCATCCACCGCGTCCGCGAGGTCATGGCTCGTAACTTCGGCGGGGTTGCGGCTACTGTCGATCCGGCCTGCGTAGCGCAAAACGTGCTGACCACGCTTGTTGTCTACGCTGTCCACGACGAACACTTCCGGCGTGAGGCTTGCTCCCAAATGGTCGGCGCATAATGCTTTGTCATCCTTATAGATGGGAAAATCGAAACCGTTCTTTTTGGCGTGAGCTACGATTTGCTGCGCCGATTCGTCCTGATTGGAATACACGCCGACCACGCGAATCGGTTTCCCGTTCAGCGTTTTTGTCAGTTTCGCCACACGCTCGTTATACGCATTGGAGCAGGGACACTTGACCGACAAAAACAAAATGACGGCCGCTTTTTGATCGCCTCCCATCAGCGGCTCGATTGCCCCTGTGTCGGCCCGAAGCAGGCTGAACTCGCCGACCGCTTTCCCGACGCCATGCGCCCGCGCCGCCACCACGTCGTCAATGCAGCATTTGCTCACGTCGAGGAGCTGCTTCCCATACCGCCCGGTCTCCACGACGGCATCGCCCAAGCGGAACTTGACTTTTGCCGCCGGATCCACCACGAACGTCGTGCGAAACGGGCTGCCCTGCGGCACGTCGTACTGTTTGGCAAGCGCGTTGTTCGTGTCGGACAGAAGCGGGAATGGCAGCTTTTCGCGCACCTGCAATGCAGCCGCTTTTTCCGGCGCGTCGCCGCTTACCACCATGACCTTTGCGCCCGCCGCATCGAACTGCGGGACAGACGCGGCAAGCGAGCGCACTTCGGAGAGCGTTTTGACGTCCGTCCAGCTTGGCACAAACGCGACGAAAACGGCCCGGCCCTAATCGGCAAGGTGAAACCTGCGTCCGTCCTGCGCGGCGGGCAGCGTGAAGTCGGGAGCCGTCATACCAGGCGACAAGGTATGACGGCTCGGCTGACTTCCAAGCACTCCTGCTTGCCATACCGCCAAGATACCTACCAGCAGGGGAACGGATAAGGCCGTGGCTCCCACGACGGGGACAAGCCATCGGGGGCGGCAGATTTCGCAGCAGGCTTTGTATTCTGTGCGGACTGCTGCGCTTCGGATCTTTGCGAGGGTTTCATGGCTTTTGCGGTCATCCTTTTTTCACCGGTTTCCCTTGCGGCGCAACCGCTTCGGACTGTTTAGCAGGCTGTTTGATGCTCACCAATTTGGTTTGGCAACATTCGCATTTGAGGCCCGCTTTTTTCGCCTGTGCGAGCGTGAACTTGTCGTGGCAATCCGGGCACTCGTAAACCAGAGCGGCAGGCGTGGTGGCCTTTGCAGCGGCTTTTGACGCAGATTTTTTTGCAACCTTAACCGCAGCAGGCGACGGCAAAGCGTTTTTGTGGGGCAGCTGCTTTTGCCCGGCGTGGCAGGTCGTGACCGCTGCAAACAGGGAGGCGGCTATACCAATGGAGATGTCAAAGGAGCCGCATACAAATCGTGCCATTCCGTTTTTCATGCACGGTGTTTTCGGCGTTCTCGGTAAAACAAACATGGTTTTCTTATTCTTTCTGATGGCGCGGCTTTATGAGCGCGGCGCGGTCGAACGGGGAAACGACTTTGCGGCTTTTTGTGCGATGTCGCGCATCTCGGCAAGGCGGGGCGCTTGCATCGCTTCCATCATCTGCACGACGCTTGGATCCGCCCCCTGCACCGTGCCCGCATGAAACGGGGGCTGCGGATTGTACTCCATGCCCAGTTGCACGGCCTGAGCCATCTTGTCATTCCGCAGTTTTTGCACCAAGCGCAGGCCGAAGTCAATACCGGATGTGACGCCCGCGCCCGTGATACGATTCCGATCCTCGACAACGCGCTCGCGCACGGGGGTCGCCCCCAAATCCGCCAGCACGTCAATAAAGCCCCAATGCGTCGTAGCTTTGTAGCCGTTCAAAAGTCCCGCCGCGCCTAACACGAGCGAGCCGGTGCAGACGCTCGTCACATAGCGGGCGGTTTTGGCGCGGCTCGCCAAAAAACGGAGTAGGGCCGCATCCTGCATTGCTGCGCACGTGCCCTTCGATCCACCCGGAACGAAAAGCACCGTTAAATCTTTAGGGCAGTTGTCAAACGAGGCAGTCGGCGTGAGGGCCGCGCCCCCCGCGTCGCTGACGACAGGCTTACCCGTTTTTCCGACCAGATGGATCTGCGTGTTGCTTAAAGCCGTGAGGAGTTGCAGCGGGCCGACTAAATCGAGGAGCGTCATGCCCTCGTACATCAAAAACGCGAAATGTTGGGGCGGCCCGGTCGGGATACCGTAGCCGCTCATATCGTGCTTGGGCATTGATTTTATAGCGGGCGGAAGACTTTGCATCGGGTCGTTATCAGATACAGCCGCCGACGCTTGCAGAACCGGCGCACCGGCGAGAGCCGCCGCCGCCAAACGCGCCGCGCGGCGAACCAATTCACGCCGATTTATATCGGTTTGCAGAGCGTCGCCCTGCGGATTGTTGGTATTTTTCATGGTTGTTTTCTCGTTTGTGTTTTACTGGCGCGGGTCGAATACGCCTTCGTAGACGCCGCGAGCTTCGTCCTTGAACCAGAGCTGCGTCCATTTATTCCACTTGGCGTGCCCATCGGCGTATAGATTATTGAATCCGTCCTGATGCCGCCGCAGGTCAAGCTCGGTCGTTTCGTTTTTGGCTTTGTCGAAGAACAGCGTGTTCATGTAAATCGTCATCGCGCTCCCGTCGCCTTCGGGATCGTTGGGGTTCCAATACATCGGGAAGAAGGTGTCGCGCGTTAAGTTGAGCGTGCTTTCGCTGATGTAAACGACGCTCGCGGGGCTTTTGATCGAGGCAATCGTGCCGAACTTGCGCCGACTGTCCAGCCATAGATTTGAAAAGTACGACGTGACGCGCAAGCCCTTTTGCTGTCCGTTGGGATTGGGGAGCGGCGTGTCCCAGTTCAAACTCGCATCGCCGGGACAGCGGAAAATGGCGTAGTTTTTGGCATACGCCTGCACGGTATCTGTCCATGCGGTGGGCGTGGCGGGCTGTGAAGCGAGCGGCAACATTTCGTCAAAATCCTGCGCGTACATCAAAAACGCCGTGCCGATTTGCTTTTCGTTGGACAGGCACGACGTTTGCCGCGCTTTTTCGCGGGCTTGGGCAAACACGGGAAACAGGATCGCCGCGAGAATCGCTATGATGGCTATCACGACGAGCAGTTCGATAAGGGTAAACGCTCTACGCGAGGTAAAGGCGCGGGCCGAGCGTGTGGCGCGGCGTGGTGGAAGCAGGGTCACAAAAACAAACCTTTCCTACGGCGGGCAGGGGCAAGCGGCCTCCTGCCCGCGCTTGTGGCGAGCATGACAAAAATCGTCAACAGGAGCGAAGGGGAATCGCTAATGCAACGGTTGTAGCTTAGGAAAGGGTTTGGGGAGGGGCCTCGGGCGGGATGGGGGTGCGGCCCGTTGCAGGCCGGGGACAGGCAGGGAAAACGAGATGGGCGCGCTCGATGTGCGAGGGCGGCAGCGGGCGGGCGGAAAGCGTCGGCAAAACCGTGAGCGGTAAGGTCGAACCGGCAGCGAGCGCGTCGGGGGACGCGGCCCCGTCGCACCGTTCGGTTATTACGCAGCCGGGCTGGGAGCCATTCGTTTTAGACGCTTTGGACGCGCAGCAACAGGACGCTTTTTTCTTTCCTTTGCACATCATGCAGAAGCAGTTGACGTGTTCAGTTTCGCCTTCAGTATGGCTTTTGCTCCCTGCGGAGGATGCGGCAAGGAGAGCGGCAATCGTTTTGGGCGCAGCTTCAGGCTGCCCGGCACTATGAAACGCGCTTGCCGCCGATGCCCCCCACAGCCACAAAAGCGACAGCGCCACGGCCCACGACAGGCCGCTGAGCGTTTTAGATTTTGCGGGCCGGGCTGTTTTCATGGATTGTGGAAGAAGTGGGGAAGCGACAAACGAAGTGCCGCTATTCAATTTTACTCGGAATAATAAACCATAACCATACCTCATTTGGTGAATTTTTCGGATAACCGTTCGTTGTATGGCTTATGGCACGAATGGTTAAGCAACCATTTGACACAGGGACTGTTTCAAAACTGCAATACAGCGTGCCGACGATTTCACGCCTGCGTGAGAGGCAGGCATAGGAGCTATTTTGTGGTTCGAGAATAATCCCTATTGAACCGGAGTTTATTCGGCCATATAGTATGGATCTTTGCAGCCATCGTGCCGCTTGAGTGGGCGGCAGCGTCGCTCAAGCAACCTGCTTAACAAGAACAAGATCTCCCAAGATCAGATAAATGCATCCATAAAAATCGCCCGTAAGCGCGAAGTGGCTTACGGGCGACAGAAGTAGATTTTTGGTTGTTTACCGAATATAGAATGTCAGATTGGCTGGTACGAGCAGACCTTCCGTGAGTCGGGTGTTCATGGTTCCCGCTCCTTCTCGATCCGTGGTGCGAAGCGGGCTGCCGTTTTGGATCGTGTCCCGCGCGACCTCGAAAGCGTGCTTGGCGTCGGGCTGGGTGCGCTTGCTGCTTTTGGCGTTGTAAGCGAACTCAATTAGTGTGAACACCAAGCCCTCGTCTTCCTCGCCTGCCGTGTAGCTTGCACTTGGCTCGCCGAGTTCTTCGCCGACGAGCGTTGCTTTGAGTGCGTAGCCCAAGCACCGGGCCAGCCGCTGCACATCGTCATCGACGAGCCGCCGGTCAACGACCACGCGGATGGCGGAAAAGTCGCAGGACACCGACTCGCTGGGCAGAAAGTTGACCTGCCGCCACGGCTTTTCCGTGGGAACCGCGACCATAAGCGGGATAGCCGCTTTGTTGAGGGAAAGCAGGGTATCTGCGTTGGGTGCGGCCTCATAGGCGGCGACCGCTTTACGAAACTCCCCGCGCACCCGCTCTGCTGACAGCAGCCATGCAGCCGTCGTATGAGTCATCTGGGTCATTTTAGAACCTTTCAAGAAGCGAAAATCTGCTCGTTCCGCGAGGAACCAGCGGCTTCCGCCGCAGACCATAGCCCGCTTCTGTTTGATGAACAACCTGTGTTGCGTACACGCAGCCATGCACATCTGCCCTCTTTCAGAGCGTGTACGCAACGCAGGTTTGCACGACCGGGATTTATTCCTATGGTGCGGCGAGCAGGTCGTGCTTTGGCATCACGCCAAAGCAGGACTTGACTTTGCTTCTTTGACAGGAGGGTATCCCCTATGCCCCGTAACTCCGGCGGTTCCCGATCCGCCGATTCATCATCGCTTCCCTCGGTTTCGTATCCGAGGTACACCACCTACACGCCGGAAGAGTTGGAACGCACCCTTGCCCGCTACCGCCACATCGGCGCACGCGAAGGCGCTGACGCGACCGTTCCTTCCAGCGGCAGAACACGGCTGATCAAAAGCCATGAATGCTGCGTCACCTACCCAGATGGCACGAGTGGGACGTGCCGCTACACCCGGGGCGGTCCCACGTGGCACGTGTTTGAGTTCACCCATGATGAAGCCAATCAACTGAAGCAGTTGGTTTATGGACGACCCATCTCGCTGCCACGTCGAAACGTCACCGAACGCATGACAAACACGCTTGCAGCAATCGAGGCGAAGGCAACCGAGATGGCGCACGTCGCCTATGCCGATGCTGTCTGCCGCGAGCGGGATGAGCGGTTCAAGCGCGCGACCCCGCCCTCGGGTCACAACCGCTACGTTCCACAGAGCCAGAGCACGAAGCAGAGTAGTGGCGAAACAGCCACTGCGCCGCTTCCTCAGATGAGCGTCAAGCGCGCCAAAGAGTTGGCGGGCAAGTACGCGCTATGTTTACGATTGGGAGACGGCGAACGGTCACGTTTTTTGCCCAGCCTCAACTCGGTATACAACTCAATAGATGAGGCGAACGACGCATGGCGTCAGCACGAACACCGTGCCCGCCGCTTTGTCGCCTGCGCCTGCCGCTACTCCCGCCAGTGGGAGTTGCCGCTGTACAACCCGCTCCACGCCGACCCGGAATACGCCGCTCTGATCGGCTTCAACAACAAACCATTGGCAGTCGTATCGGCTGCCACGGAATAGAACCCTAAAACACCTCATCTGCCGCTCAGTCCCCTGCTGGATTGAGCGGTTTTTTCTTTGTCGCTTAAATGCCCTGAACGTAGCGCTTGCGCGTCTTTGCAACGCTCGTTGCCGCCCGCATCTAGCGCTGTTAGTCTCCCCGAGCGGAAGAGGCCGGGCAACGACGGTTCATGCCTTTGATTTGCCGCGCAGGCCCGCAAGTCTCTTTCGCACCTTGACAATTCTTTGTCACCAACATTCTTTTCCCAAGAAAGGAGAACGGCTTCCATGCCCTTCTCGAAAACACTCGACGATGCCTGCGACATCGTCGCAAGCGATGATTTGCACAAGTGGGACAGCATAGCCCGCTGCCACACCGTTTCGCTTTGCAACGGGCGACTGATGTTTCCCGACGCAACCAGCGACGGCCACGACAACGGCCTTGCCCTGTCTCCGTGGGCGATGGCCCAAGCGTGTACCAAACTCGGGCTGCCAACCGCCTACTTCAAGCGGTGTCCGGCCCACCTTCAGGATGCCAACTTCAACTACTGGAACCAGACCCAAGAAGTGGCGCGTCAGCTTTCCAAGTCTGACGTTGACCCCGACGAGGCGTGGCTCCTGCGCGCCAAAGGCGGAACCGTACGGGGTGTACTTTCACCGCGCTACGCCAAGTTGGACAACCGGCAGCTCATGGACACCCTGCTTCCGATGCTCAGGCATCGGAACTATAAGGTGGGCCTCATTCAGCTTACTGGTGAAGCCCTACACTTGCGGTTAGTCGATCCAATGATTACCCGCGACGTTTTGCCTGACGACCGGCTCATGGTCGGCATTCACATCGCCAACAGTGAAGTCGGTTTGCGCGCCGTGACCGTGGACGCTTTGGTGTTCCGGCTCGTCTGCACCAACGGCCTGATTCGGCGCATCAATCACAAGAGCCTCCTCAAGCAGCGGCACATCCACGTCAAGGAAGCGCGCTTCGGCGAAATGCTCGAAGACGCTCTCCAACAGGCGACGATTGTTGCGGCGGGCTTTATCGAGCAAATGGCATTGGCGGTCAAGACGCCCGTGCCTGATCCCGACAAAGCGATTGATCATCTTGCCCAAATGTGGAACCTGCCTAAATCAACGGTGGACATGGTCAAGTTCACCCTGTTCGGCGAATCCCAAGCCGAAACGCTGTACGGCCTTGTCAACGCGCTGACCCAATCGGCGCAACGGCTGAACATCGAGGAGCGCGTGGAGATCGAAACGCTGGCAAGCGTTCTCATCGACACGACCAGCACGACGGCTGCCGACCAGCAACTGCGCGCCCGCATCCTATCGAGCGCAAAGTAGCTGGTGCGGCACAGTGCCGCGATGACAACTTCATATCGATTATCACAGGCTGGTTCACCGCATTTGCGGTGGGCTGGCCTTCGTTTTTCTTCCCTTGAAAGGAATGTCGGAAACCATGTTTTTGGATGAGGCAAAACTGCTTGCCAACGTAAATGAACGCGCCCAATGGCTATTTGAAAACGGCTACCGGGCACGATGGACGAGCGACTCTATCGTTGAGATCACGACGCCCAGCGAGCGGGTGTACGA
>CAXTBP010000056.1:0-28875 GCA_964241985.1 uncultured Armatimonadaceae bacterium | reverse complement strand
AAAAAGGCGGTTGTTCATATAAACTCAGTCGAATTTTGTCGGGCCGATAAACGACCCGGCAACAGGCAGAAGCGTCCTCTGGACGCGGCATCGTGCAAAGTCGCGTTTGTACGGCAAAGCCACCATTTATCGGCGTCCAGAGGACGCTTCTGCCTGTTGCCGGGTCGTTTATCGGCCCGAGCAACGAGCACAAAGAGCGGTAGTCCTTACGGATTCGATGGCGAAGGAGAAGGCGACGGCGGGGCGGGCGGCGCTAAATGCACACTGGGCCGAGGTTTGGGCGCTTGTGAAAACGGAATGGGCGGCGTTTGACCGTTCGCATGAAACGACGGCTCGTACCGCCAAAACACCCACGCCCAAAACAAAACGGCGACGAGAAGTAGGCCCACACCGACCGAGCAACCGATGCAGCCTTGTTCGGGCGTCATCACGTTTGGGCGCGGCGTGCTTTCCGGGTCGGGGCGGCGCGATGATACCCAGCCGCCCCGTTTCGGTTCAATCTCTTTTTGACCGTCGCCGTCAAGGCTCACAGTTCGATATTTCTATTTCCTGCCGCGCCAACGCTTTGGGTTTGTTTTTGCTCTTCTTCGGTTTGCGTCGTGGCAATCGCCGGGCGCGAAACCCACGACATCATGCCGCGCAGCTGCTTGCCGACCTGCTCGATGAGGAGTTCCTCGTCGTTGCGGGCGAGCGCGTTGAACGAGGGCCGGTTGGCCTTGTTTTCCAAAATCCATTCTTTGGCGAACTGGCCTTTTTGGATTTCGCCCAAGATGCGCTTCATTTCGGCCCGCGTTTCATCGGTCACGATGCGCGGCCCGCGCGTCATGTCGCCGTATTGGGCCGTGTCCGAAATCGAGTAGCGCATACCGGCAATACCCGCCTCGTACATCAAGTCCACAATCAACTTTAGTTCGTGAAGACACTCAAAGTAGGCGATTTCCGGCTGGTATCCGGCTTCAACCAGCGTATCGAACCCGGCTTTGACAAGGGCAGTCGTCCCCCCGCACAAAACGGCCTGCTCGCCGAACAAGTCGGTTTCGGTTTCTTCGCGGAACGTCGTTTCCAGCACACCCGCCCGGGTTCCGCCGATGCCTTTAGCCCACGCCAGCGCGGTTTCGCGCGCCCGCCCCGACGGGTTCTGCGAAAGGGCGATCAAACAGGGAACGCCTTTACCCTCGGTATACACGCGGCGCACCAAATGCCCCGGGCCTTTGGGCGCGACCATGAACACGTCCACGTCCGGCGGCGGAACAATCTGCCCAAAATGGATGTTGAAGCCGTGTCCGAACGCGAGCGCGTTGCCCGGCTCCAAGTTGTCCTTGATTTCGTTTTTGTACAAATCGCCCTGAAATTCGTCGTTGACCAAAATCATGATCACGTCGGCCTTTTTCGACGCTTCGGCAACCGACAACACTTCAAAGCCGTCATTTTTGGCCTTGTCGGCGGATTTGCCGGGGCGAAGTCCGATAACGACATTCATGCCCGAATCGCGCAGATTGAGCGCGTGCGCGTGGCCCTGCGAGCCGTAACCGATAACCGCAAGCGTTTTGTGCTTGATTGCGTCTAAGGAGGCGTCCGCCTCGTAATACACTTTAACTGCCATAAAACCGTTCAAACTTCTTTCTTCCACCTTTCGGTGGCGTTCTTCCCATACGTCAAAAAAATCTATTTTAAGGGCGGCGCGGCAATTCGTCGCACGTTTCCCATGCCTTCGCCCCACCCGGCCCTTTGCTCGGCGGAACCGGCCCGGCGGGGCATAACGCAGGCGCGGCCCCGCCGTCGTCCGAATCGTCCATCGGCAGCAGGGAGTTGTAAAAACCTGCAATCAGCCGACTTTGCCGCGCCTGCAAATCCGCGATTTCGCGTAATCTATCGCGCCCGTCTTCCGCCATTTCGGCTTTGAGCCGCGCGATTTCTCCGTCGGTTTCCGCCATAATGGCCTCGAACCGCACCATTTCCAGATACCGCGCGAGCCGCGCTTCCAGATTAAACTGCTGAAACGCCAGCGGTTTGAGCGGCAGGGCTTCGCGCAACGCCTCGTTTGCCGCAAGCCGCATCCGCCACGTCTCGGCGGCGACACGGGCAAGCAGTGCGGTCGCCGAGATTTCGCCGTGCAAGGCGTCCCATTCCTTGCGGGCGGCGCGAAAGGTCGCGGTAACGGTCGCGTCGATGTCGGGTTCTTTTTCTAAATGGAAGCGCAATGCTTCGCGCAACCCCTCTCGAAACCGCGTTTCTACCTCGTCAAAGTTCTTCTGTAAAAACCACGACATACTCCGCAAGCTCCTTTGCTGACGTTGTTTTACTTTGCCGCTTGCTCCGCTTCGCCGCCCTCAAGGGCGGCGTTATTTCGCGCCCCAAACCGCGCCCAAACGAACCCACACACCATACCGACGATAATAAACAGCACGGCGTTTACAACCAAGTTCAAAACGCTGTCCAAACCCAAGCGGTCGGTAATACCATTGTATAATCGCCACAACGCCCACGCCAAAACGAGCGGGCCTCCCCACGCGATTGCGCCCCAAACCAAACTTGTTTTCCGGCGGCTCGCGGTCAGCGCGCCGACGACCGCGAGCACCAAACCCAACACCAAAACGGCGTTGAGCAGCAAATCGGCTTGCGGGCGCGTGATAATTTCGGTCATGGCGCTATTTGGCCCGGCTTAAACGGTGCGGGAGCCGCGCATCATGGCGATGCGACCCGTGCGGACGAGTTCGCGGACGCCAAAGGCTTCCATCTGTTTCTCGAAAGCGTCGATTTTATCGCCACTGCCCGTCACTTCAATAACAAAGGTTTTGTCGGCAACGTCGATGACTTTGCCACGGAAAATTTCGATGAGCTGCATGAGTTCCACGCGCTGCCCCGCGTCGGCGGCGACTTTGACGAGGGCCAACTCGCGCTCCAGCATCGGCGTGTCCAGATAATCGAACACTTTGAGCGTGTCAATCAGTTTATGGAGCTGCTTGGTGATTTGTTCGAGCACGTCGGTATCGCCGCCGACCACAATGGTCATGCGCGAAACGTCCGGGTTTTCCGTGATCGACACCGCGAGCGATTCGATGTTGTAGCCCCGGCGCGCGAACAAACCCGACACGCGGGCAAGTACGCCCGGCTTGTTGTCCACCAAAACCGTGATGGTATGCTGTTCCTGCATTCCGCCCAATCCTTTTGCCATGTTCCCGCTTTGCGCGGTCATCGTCGCCATCGTTATTCGTCGTCCTTTTGCGCGAGCGATTTAGCGCTTTGCCAAACCGCCCGCAGTTCGTTTTCGCGCGGATGTCCCGTAACAAGCCGCATCAGTTCCGTTTCGTTTTCGCCCTCGCCGCAGGCCCGCGCGATCTCGAAATCCAGCCGCGTATCGTCTTCGTCCACCGTTTGAGCAATCGCCCGCAAGTTTTCGCGCCCGAAGTGCCGCGTTAAACCGCCCGCCATTTCGCGCAAAAACGCCTGCCGATGCGCGTTCCACTGCCCGGGCGGCGGAACGGTCAAACCAATCTCGTTTTGCACGATTTCGGGCAACAGCGGAGCCAACCGCTTCGGCGACACGACAACTAAGGCGTCTTTATCGCGGGCCTGTGCGCTCCACCGCGCTTCAAAAGCCGCGCTTTGCGCGCAAATCGCCTCGCCCTCCGCGCCGCCTTTGGTCGCCCGCTGCGGCGCGTCGCAGACATCGACGCGCCAGCCGCCGAGCGCCCGAAAAAACGCCAAAAACCAGTCCGCTTCGTTCAATTCCACTTCGGGTAAAACGTCCGCAAACGCCCGGCGCAGATACCGAAAAAACAAGGAATCGCCGTAAAAGAAAAAGCGCACGGGCGGCGGGGCCTCGCCGATAATAATAAGCCGGGCCACGTCGGGCCGGTACAGCGCGGCGGCAAGATCGCGGCGCGGGCGGGCGTCCAACTCGTCGGCTTCCTGCGCGTTATTTAGTTTTTGCGGCGGTTTGCGCTTGCTCATCCCTCACTTTTGGTTCTACGCTCGCTTCGTTGCACAATTCCGTAGACGCCCGCCCCAATCAGCGCGCCCGCTCCGATAAAAGCAAGCGTCGTCGGCAGCGCATCGGGAACGGGCGGCGGCAAATACTCCACGCCCGCCAAACTAAACCGCGCGGGCTGCGGCACGTAGCGCCCGTGGAGCGGCGCGATAAAATCCTCCGCGTAGCTTTCCAGTAAGACCGCGATTTCTGGCCCACTCATAGGAACGCCGTGCCCCGCGCCAACCGTTTGCGGCTTGAGGCGCGCAAGCGATTTAAGGCTTTTGCGCGTGGCGACCCAGTCGTAGGTTCCCGGCGTAGGCGGACGGTACAAATCCTGTTTCTGCGTCAGCATAGTGGTGGCCTTGTCCATATTGACGGTCACGACCGCGTCGGCGGAAAGAAGCGTTTTGTCGCTTTCCCGCCACAGCGAAACGTGACCGGGCGTGTGGCCCGACGTATGCAGCCATTCCCAACCGGGCATTCCCGGCACGGTTCCGTCTTCGGGCAGGGTGTGAACATTCGGCCCCAAATCGGTTGCAGATTCGGGCAGAAACCGCGCGATTTGCGCAAAAAATCCGCCCACGGTCGGATCGAGGGGTGGCATCGTATCGCGCCCCGTCACATACGGCAAATCCAATGGATGCACGTAAATGGGCGCGTCCCAATACGTCGCCATTTCGAGCATCGACCCGTAATGGTCAACATGCCCGTGCGTCAATATAAGGGCATCGGGTCGCGCACCCGAACCGTACATTTCTTCCGCAGCCGCTTTGATTTTCTCGAAGTTGCCGGGCATTCCAGAATCGACGACGACCCACGGCCCGCCTTTTTCGCCGACAAGGTAGGCGTTGGAGGCGAGCAGGTTCAGGTGCGTGACGTTGGGCGCGATAGTTTGCATATTTTTATATTCAGCAATTTGCACATGGGTTTCAACCCATGTGCTTTTAGGCTCGTTAAGAGTTTCTATCGCGCCACATCCACCACTTCGCCCGGCTTGGGCAAACGGGCTTCAACCAAATCCCATTCGTCGGCGATGTCGTTTTCGTCGCGTTTCGGCTCGAAGTGGCACGCACTGTCGGGTTCGTCGGCTTTAGCGGCGGGGCGCGAAACCACCATATCGTGAATGGTCTGACCGGACGGGATCATCGGGTATACATTGGTTTCTTTGGCAACGCGGAAATCAATCAAAACGGGACGGTCGTTAATCGCCATCGCTTCTTGGATGGTTTTGTCCACATCGGCCAAATTTTCACAGCGCAGACCGGCGCACCCGTAGGCTTCGGCGAGTTTGACGAAATCGGGGGCTTGTTCCAAGTTCACGTGCGAATAATGCTTTTGCCAGAACATTTCCTGCCATTGCCGCACCATTCCCAAAAACTGATTGTTCAGAATGGCAATTTTAATCGGCAAACCGTACACGCGGGCGGTCATTAGTTCTTGGCTGCACATCTGGAACGAACCGTCGCCACTGATGCACCAAACCGCCGTGTCCTTGCCGACCCCGAACTGCGCGCCGATGGCGGCGGGGAGGCCAAATCCCATCGTGCCCAAGCCACCCGACGTGATGAACTGTCGGGGCGTGCGCATCCCAAAATGCTGGGCCGCCCACATTTGATGCTGGCCCACATCGGTTGTGACAACCGTTTTGCGGTCGGTGTGCCGCGCGATTTCGCGGATCACGAACTCGGCGTGCAGCTGCCCGTCGTCCTGCCCGTTCGGAACATGGAGCGGGAACTCGGTTTTCCACGCGCCGCATTTTTCTTGCCATTCCGTCAAATCGGTGCGCGGTGCAACAAGCGGCAGAAGTTCCACCAAAGCGTCGCGGCAATCGGCGACAATGGAAACGTCGGCCCGCTTAACCTTGTTGATTTCGCCCGGATCGATGTCCATGTGGATGATTTTCGCATCGGGTGCGAACTCGGAAACTTTACCGGTCACGCGGTCGTCGAAGCGCGCCCCAACCGCAATTAACAAGTCGGTATTATGGACGGCGTAGTTGGCATAGGCCGTGCCGTGCATTCCCAGCATTCCGAGCGACAGCGGATTGTCTTCGGGAAACGAACCCAAACCGTGCAAGGTGGTCGTGACGGGAATACCGACGCGGGTTGCGAGTTCCAGCAGTTCGTCGTGGCAACCGGCTGCTTTCGCGCCCCCGCCAACATACAAAACGGGCTGTTTGGCATCGGCGATGAGTTCGGCGGCCCGCTTGACCTGCATTTGGTGCGGCTTGAAGCTAGACTTGAACGATTTTATATGGACGTTCATCACTTCGTCGGGATCGTACTCAACAATCGCCCTTGACACGTCCACGGGAATGTCCACCAACACCGGGCCGGGTCGCCCCGACCGCGCGATATGAAAGGCTTCATGCACGATGCGCGGCAAATCGTTTACGTCTTTGACCAGCCAGTTGTGCTTGGTAATCGGCATCGTGATACCGGTGATGTCGGCTTCTTGAAAAGCGTCCTTACCGATCACTTCCGTCCGCACCTGCCCGGTAATGGCGACAAGCGGAATGGAATCCATCATGGCATCCGTTAAGGGCGTAACCAAATTCGTCGCGCCCGGGCCGGAGGTTGCCAAGCACACGCCGACTTTGCCGGTCGCGTGGGCGTAACCTTCGGCCATGTGGCCCGCGCCCTGCTCATGGCGCACCAAAATGTGCTGCAAAAAGTCGGTGTGGTACAGTTCGTCGTAGAGCGGAATCACGGCCCCGCCGGGATAGCCGAAAATGGTATCCACGCCTTCGCGCCGCATACATTCCAAAAGGGCTTTGGCCCCGGTCGTTTTTATTTTCGCCATAATGTTTCCTGATTTTCAAATCCCGTCGGTCAAACCGCGCATTGAACCGTGTTCACGCACAAAAAAACCCCTCGTCCCAAATCCTTTGCGTGTCCATTCAGACGCGCGTTTTTCGGGACGAGGAGCGCATTTAGTATTTATGTCGCTTAACCCCGCGTTACCACCCGAATTGTCCACTCGCCCCATCGCTCGCGCCAAAAACGGCGCGGCGCGGGAAAAGCGACCACTCGTTTGCGCAATATCGGGCGCACCCGGAGGGCTTACTTTCGCTTATTGGGTAAGCGGGTTCAGCGCCATCGGCTCAAAGGGGAGTTTCGGCATGGGGTCGGTTCCGCCTCGCATCAACCGGCGGATTTCTGAAACGCGCACCCCGCGCCTACTGGCCTCGTCATAGCCACAACCAAATCTAATTGTCCCCGCAGTGTACCATGCTTTATTGGTCGGCGTCAATGGAAGCGGCGAGAAATCACTGCAAAAGGTAAACGTAGGCCTCGTCGTCACCCAGCGATTTTCGCCGCGCAACTTGTCTATCAAAAGGTACTTTGCCATATTTGCGCTTGGCATCTTGCACAATTGTGGACACAGGGCTTTGCACTAAGATATAGGACGATTTTAGCTGAGTCATATGCTGATTACTCATGTTCTCCACGAGGATACGTAATACAGCTAAAATCACCTTGTTGCCGCCTTCTTTTGGCACAAGAGGAGTAGCCAGCACAAGTTGCCATCCTTCATATTGTCCAAAATACTGCCAAAAAGCTGCAGTAATGTCAAGGTTTTTTCCCTGCAAAAGAGGCAATAAATCCCATCCGCCCTTTACCAAATCTTCAGGTATATCCCTTACTACATCTATGGGTAACTCTACCAAAAATGTTTGAGCCATTGCATCACTCCGTTTGTCGGTTCTTCTATCGCAGTGATTAGAGACTGCGCTTCCTGCTTTGTATGTTTCTCATACCGGCTTGTTTCACGCCACGCAGATGCCTCACGCCAGTTGGCCGCGAAAGTGATATTTGCATCCATTTCCGCTTTCAAACTATTGTCAATTCCTGCAGTTTTTACAAGTGTCGCAAAACTATGCGTATAATAATCGCTGGTCTTGAGATTCTCGGGAAACTCATATCGGCGGACGCCTCGTTTTTTTGCGATGATGGCTTTCAGCGCGCACTCGACGCCGTACCCGGCAATATAGTATGCGCCGCTATACTGGCGCGCTTTCAACAAGGCCTTTGCTTCACGCAAACGCATTGCGGAAAACTTTTGTAAATCCGTTCGGTTCACGGATTTAATTGTATCGCCGACACCGTGTGTATGTGCAGGATAAAAACCTCGTTTTGCGGAACGACTGCCTATGGAATCGCCAAACCCTTTTTCGCGCGAAGCGTTTTTGGCTCCCGCACCGCCGCCCAAACCGTTGAAAGCACCCCGCTCCCCGCGAAGTAAACGGCTTTTTGTCGGCGCAACCGGCGCGGCGCTTTTGGGAATCGGCGCTTTATTCCTCGTTCCCTATCTCATCCGCGAACACCGGCGCAACCCGTACCTTCCTGTTCAAAACGGGTTAATCCTTCGAGCGATCCATGCCTCCGACTACAAGCCGTTTCGGCCAAATGGCCCCGATTCCTTCATGCCCGGTTATCCAAGTATCGAGGTAGAACTGCCGCGCGGCGCGCGGTTTTCACGGGCGGAAGGACGCGCCTCGACCGGCGACCTCATTTTACTGAACAGCGTTATGCCGCAAACCCTTCCCGCAAATCCGCTGGATTTAATTTGGGGCGACCGGCATAGTATCGTGATACATTTGCCCCAATTTGGTGTACCTGCAGCGTTCAAATGGGTGGACGTGACCGTCGTAGACAATCAAAAACGTCAGGGAACATGGCGCGTTTACGGACTGCCGCAATTCAAGCGCGTGCTGCCCCCCGAAATACCACGGATGGAACAACAAAAGGCGAACGGTATCACAACTGTCGCACGGGCATGGCGCAGCCAAACGACCGAATCTGCGGAGCGTCCCTTTTTTATTCAAGCCGAAGTAAAAGCCATTGTGCCCCCTTCTGCCTTGTCCCGTCCGTCCGACGTATGGTGCGCAAAAATACGCTCGGTTGATTTGGAATGGGAGCCGTCCGTTTCGACTTCGCCTTTTCCTGTGGATTCTGAAAGGAAAAGCGAATTTATCAGCACCAATAAAGGCCCTTTGGCTGGGCCGGGCACTTTTTACGCAAGTGTGGGAACAAGCGATCTTTCTGGTTCGCCGACGGTTCAACAAAGGGCGCGAATCGAAGGGAGTTTGGTGCGCTCTGCCGTCCTAATCGAAACGGTCACGTTTCGCAATCTGCCGCTGGTTCCTTTTGGCAAAGGCCGCAAAGTCGATATTTCGTCTCGCCCTTTCCTCGAAACCCCGCGCGGGGTTCGCGTGCAGTTAAACAGTCCGGGTTTTTATCCGTCCAAACGAAGATATGCCCCCCATGATGTCGCCGTCGCGTATTCGGTATCCGTTGATGCGTCGCTACCGCAGGCGGCCCGTGGCTTTTACATTCAGTCCGCTTTGCCCATTGAGGCAAATGCCTGCCGCGCCATTGAAAACGCTCATTACATGTATGATCCTCCCGTTCAAATAAACAATGAACATCCCGTTAGAAACGTCACGGGGGGAAATCGCGCGTATCTTCTTGATGTAAAAAGCACGTCCTCATCGGTTCTGCCCGCGCTTACGATACAAATTGCCCATCAAACCGAAGTTCAATCCATACCGATTTCGTTTGTCGTTCCCATCCAAAATAGCCAGCCCAAAGATATATGGAGCGCGAACTAAACTATGCGAAAAATCGGATGGATAACCGGCATAAAAATCGTGGGCGCGGTTTTGTGTCTTTTTACCGTGGGCGTCTTCGCTCTGCGCCCGAGCCTTCGTTTTATGGAGTCGCCGCGCGTTCAAAACGGCTTAACCCTTGTCACTCACCATACGGGCCGCCAGCAATCCGCGCCAAGAACGCCGACGCGCACCTTTTTCCAATGGATAAACGCGCACCTTTTTCCCACGGGTTCCTATGTCACGGACATGGAAATGCCGTGCTTGGAAATCGCCCTGCCCAAAGGAACCACGACCGGCCAGTTCCCGGCGACCGCGCGCGCCTCAACCGGCGATGTTTTTCCGCTTTCCTGCGACGACTGGATGGCGACAGGAAATTCCGCCCAAAGCCGCGCGCCGCATACCTTCGTCCGTTTGCCTAACGTGCCCGCAACGTATCAATGGCTCGACGTTACCGTGAAGGATAAGAAAGGCCACGCGGGAACGTGGCGCATTACGAAGTTGCCGCACCTAAAACACGCGCTCTCGCCAACCGCGCCGCTCCACGAAACGGAAACCGTGAAGCGTATTCCACTCGAAGCCCGCGCGTGGTGGGATCCCAAAGGAACGCGAACCAACCTTCAGGGCGAATTTGGGAACGAGGCACTTCCCATTGTCGCCGAAATTCGCGGCGTCGTGCCGCAAACCGCCCTTGCGCTGCCGTCGCACTCATGGACGGTATCCATCGACGGACTGACGCAGGAATGGGAACCGGCGAGCCGTCCGCTCCCGTTTGTCCGAGGCAAGAACAGCATCAGCGGCTTTTCGATGGGAAGTTCGGGCTACAGCATTTCCGGCCCAACCGGGCTTGTTACCACGGCCAGCGCAACCGCCGCGAGCGCGCCGCATCCCGGCGTCCAGACCCGCGCCAAAATCGACGCCACACTAACCCTGCGCGATTCGCACGACGAATCGGTCACGTTCCACAATATCCCGCTGGAAAAAAACGGCAGGGGCCTGCGCGTTCGCGCCGGTTCCGGCGGCATCGTTTTAAGCACGCCGTCCGGCGTTCGGGTGCGCCTTCTTCCGCAGCGTTCCCCGGCCTCGTTCGGCAGTCCTGCCGGTTCCAATAACGTAGACATCACGGCAGTCGTTTCGCCGGAAAACGGTCTGGTTCCCGGCTCGCCTTTGCAAAAACGCGCGGGAAAGCAACCGCTTCAGGTTTCGTGCCATATTCCGTTTAGCGGCGGCGATCTGATAGGCATGATGTCGAACAACAAAAACGACCGACTGACGTATAAAAAGCGCCTGCCGCGCCCGGTTTTGCCCGAATTGACTGTCAACGTTACGCAAACGGCAGAACTCAAATCTTTTCCCGTTCAGTTCACGGTTCCCGTCCGTGCGGGTAAACCAAAAACCCGATGGAGTAATTAAGGGCCGAACGCGCCCGCTGCGCTTTGAATTTGCCGCGCGCCACAGCCCTTGTTATAATGCCGGTAGTTTGGACATTCAGGAATACGGCGACTGGAACGCCTTCGCGCAACAACACGCAGGCGATTGGCGGCGCGTGTGCGCGGCTTCGCCGCGCGCGACCGTATTTCAAACATGGGAATGGCTTGAAACGTGGTGGGAATTTCAAAAACGTAACAAGCAGCTTTGGGCGATGGCTTTTAGCGAAAACGGGCAAACCGTCGGCTTTGTTGCCCTGTTTTTTTCTAAACCGTCCGGCCCGCTTCGTACCCTTCGTTTTGTCGGCACGGGCGGCTCCGATTATCTGGATATTCTTTCCCTGCCCGGCCATGAAAACGCGGTCGCGCAAGCGTTTGCGGACGCGCTGATCCAAAACAAAAACCGCTGGGATTGGGCCGATTTGCAGCAAGTGCGACCGGACAGTGTTTTGGATGCGTGGCAGGACGCCGCGCCGGTCGGCAGATTGCGGCCCGCGTTTTGGGCGGGCGAAACGTGCCCGTATTTGCCGCTCCCAAACGACTGGGAAACCTTCCGCAAAGGCCTCAAGAAAAAGCTGCGCAGCAACGTCGGCTACTACGAACGCGGGTTGGAAAAACAGTATCACGTCGAGTATCGCCTCGCCGACAACGAAACGCTCGCGGGCGATATGGACGCTTTTTTCAATCTGCACCAACGCCGCTGGAATCAGCGCTGGCTGCCCGGCGCGTTCGCGTCGCGGCAGGCCCGCAAATGGCACGAAGCCGTCGCGCAAAAACTGCTTGCGGCCCAAATGCTGCGCCTTCATACCATCACGCTGGACGGGCAAATCGAGGCCGCGCTGTATTGCTTTCAAAAAGGCGCGACCTGTTCGTATTATTTGGGTGGGTTCGAGCCGACGCTCGCCAAACTGTCGCTGGGAACCGTCTTGACGGCGCGGGCCATTCGCCATGCGATTGAAGCCGACGGTGCGACCGAGTTCGATCTTTTGCGCGGCAACGAAGGCTACAAATACAAATGGGGCGCATTGGATCGGTTCAACCGGCGCGTGTCCGTGAAGCGGCCCGGAATTGTGCGGCCCCACCTCTTGGCGGGCGGCGGGCGGGCGCAACTCACTGCCGAACATAAACTGAAGGAATGGATGCACAAAAAGCACGGCGGAGCGGGAAGCGCGTCCCATGATTAAGGCCATCGGCGGATTGTTCCGAACGCTCCTTTTGCTTGCTCTGCTTGGCTTGGTGGGATACAACACAATGGAGTTGCGGCGCCTGCAAACCGAGGTTACTTTGCTAAGAGAGCAAAGGCGCGGCACAAAACGGCCCGCCGCCACGGTGGAATCGGCAGGCGCTTTTGTGCCGGATTGGGTCGGCGAAGCGCAAACCCATGTGGAACGCGCCCGCGTTTTTTTGCGGTCGAAACGCTATGACGAAGCGCGCAAGGAAACGCAAACCGCCCTTTTGCTCGTACAAAAAAAGGCGGAAACCGCGCGAAACGAAAGCGCAGAAGCGATTACACGCGGGCGGGCGGTTCAAGAAACCGTGACCGCCGAAGCCACATCGCTGTGGAACCAAATCAACCGCCTGACGCGCTTGCCTAACGACACGAACGCTAAAGCGAACGCAAAGCCGCAAAAATAATCATGAAAATTCGCACCCATCGCGCCACGGCTTTGTGCGCCGCCGCGCTCGCCTCCGGCCTGCTTCTTGTCCCAACGTCGGGCTGCAAAAAACTCCGGTTCGGCAATATGTTGTCCACCTCCGACGAAGTACAGTTGGGTCAGCAAGCGTCTAAAGAAATCGACCAAAAGGACAAAATTATCACGTCCGGGCCGCAGTATGACGCCGTACAGCGCGTCGCCGCGCGTATTTTGCCGCTGGCCCGCAAAGACTACGATGTGCCCTATTCGGTTAAACTCATCGACTCCAAAGAGGTCAACGCCTTCGCGCTTCCCGGCGGGCCTATCTATTTTTACAAAGGTTTGGTAGACTTAACCGGCAGCGACGACGAACTGGCGAGCGTTTTGGGCCACGAAGCCACGCACGTCGTTAAGCGCCATTCCGCCAAGCAAATATCCGACGCGCAAACCAAAGGCTTGCTTGCCCAGCTTGCGCTCGGTCGGTCGTCGTCGATTTTGCAAACGGCGGCGAGCATTGGCCTGCAAGTGGATCAACTCCATTTTTCGCGCGAAGACGAGGCCGAATCGGACGCCAACGGTTTCAAATATCTAACAAAAGCAGGCTACAACCCGGACGCGATGGCGACGATGTTCCAAAAACTGCAATCCAAAGAAAGCGGTGGGGGCGGCCCGGAATGGCTGCAAAACCACCCGCTGACTAAAAAGCGTATCGCCGACGCGCAAAAACGAGCCGCCGAATATGAAAAAGAACAATCGGAAGCAAATGGAGCTGGCAACAGCGTTCCTGCCGCCACTCCTTCCCTTGCGCCCGCGCCGGATAGCGGTGTCGCGCCTAAGTGATCCGCGCAAATCGTTTGGCGCGACGGTTGCGCGAGGCACGCGGCGACGCATGACAAGCAGCGAGCGCGCGTTTTCGCCCTCGGTTTGCGCCGTGGTTCCCGCCTACAATGAGGCGAGCCGCATCCGCGCCGTGCTGGACACCCTTCATGCGGCCCCGTCGGTCGGCGAAATCGTGGTTGTGGACGACGGCTCGACCGATAACACGCAAGCTGCCGCCCAAAACCATCCCGCGTATGCGACAGGCAAACTGCGCGTTCTGCGCCACGATCCCAACCGGGGCAAAGGCGCGGCGATGCAAACCGGCGCGGAAGCGACTCGCGCGGAAATCTTGGTTTTCTACGACGCGGATTTAATCGGCCTCACGGTCGCCCATGTCGAAGCCATGCTCGAACCCGTTAAAGCGGGGCAGGCCGATATGGCGCTTGGCGTGTTCCGGGGCGGGCGCGGGGCGACCACGCTCGCGCAAATCCTCGTGCCCAACATTTCCGGGCAGCGCGCCATCCGACGCGACGTGTTCTTATCCATTCCCAATCTAACCGAAGCGGGCTACGGCGTGGAACTCGCCATCACAAGCTATGTGCTGGGCGAAAATCTGCCGATGCGCCGGGTTGTTTTAACGGACGTAACGCACCCGATGAAGGAAGAAAAATTGGGCCTTGCGCGCGGTTTGTATTCCCGCCTGCGAATGTACAAACAAATGCTGCCGTATATGGTGCGCCGCCACAAAAAACGCGCTCAGGATGCGGTGCGCCGCCCGCAATCGCGCTAAAACTGCTATGCCTCTGCAACAAGACTTACAAGCCCTTCTCGTTTTGCAAACGGTGGACAGCCGCATAGATCGTGCCCGCACCGCGCTTGCGGGCCTCGATACCGGCGCAAAAATCGCGGGCGCGTACCAAACCGCCAAAGCCGACGCCGACGCCAAACACGCAAACGCGCACAAAGCGCAAACCGAGCAAAAAGACGCCGAGTTGCGTTTGACCAGTATCGAGGCAAAAACTAAAGACGTGAACAAATCGCTCTACGGCGGCAAAATCACGGCGACGCGCGAACTGGAAAATCTGCAAAAAGAACTGGATATGCTCGCCCGCCAAAAAGCCGCGCAGGAAGACGCCGTTTTGGAAGCGATGGAAGCCGCAACGGTTGCCGCCGAAGCGGAGCATGAAAGCGCGCAGGCGTCCGAAAAACTGGTGACGCAGTACCGCGAAATACGCGCCCACTATGTTTCCCGGCACGGCGAACTCACCGCCGAACTTGCAACTTTGGAAACCGAGCGGCAAACCACCCTCGCGCCCGTTCTCCCAAACGTTAATTTACTCACGCGCTACGAAAGCATCCGCAAACAAAAAGGCGGCGTCGCCATCGCGCCATTGCAAGACGACGGAACGTGCGGCGCGTGCCATACCCAACTCTCCGGCAACTTAGTAGACGAAATACGAGCCGCCAAAACGGTGCAATCCTGCGAACACTGTGGGCGCATCTTAACCGTTCCCCCACCGACACCCGCGCCCACTGCTTGACACTTTACGATTCGTACACGGCGCGCAAAATATCGCACGTCAAGCCCTGCCCCGTGTAGGCCGCAAGTTGCGCGGCATCGCCGCCGTTGGTTAGCAAGGTAACGCAGATTTCGTCTTCGGGCACGAGTAAATTCTGCGCGAAAATGCCGCCGATTCCGCCCTGCCGCTCCACAAGAGTCGGCGTTTTTCCGCCAAACGGCAAATACGCATACACCCAGCTCCCGCAGGCGACATAGCCCCGACTCGCGTCGGGCGTCCACATCACATTGCGGAATGCGCGCGGCAAAAGTTTGTCGGTCAAAAGGGCACGGTTCCATAAAAACAAATCGTCCACCGTCGATTGCATCGCGCCTGAGGCCCCGAAGTTTTGCAAACGCACGGAAGGTTCGGGCACAAAGTCAGCCCCGACTTTCTCATAGCCCGGGACGCGGCGTGGTGTCGGCCCAGAAACCAAACTGGTGCGCTGCATCCCGAGCGGCTCCCAAATCTGCTGGGTGAGCAGCTGGTTGAAGGCCGTGCCGGTGATTTTTTGCAACAAATGGGCAAGGACGAAATAGTCGCCGTTGTTGTAGGAAAACTCGCTGCCCGGCGCGAACGTCAAACCACCGCACAAAAAGTTGTTGACGACATACGCGGGATCGGCCCCGATGCGCCGGTTCGTATTTTGGTAAAAGCCGGGAATCGCATCGAGATTACGCAGTCCGGATTGATGCGTGAGCAGATGCCGGATCGTAATGCGCGCCCGCAGCGTGTCACATTGGTCGAAATCGGGCAAATAGGACACGACCGTTTTGTCCAACTCCAGCGTTTGGAGCGCGACCTGCTGCATGACGAGCAGCGCCGTAAACTGCTTGGTTATCGAGCAAATCGGAAACGGTCGGTCAAGTGCGTGCGGAATTTCCTTTTTGCGGTCGGCAAGCCCCAGCGCGCCCCGATACAAAACGGTGTCGCCCTGCCCAACCAGCGCGACGCCATCAAACTCTCCTTTGGCGTGGGCGTCGGCAAGCAAAGCGTGGATCGCGTCGGACATTTTTTGCGGGCCGTTATCGGCATTTGTGGGGTTCATCGTGCGGGCAGGATAGCACGAAAAGCATTGGTCGCGCAACCAAATCAAATTGTCTGGTTTAACTGAAGCGCGGCAGCGTGAGTGAAGAGCCGGACACAACCGCAAGGCCCGTCAGTGTTTGCGGAGGCGCAACCTATTTCGTATCAACCATTTATATTGGTTAAAGACACCGCGCCGCCGTCGGCAAAATCTACCCCTAAATGGCAAGCTTGCATAAGCGTGGTTCCTAAAAGCGGACGGTTTCCCATTGACAACACGGTAACATCGCGTTCGTCTGCGCCCCAGACAATGGTAGCGACATGAACGTCCACTTTCACGCTTTCGTCGTTGGCGAGATTGGCGCTCATTTCTTGAAGAAACGGCAGTTGCAAAGCGGCGACGGCTGCGGGCGGCAACGTTAGCGCGCCTTCAAACCCCGTGTCAACTACGAACTCGATTTGCACGTCCGGTCGGTTAGGCAAACGAAACGCGACATTGAGACGCGCCTGTAAGCCAAATACGCTTCCCTGCGCGATCATGATGTTGTCCGGGTTAGCGCGCCGCCGACAGCAAACACGGCATTATAGCCGATACGCGCGCCATAAATCGCCGCGTCGGGATGCTTGTTTTGCAGACGACGTCCCGTTTGCACGGGGTCGTCGCCGATTTCATAATCGCCGGTTTCAATGTCCAGCGAAATGATCTTGCCGATATTTTCCTCGGTTTCCACGCGGACGCGCAGGGCTTGGTATAGTTCCACGCCGCGCCGCGTGATTTCATCGCCGGTATAACGGGAATGTGGCATGATTTTCTCCTAATTGTTAATCGCTGAGTTTGAGGACAGACATAAAGGCTTCCTGCGGAATTTCCACGCTCCCGACCTGCTTCATGCGCTTTTTGCCTTCTTTTTGCTTTTCCAGCAGTTTGCGCTTGCGGGTGATGTCGCCGCCGTAGCATTTGGCGATGACGTTTTTGCGAAGGGCGGATACGCGCTCGGCGGCGATAATTTTCCCGCCAATCGCGGCCTGCAATTTAATCTCGAACATTTGGCGCGGCAGCAGTTCTTTGAGTTTTTCGACCAAGGCTTTGCCCCGGTTGAACGATTTGTCGCGGTGCGTGATGAACGACAAGGAATCCACGCCCTCGCCGTTGATCTGTATGTCCAATTTGACGAGCGACGAGGTTTTGTAGCCCGACAGTTCGTAGTCGAAGGAGGCGTAGCCTTTGGTGCGCGATTTCAACTGGTCGAAAAAGTCCATGATGATTTCGGACAAGGGCAGTTCGTAGTGAAGCATCACGCGGCCCGGAGCCGGGTATTCCATGCTGCCGAAGATCCCGCGCCGGTCGCGGCTCATTTCCATGACCGTGCCGACATAATCGGTGGGTACAATCACGGTGGATTCCACGTACGGCTCCTCGATATGATCGATGAGGGTTGTTTCAGGCATATTGGCGGGATTGTCCACGTCCAAAATTTCGCCGTCGGTTTTGTGGACTTTGTACACGACGGACGGGGCCGTGGCGAGAAGCGAAATGTTAAATTCGCGCTCCAATCGCTCCTGCACAATTTCCATGTGTAACAGGCCCAAAAAGCCGCACCGGAATCCGAAGCCAAGTGCTGCCGAGGATTCGGCCTCGAACGACAGGGCGGCGTCGTTGAGCTGCATTCGGTTCAAGGCTTCGCGCAGATCGGGGAACTCAGCGGAATCAATCGGATACAAACCGCAAAAAACCATCGGCTTGGCGGGCTTATATCCCGGCAGCGCGGCGACCTCCAAACCTGCCCGACCCGCGAGCGTGACCGTATCGCCCACCCGGCAGTCGGTGACGGATTTAATGGCGGCGTGCAAATAGCCGGTTTCGCCGGTGCGGATTACATCGACGGGCTTCATGCGCGGCGTAAACACACCGACCTCATCGACCGTAAAGGTTTTTCCCGTGGCAATAAAGCGCACCTGATCGCCCGCTTTGACGCTGCCATCCACGACGCGCACATACGCGACCACGCCCAGATAGCCGTCGTAGTGCGAGTCGAAAACAAGGCCCCGCAATGGTTTGTCCGGCTCGCCGGTGGGCGGCGGAACCATGCGAACCACTGCCTCCAAGATTTCGGTGATACCGATGCCTTCTTTGGCGGACGCGCGAATGGCGTTGGTGGCATCAATGGCAAGAACGTTCTCGATTTCCTCGGCGACACGATCCGGGTCGGCGGCGGGCAAGTCGATTTTATTGATAACCGGGATAATTTCCAGATTATTGTTCATCGCCAAGTTGGCGTTGGCGAGGGTTTGCGCTTCCACGCCTTGCGCGGCGTCGATAACGAGGAGCGCCCCTTCGCAAGCGTTTAGCGAGCGGGAAACCTCGTAGGTAAAATCGACGTGACCGGGCGTGTCGATGAGATTTAATTCGTATTCCAGCCCGTCGCTCGCTATGTACGGCATACGCACCGCCGCCATTTTAATCGTGATACCCCTCTCGCGTTCGATGTCCATTTGGTCGAGAAGCTGCGCCTGCATATCGCGTTTTTCGACCGTGTGCGTGGTTTCCAGCAGCCGGTCGGCGAGCGTGGATTTGCCGTGGTCAACGTGCGCGATAATGCAGAAATTACGGATTCGGTTTTGGGGAACGGGCATGAAAAACGGAAACCTCCGCCGCCAAAAACGCGGCTAAATATCGGCCTTTATTTTATCACGCGCGCCGGTCACGCAGGTTCAAAACGACGGTAAGTACGGTCGTCACGGCGAACACGCCCCCGGTCAAAATATCGGTCGTCAGCGGGCTTGGGTCAAGACCGGTAAGCGTGTGAATCATCAGATACGTGTAGGAGTGCCCGCCGTCTTCATAGCCCAACGCACGTCTTACCTGCCAGTGCCAATCAGTACAAATGCAATAACCGAACCCATACCAAATACCCAAAATAAACCACGAGCCTGCCGTGAGTAAGGTCGTCGCCAAGTGCCAGCGCCGGGTTTTCCGCCACGCCCAGCCCGCGCAGTTGAACAGCATCCAAACCGTGTGGAAAACGAAAAAGAAAGCGTTCAGGCAGTGAAGCCAAAAAAGCGGCATAAAGTTTTACTGCCTCGAAACACCCTCGGCAAATAGCCGACTTTTCTTAAACTTCGCCGCGAAGCAGCTCGTCCCACGTTTCGACGGCAAGCAGGCGATCCGCCAGTTTTTCCCACGCTTCCGGTGTGGTGATGCGCGCAAGTGCGGTCTCGGTTTGCGGCGACGGCGGCCCCAATCGCTGCGACGCAAGCCGCAAAAACAAAAGCCGTTCGCCTTCCACGCGGCCTTCGGTGCGGCCCTCATTTAGGCCTTCCACACGGCCCCTCCGCTCGCCATCGGCCCAAATCGCTTGATAGGTTGTTGATTCCTGCAACTGAAGCACCCCTTTCAAAAGGTTGTTGATAAAATCGGCCTCGTGCCGCAAACCCAGCAATAAATAGGTCGCCGTCCACAAGAAACGCGCCTGATCCGGCGTTTGGTTTTCCCGCGCGATGCGTGCCTGCATTTGTCCGACGATATTGGGCAGGTCGCTTTCGCTCACATTTGCGAGTGGCGCAAGCGGCAGTAAGGACAAACCGCCTTGTAAAAACGCCTGCGCGTCCTGTTCCCAAACCCGCAAAACGCGATACCGAAAGTCGATAACGGGCACGCCGCCTTGCCCCGCGATTTGTAGCCGCCCGTCGGTTTGCGGAGTGTCGGCCTGCGGACGCAGCAAAACCACAACGCTTTCCACCGGCATTTTGTGCCGATACCAAAGCAACACGTTGTATCGAAGCGTACGCTCGGCGATGTCGTCTTTACCGGCTTGAAACTCCACGTGTAGTAAATACGGCGGGTCGGTTTGTACGCGCACCACTTTGTCGGCCTCCGTGGTTATCGTCGCCAAGTCGGTTTCCATCAGTTCCGCGCCCGCGCCCAGCGGCAAGCCAAGAAAGTTTATCCAATCAGCGGGACGCAATTCCACCAACTGCTTCGTAGCGGCATCGAACGGCTTGAACGGCATACAAAATAATTATACGCTAAACGGCCCCGGTTTTACCCTTCGGCACTCAATGCAACCAAAGCATAGCGCGGTGCGTCTGTTCGATATGGCAAATATGATGGAAGAAAAAGCGGGGCCGCCCTGTATTTTGTGTGGCGGCGATACGTTTACATGGGGAACCGTGCAAACGGAACGTAAGTTGCGGTTTACTCCGAAAACACCATTTTGGGAGCAGTTCTTCGCCCTTTGGCCCCGCGACGAACCGCTCGCGGCGCGGGCCTGCAACAACTGTGGAAACGTTGCCTTGTTTTTGAATAAAGATTAAAGACGAAAAGCCGCGCCGACTTTCGGCGCGACTTTTTCGCGGGTGGACAAACAAACGGCTTACTTGTCGCTGTTGGCTTCGTTTTTGTGGTCGTAGTAATCGGCGATGTGCTCGTAGACGTGGTCGGGGAACTGCAAGTCGCGGTACACGTTGCCCTCGTCGGGATCGTCCGGGTTCGGGATAATTGGGAAATCCTGCTGCGACTGGTAGTCCAAAATCTTTTCGCGGCGCGGCGGGTTGTAGTCTTTGCCCTGCACCTGCGCGACAAGGGCGCGGGCCTCGCCTTCGGAAAAATCCTTGTCCTTGCCCAACTGAGCCGCCACAGCGTCCTCGTCCATAAAGTGCCGGGCGACCATCGCAAACACCAAGCGTCCGTAGTGCCCGATGTCCTTGCCCACATCGAGGCTGTCCAAAAGGTGCGCCATCATGCTGTTTTTGCGGAGGGCTTCTTCGCCGGTCAGAGCGGCTTCGTCGTTTGTTTTTTCTTGGGTGGCTGTTGCCATCGTTTTGTGTTCGCTTTCCAAATTTTAAGGCAAACAATCGTTCGCCAATTAGATATACCCGGTCGCGCTTTTATTCACACAAAAATTGGCTTGGTTCGGGTAGGATATTTCATGCCGTCCACGCCTTTGTCGCCGTCGGAGCAGCTCACGCAAAAAGCGCGGGCCGCCCTTGATTTGGGTCGGCCCTCCGAAGCCGTACGGCTCCTTTTGCAAGCGTTGAATGGGGCCGACACCGTTAGCGAAGCGGCGTTTATCATGGAACGGTTGTCGTATGCACTCCAACAAACCGGGGAAAAGGAGGAGGCACTGTTCTGGGCCGAGCGCGCCATTGTGAGGTCGCCGGAATGGTGCTGGGCACATCTGCGGCGCGCAGGCGTGCTCGAAGAATTGGGGCGGGTCAACGAGGCCATAGCCGACGTGTGTATGGCGCGTGCGCTTTCGCCGGAATTACCTTGGGTCTATCAGAAACTCGCCTGCTTATATTTGAGTAAAAATGCGTTCGAGCGGGCGGAAGTTAATGCCGCACAATTTCAAAAATTAGCGCCCGACAATGCGGACGCTTATTACTATTTGGCGAATATCGCGCTTAACGCAGCGGACGCGGAAAAAGATAAAGCTCGCCGCGAAGCATTGCTTGTTCAAGCGGAACAGCATTTACAGAACGGGCTTGCACTTAATCCCGAATCCCCTTTTTTACACCGCCTTATGGGTCATTTGCGCCGTGAACAAAAGCGCCACCCCGAAGCCCTCCCCTATTATTTGGAAGCCGCACGTGGACTGACCACCAGCCCCTCTGAACAAAACAACGTGGAAGCAACGCTTCGCACGATTACGTTGCGCGGACAACCGTTAAATACGCGACAGATAAGAATTGGTGCAGCTTGCTGCTTATTACAGGTAGTGGCGAGCTTCGGGTTTCATTGGAGAGCGTGGGCCGCTTATGGCGCGGCGGTTTTTCTTGCCGTTGCCGTTGAAGTAACTATCAACGGTTTCGCACCTTATTTGCTTTATCTATATGCACCGCTACGTCAATTAAATCCGAACGCAAAAAAAATACTGTTCGACGTCGCGCGGCGCGAACGAAGGATATGGTTCAAGTATCCTCTGACCGGTTTGTTGGACGTTCTGTTTTTGAACCTGCCCCCGCTTCTTTTGCGTGGCTTGTGGAACGCGGGCGTGTGGGCTTTCCACTTTTGGAAACTCGGGTAAAACAAAACACCGATGCAAACCACGCCGCAGAGCGCCGACCCCGCGCACGTTTTAGTGGAACAGGCCCGCTTGTTAAACCAAACCGAGCGGCCCAAACAAGCCCTGCCCCTGTTGCTGCAAGCATTCGCGCTCACGCCGGACGACGATCAGGTGTTGTGCCATTTATCGTACACGTACAGCAAATTGCAGGATAACAAAAACGCGCTCCGATTTGCCGAGCAGGCCATCGCGCAAAAGCCGGACAACGAATGGGCGCACCGTTTGCGCGGGCACGTGTTTTGGGTCAAGAACCATTTCAAAGAAGCGATGCGTTGCGCCCGCGAAGCGCAAAAAGCCGACCCGGACGAGCCGCAGGGCTGGCGATTAGAGGCCGATTTGTGGCTGGCCCAGCGCAAATATAAAGAAGCGCGGAGCGCGGCGGAAACCATGCGGAAACTTGCGCCAAGCGATGCCCAGCCGTTCGTTCTGCTTGCCCGTGCCGAGATGGGGTTGGCATCGCAGAGCGGTTTGAAGCATGGCCCGCCCCACCGCAGGGAGGCCGAAGCGTTCGCGCGGCAAGCCCTCGCGCTCGCGCCGGACTTGCCCGACGCACACACCGTTTTAGGCGAGGCCCTCAACGCGCAGCAGAAAACCCGCGATGCCCTCGACGCTTTTTTCCAAGCGTCGCGCCTTGATCCGACCGCCAAGCACGTCCAGCAAAATCTCCATTCGACCCTGTTTACGCGCTTTTTCACGCTCCCGTTATTCGTTTTGACGCTGGTTATCATGCCGGTTCAACTGCTTCTGCACCGATGGGCCGGGTTGGTAGGGGCGTGTTTGGGCGGCGCGCTCATTGCCGCTGTGTGCGCCGGATTTGTTTTTTTGCAGTTCGCGCCCGAAATCGCTCGGCGGCAAAAATCGTTTCGTGCCCTGCCCGATTATCAAAGACAAACGTATTTAGGATTGTTTCAAGCGCGGCGCAAAGAAAACGCCCGCTCCGCTGCGATTATCGCCGCCCTTGTGTCGGTTGTTCCGACGCTCATTATATTGAAATCGCAATCGACGCGGCCATCCGCGCCGCCGCAACGGCTTCCCATCCTACAAAAATTTGAGCCACCAAAAGTACCGTTGCCACCCCTTGCGCCGTCGTTACAAACGGGAGACAAAAATTAGTTTTCGCGCTTCATCGCTTTTTTGTACCGCGACGGCTTTCTGCTACAATAGAAACCAAATGCCCGCTGCCACCCTTCCCAAGCCCGTTCGCGCTACGATTTCGTGCGGCAAGCAGGGTGAGCAAGTCGCGCAGACGTATTTGGAAAAACACGGTTTTTGCATTGTCGATATAAACGTGCGCATGGGCAAAACGCGCGGACTTTTGGGCGAACTCGACATTGTGGCATGGGATGGGTCGGTTTTGTGTTTCGTGGAGGTTAAAACGCGGCGCGGTACGCCCGGTTTCGTCGCCCCCGCCGAGGCCGTGACGCCCGCCAAGCAAAAGCAAATCGCCCGCCTTGCCGTCGCCTACGCGAACGAAAACGGCTTAATGGACGATGCCGCAGGCGTTGGTCTGCGCTTCGACGTGGTTTCCGTCGTGTTGGGTGGCGCGGCGCAAGCGGCAAACGGTAACGGCGAGGACTTGCTTCCGGTGCGCCGCGTGGAACTCATCCGGGGCGCGTTCTTCGCCCCGCCTGATTTCGCCGACGAATAAACGATCCCAGAACCCGATGCAAGTTAGCAGTTATCTTTCGCCCCTTTTGCACGCCCGCGATGCGACGCTTTCGTTTCCGCGCGACGCGCAGGAAAGTTTCGGCGTGTGTCTGCAAACCGGATCGAAAAGTGCGCCATCCAACGACGATGGCTTTTGCGCGCCCACCCCGCTCGCCATAGAAATCGTGACTGGCGCGGGCGATGCACGGTGGATTTTCGGGGCGTACAAAACGGTGATTCCTGCGGGCACGGGCACTGTGCTTTGCGGCGGAGAAATCGTCAGCGCAAACGGGAGCGTGTTTCGTTTTACCGACCGGTATACGGTTGCCGAGGGCGGCGATACGTTTCAGTTGTCGCGCATCGTGCTTGTCGCAACCGTCGGTAAAGGTGATGCGGGGTTTTCGTCGCGGTTCGGGCTGCGGGCGCAAAAGCCGATGCAAGCGACCGATGCGGAGTTTTTCGTGCCGGGCGTTTGGTACAAAGACAACGCAAACGTGCCGCTCGGCGCACTGGCGGCAAATCAGAATGAGCGCGTGTTTTTGTTCCGCGAAGATCGTTTGCCGCTCCCGCTTATTGCGCTTCGGCGAAAACGCGGCGGCTTGACGCTCGCCTTGCACCATGTCGGCGGCGTTCCCGCGACGTTTTTAGAGGAAACCGGGCGCAAACGTATCATTGACGCCCGAATGCAGTTCGGCGCGGCCGGCTTTCTCAACGACGGCACAGGCGAAGCGGTTTTCACCATGCCGGGAACTGAGGGGGAGCGCACGTATATCGGCAGGAAATCACCCGACGAAGATACGTGGGCGCGGCGCAGCCATCCCGTTATAACCGGCTTTACGCACCGATATACGCTCCGATTTTCGCTGGGCGTGACGCCCGATTTCGCTTCAACCGTTCGGCAAACATGGCGGGCCGCCGTCGCATCGGCGAAACCGCCCGTTATCAAGGCGGATTTGAACCGCGTGTATCACGTGAGCGGCGAACTCCTGAATACCTACTGCCACAAATACGACGGCGTTATCAGCGTTCCATTTCAGGCGCGCGTCCCGTCGGGCGAGGTCATCGACACGAGCAGTCAGATGGGGTTTGTCGGGCAGGCGCTTCCTTCTGCCGCCCTGTTGCTCCGTTGGGGGCACGATACCCTAAATGCGGACGCCGTCGCGCGGGCAAGCGAAGTCGTCGATTTTTGGGCTAAGAATGGCATAGCGGAAAACGGCGTGCCGCGCAATTGGTACGACATTCGCAAGGACAGCACGTTTACGTGGCGCAACTATCCGCTGTATTTGCGCGTTGCCTCCGACGGAGCCTGCGGAATGCTCGCAGCGTGGAACACGGCCCGAAAAGCGAGAATCGACAAACCGGAATGGCTTCGTTTTTGCAAACGCTACGGCGACTGGCTCGTGCAGGCGCAAAACGCGGACGGCTCGTTCTACCGCTCCTATGAAATCACCGGCGCGCCCCGCGACAAACGCTTGGATACCACGACGCACCCTATCGCGTTTTTGTGCGATTTGTTCTGCGCGACTGGCGACATTCGCTACCGAATGGCCGCGCTCAAAGCCGGGGCGTACTGCTTGAGTTCCGTCCATTGCGCCTACTCGTATGTCGGCGGCACGCCCGACAATCCCAACGTGACCGACAAGGAAGCGGGCATGATAGCGCTCCACGCATTTTTGGCGCTCCACGACGTTTCAGGCGGCGACGTGAAATGGCTGCACTGCGCCGTTCAAGCCGCGTGGTTTTCCGATTCGTGGGTGTATCAATGGAACGTGCCCTTGCCGCCCGGCGCGACGAGCACGGCCTTTCCGCCTAAGCGCACGACACACGGCTTGAGCCTGATTGCAACCGGCCATTCGGGCGCGGACAACTACATGGCCTCGGCCCCTTTTCTGTATTACCGCCTCTACCTTCTAACCGGCGATGCGTTTTTTCGTGACGCGGCCCATCGCTTGATGCACAATACCAAGCAACTGCTCAACTGGGACGGGGCTTTGGGCTACCAATACCCCGGCCTTTTGACCGAAGCCGTCAATCTCACGTCGCCGCGCGGCAAGGGTGTGCGGGGATGGCTGCCGTGGCTGACCGTCGCCGTTATGGAGCCGATGGTTCGGCTGCGTGACGTGTTCGGCGCGTGGGATATTGCCCAAATCGAGAAACAGCCCCGGCGCGAACGCCTGCGCCGAAACACGGATTTCGCTCGTTATCGCGGCTTTATTTACCCCTAATTACCCCGGTTTTTCATAAAATTTTCATCTTCTCGCCGATTTCCACACGTTTACCACACGTTTCGGGAGTATAATTTTCGCAGCAGCGCCGTCTAACCGTTGGTTTATAATGCCGGTGTAATGGGCGCGTGCTATGCTTTGGTGCAGTATCATTTGCCTGACGCTCTTTTTTATCCGCAGGCAGGAGGAAAATACGCATGATGTTTTTGAGGCAAGCGTCGCCCCGCCGACGCTTTGCAGCGGTCACGGTTCCGCTTTCCGCAACCGCAGTTTTGCTCACTTCGGCGGCCCTGCTCGCCGGATGCGGCAGCGGCAACGGAACCGCGCCGTATAACGTGAACAGCACGGCCACCCCGACCCCGCTTCCGACCGGCTTCCCCACGCCGCTCCCAACCGCGACGCCGACCCCAGTTCCGTCCGGCGGTTTGACACCCCCATTTTTAGGCAAAGTCGCGTTTCTTTCGCGGCGTAATGCGAGCGAACGCTCACAAGTCTACGTGATGAACCCCGACGGCTCGCAGGTGACCGAACTCGCGCCGCTGACCTCCTATCCCTCGGCGGAACTGCAATATCCGGGCAACCACTTCATGAGCGCAGACGGTTCTAAATTCCTTTTGACCTACGATTTCGGAACCGGGGCAGGCGCGGTCAGCTACCTTGTCAACGCCGACGGAACGAACCGGCGCGATATTACGGCCCTGTTGGAGCCGGACAAGCTGCAAACCGGCTCGCAGGCGACCGGCTCGGTTTCCGATGTGAGCATGAACGCCAATGGTTCCGTTCTGGTTTTTGGGCTTCGCACCTTCGCTTTTGTGAACGGGGCCGACGCTTCCACCAATAGTCTGATTACGATGAACGCCGACGGCAGCGCGCGTACGGTACGCTACACGACCACGCCCGGCGCGGATCAAACCATCGGTTCCCCGATTTTCGCGCCCGACGGACAAACCATTTATTTCCTGCAAAGCGTGCAGCAGCAGGGCATCAACGGCTTTTCGGGAAATGTCGGCGGCGTGTATCGCTTGGCGGTGGGCGCGACGACGCCCACTCAGATCGCCGCGTTTTCCACCAGTTCCTCAACAGGCGCATTTGTCTTTCCCTCGCTTACCATCAACGCGGCAGGCACGAAACTTGCGTTCGTAAACAATGCGGACAGCAGCAGCAACGAAATCTACTCGGTCAATACAGACGGAACCGGTCTGACCAAACTGACCAGCAACACGTTTATTGACAAATCGCCCGCGTTCACGACCGACGGCGCGAAGATTATTTTTGCCTCCAACCGCGACGGCAACGGGGAACTGTACAGTATGAACCCCGACGGCAGCGCGCAAACCCGCCTGACCTACAACATCGAACTCGACGAAGAACCGGCAACCCGCAAAAAGGCGACCCGCTAATGAAAAAAATACAACGAATACATGGTATCGGTTTTGGCGGAACGGCTCTTGCGGGCCTGATTCTGGCAGTCGCCACGGGCTGCGGCAGCGGCGGCGGAACCTCGCCGATCACGCCGCCGCTGGGCACGTCCGCATCGCCCAGCGTTCCCGTTATTATCCCGACGCCTTTGCCCTCCGCGTCGCCAAGTGCAAACGTTCCCGCGCAAGTGGGCGATTTCGCGTTCGCCGAATCGGTGACGCCGGTGGCCGGGGATCGGCGCTACGCGCTCGCCGCCGACGGCACGGGTTCGACCCCGTTCGTTTTGCAGTCGGTCAACGGCTTCAAATCGCCGATTACGTTTCCGTATACGGTAACGATCACCGGCGGGGAAAACAATCAAACGCTCGATTCGAGCCTTGCCACCGTAACGCTCAATCCGTCTACGATAGCCACACTGCCAGCGGGAAACACGACGGTTGTTCTCGGCGTTCGCGCGGGCGCAGCGCTGCCGCCGCTTTCGGAGATCACTGTCAACCTGCGGGCCGAAGGCGGCGGATTGCAGCGGTTTCCCGATGTCGGCCCATACAGCAACCGGGGCGAATTTCATTATCTCACCTCGGGGGTTCGGGTTTTCGGGGCCACACTGTACGCCTCCATCAACACGACGGCGAACAGTTCGCAGGAAGGTTTCGTCAGCCTTCAAGCGGCGGGCATCAGCGGCGCGGGAACTTTTGCCGTCACGGGTTTGCCCAGCGGTTTGAGCGCGACGTTCGTCAATCCGACACTCACGCTGGATTCCACCGTCGTCACGGAACAGCTCAAGTTCACGATAAAAACCGACGGGACGACGGCGGCGGGAACCTATTCCGCCCGCGTCACCTTCACCGTGAATGGCGCGACGTATACCAGCGCGCCCTTCAATGTAAAAGTTGAAGCGTTGGCGCGCGGATAGTCGGCTCGCCAACCGTCAAAAAGCCCCGGCTGAAAATACTGCCGGGGCGCTTTGTTTATTGTTCTGCCCGCCTTTCCTTGTGACACGTTTCGGGTGTATAATTTCCGCAGCGACGCCGCCCTGCCCGATTTGTAAGGCCCGTGTATTTGCAAATGCGAGTGGGATGGAGGCGCTATTCGATGCAGTATCATTTGCCTGACGCTTTTCCAACCATTCGCAGGCAGGAGGAAAATACGCATGATGTTTTTGTGGCACAAGTCGTCTAAAATGCGACGGCTTGGCAAACACGCAGCGGTCGCGGTTCCACTGATGGGAACGGCGGCGACTATCGCGGGCGCAGCCCTCATGGCTGGCGGATGTGGCAGCGGCGGCGGAACCGCGCCGATTACGCCGCCCATTGGCGCGTCCGCGTCCACCACGCCCTTTGTTCCAACCCTGCCCACCGTACCGCCGTCCCCGACACCGACGACACCACCCATACCAACGCCGACGCCGACCATACCGGCAGGGGGCTTTCGCGCGATTCCACCTCGACCCATCTTGCCGCCTCCGCCCTT
>CAXTBP010000055.1:0-28876 GCA_964241985.1 uncultured Armatimonadaceae bacterium | reverse complement strand
GGCACACGTCCTCCCGCCAAACGCCGTGCGCGAACGTTTCGGCTTCCGCAAAAACTGTTCGCGCGCTGGCGTCCGCCTCGTTTTCGCCGCTAAGCGCGCCGGTTTTGGCCTGTTCCACTGCCTGCTCGAAAAGACGCGATACGCCGCTGGTTCCCAGCATTTGATCGCGTACCGGCCCGGCCTCGGTCAAACCGTCCGTGTGCAGAAGCAGCGTATCGCCCGGACAAAACGCGATGTGGTCTTCGTCGAAGGTCGCGTCGGGTTCCACGCCGAGGGGAAAGCCGGTGGCGTAAAGGCGGGATACTGTGCCGCTTTCCGCGTTTTTGAGAAGGCCCGCTTCGTGTCCGCACGAAACCCACGATAAAATATGCGACGATTTATCGACCACACCGACAAACAGCGTAACAAACCCTTGCAAAACGTTTTGTTCGTACAGCAGTCGGTTGAGTTGGTTGACCGCTTCGCCGATTGTCGCGCTGGTTCCGAGCAGGGCGCGGAGCATATTGCGCACGGTCGAAACCTGCGTCGCCGCCGCCAGTCCTTTGCCCGCGACATCCCCGACAACCAGTGCGGTTCGGTTGGGCGATAAGGAAAACACATCGTAAAAGTCGCCGCCGATAGAAGCTTCCTCCAAAGCCGCGCGGTAGGTTCGGCCCAGCGCAAGGCCCGGCAAAAGTGGGGGAATATCCGGCAAAAGGGCTTCCTGCAGCTGCGTGGCGATCCGCCGGTCACGCTCCCGCGAAAGCGCGGCTTCGAGGGCGGCCTGCGTTTGCAGCGCGATGTTTTCGGCAAAATGAATGTCGCTTTGCGTCCATTGGCGCGGCGTCGTGTCCATCGCAAGGCACAGGGCTTCGGTCAGCGTTCCCGGTGTGAGCGGAACACGCAAAACCGCTCTTACACCGAGCGGTTCTTTGGGCGAATCCGCATTCGTGTTCGGGAAGGACAGTACATCGCTAACGGCTTGGGTTCCGCCGCGCTGGTACACGGGGTCGACATTGAGTGGATTGTCGCTGAAGGCAAGTAATCGCTGTGTCGTTGTCGCGTCTCCACTGGGCGACCAGTGCGGCCCGGCCCAAACCCGGTTGTTCAAGGCGTCGTACCGGTCGAAATAGCAGCGGTCAACATACAGATACTCGCCCAGCGTTTCCACGGCGATACGGCGAACGGATGCGACATCCGGGGCAAGGCGCAGTTTTTGCCCGATTTCGTGGAGGCGCACGTCGCGCTGCAAGGCTTCCGTAAGTTCAACCTGCGCCTGCTTGATTTGCGTGATTTCACGAATGGTCAAGATAACAAGAAGCGGGTCGCCGCCTTCGCTTTTAACCGTCGTTCCCGCAAAACTGCCCCACCACGCCCGCTGTAAATCGTGCTGCACGACATGGGCTTCTTGATGCGAAAACGTTTCGCCGCCGAACACGCGCCCGACCGGGCTGTGTTCAAAGGCAAGTGTATTTCCGCCCGTATCGCGGAACTCGAAACGCTCATGCAATTCGGCAAGGCGTCCCCGGGCGTCCTCCAAATCTGCGAAAGCGTGCATCTGCATCGCAGCGGGGTTCATTTGCAGCAGCGCGCCCATGGGGGACAAAATAACCAAACCATCCGTCATGCTGCCGAAAATCACCTCGGCTTGCCTGCGCTCCGTTTCGCGCAGTGCGAGCAGATCAAGGCTTTCCTGCTCGCTCTTTTTGCGGGTGGTAATGTCGGTCAGAACCGCAAACGTTCCCAAATAGGTTTCGTCGTTATAAACGGGCGAAACCGCGACAATCGCCCACACCTCTTGCCCGATTTTGTTTTTGAAACGGGCCTCGTACTGTTCTTTTACCCCTTTGCGGCGGGCGTGCCGCCGCTCCGTCGCCTGCGCCGCGTCTTCGGGAAAAACGAAATCGAGTACGGACACGCCCAAAATTTCGCTTGGATCGGCATAGCCGAGCATCTGGCACGCGCGCGGATTGGCGAACACCACGCGGTCGTTTTCATCGACCGTGAGAACGCCTTCCAGCGTGGTTTGCAAAAACTGGCTCGCCAGATTCTTGCTCTCCCAAAGCGCGTTAGGCCTTACGGAACGTTCGGAAAGGGACGTGTCGGAAAGGGGTGTGTGCATAATTTCCTGAAAATATCTCTATCGTGCGAGTTACTAAAGGCAGTCTGGTTTTAGTATGCCACATAAAAATGCCGATGTGCCGGTATTATTTCCAGCACGGCAGTTTCTTGAAACTCCGACAAACTATGACCATCGGGCGTTCGGCCCAAAATCGGCATTGTAATAATTGGACACATGGGTTCCGGGAGGAAAAATTTCATCAAGGGCTTTTTCGTCTTCCGCTGTTACCGAAATCTCGCGCGACGCCAAATAATCCGTCAACTGTTCCATAGTGCGCGGGCCGATAATCGGCGACGTAACGCCGGGCCTATTTTTCACCCAAGCGACCGCGAACTGGACGGGGGATACACCGCGCTCGTCGCAAAACGCCAAGTATTTCTCTACCGACGCGAGAGCCGCGTCGTTGTCGCGGTTGGCGAACGCGCCTTTTTCGTAGCGTGCGCCTTCGGGCCGGGTTTGGTTCAATCGGTACTTGCCGGATAAAAGGCCGCCCGCAACGGGAGCCCACGGAATCGTGGCGATGCCGTAAGTTTGGCACATCGGCAGCAGCTCGCGCTCAATGCGCCGGTCAAGCAAATTGTACGGGGGCTGCTCGCACACGAACCGGTTTAGGTGCAGTTCTTTACTCGCCCACAAACTTTCCACGACCTGCCACGCGGCGAACGTGGACGTGCCCAAGTAGCGCACTTTGCCCGCTTTCACCAAGTCGTCCAAGGCGCGCAGGGTTTCGTCAATCGGGATGGACGATTTGGGCCGGTGAATTTGGTACAAGTCGATATGGTCGGTTTGCAGTCTGCGCAAACTGTCCTCGCAGCCTTTAATAATATGGTATCTGTGGCTGCCCCAAGCGTTCGGGTCGGTATCGTCCATTTTGTTGTAGACTTTGGTTGCCAAAAACACCTTGTCGCGCTTGCCGCCTTCCATCGCCTTGCCGACAATCGTTTCGCTGACGCCCCGGCTGTACACATCGGCGGTGTCCCAAAAGTTGACGCCTTCGTCGAGGGCGCGGTGCATGATGGCGATGCTGTCGGCTTCGGTCGTGCCCGACTTGGTGTCACCAAAGTTCATGCAGCCCAAGCAAAGATCCGAAACCTGCGCGCCCGTGCGCCCCAACGCTCGATAGTCCATAAACCCATCCTTTTTCGCAAACACTTTTCAACGTTGTACCCAATGCGTCGGGGAAAAAGGAAGAATCCGCGTATAAAAAACACGGTTGAAATCCGTGCAGGTCATGCGAAACCGCGATACAATGCCCCTTGTGCCGGTTGCGCCATACGGTCGTACCGAGCGAAAATTTGGGCCTTGCCCCGTTTGGAATTAACCTGTTATGGCAAAAAACGAAAACCGCATCATCATCAAGCTGCGCTCCACGGAGTCTAGCTATACCTATGTCACCAAGAAAAACAAGCGCAACGATCAGGGGCGCATGGAACTGAAAAAATACGATCCCATCGTTCGGCGTCACGTGCCGTTCAAAGAAACGAAGTAAGGACGAAACCCATGAAAGTTTGTGCAATTAGTGGCAAAAAAGCCATGACGGGACGGCGTACCCGCCACCCGCACTCCGGCGCATGGGCGCACCGCGCTCCCAAGAAACCGCGACGCTATGAAGTCAATATCCAGACCGTGCGCGTTCCGGCTCCGAACGGTCACGGCACGATCAAGATTCAGGTCGCGGCCCGCATGATGACGAGCGACAAGATGAAAGCTGTTTTGTCCGGTCAAAAGCCGATTACCTCCATTTTGGCGAAGTAACCCGCGCGATTTTTCGCAAAATAAGAAGCCGTTTGGTTTGTTTTTGAAACAAATCAAACGGTTTTTTGTTTGCAGGATTGGCGAAGAAGGAATACCACCGGTATCCGGTGAAGTTTCCGGCTAAGGTGCGCTTCGGTGAGTTAAACTGCGTGGGAGCGTTTCCAACATCACTTTAAGAATTGTTTCAGGAGGATGAGCAGCAATGGCGTTTAGCGTGAAGAGCAAGAAGAGCGGCACGACGTATTTCCTGCACGGCAAAACCACGCCGACGAAAACCGGCGAACGGACGCTGTACTTTTTCAGCAAGGAAGAAAAAGAAGGGGCGCTTGACAAGCTCCCCGACGGTTACGATGTGACCGAAAGCTCGGCGACGGGCTTGCCGCTCTTGAAGCGCAAAGACAAATAAGCGGCGTTCTACCAAGCGCCGTTTGAAAAACGCCGGGCAGCTTGCCCGGCGTTTTCTTGTTTTATCCCGTTTGATCTATCGCCAGTGCGCGGCGAAAACCGCCTCGGCGTCGTAAGGTAACTTGGCGGGTGCGGGGCCGTCGCCGCCGTTCCAAAAATAATCGGCGGCGTTCACAAAAGCGATGAACTGCTTGCGGTCGGGCGTGTCAAGCACGGATTCCCGACTTTCATAACCCGCCCACGTCGTTTGTATCGCGCCCAACGCGCCATTTTGCGCGGCGGCACGGGCGAAGTTTTGTATGCCTTGCCGGTCGTGCCACGTTGCGATGACGCGCTTGGTAAACCCCGCCCTTTTAAGTAGATCCAGCGACGGATAGCGCGAACGGGCGGTATACTGCCAGTCCACGACAATCAAATCTTTGGGCAAACCGGCGCGAACAAGGGCGGCTTCGCGGGCGGACGGCGCGGTTCCAAAGGAGGGCGCAACCTCGGACGGATGAAGGAGCATATCGGCCCAAAGCCACGTTTCTTTGCCGCGCTTGGCAAAAAAATCATGCCAGTGCGTCGCGCCTTTAACGAACAACTCGGAAAACGAGCGGGGCCGCGACGCATAGGGAAATCTGCCGCGCATGGTTACTTCGTCCAGTCCGGCATGAAAACCGGGCGCGTCGAATAAGGCGTCGGCTTCACGGTTGAATTTTTCCAAATACGCGACGGCTTTGGGGTTGGAAAAATTGACCGCATACGGCGTTTGCGGATCTTCGGCAAAGGTTTGGTTGCGGCCTTTATTAAACAGCCATTCCATGTGCCCGAACGATTCCAAAAGCGGATAACTCGTCAAACCGTGGGCGCGGGCGAATGCGATTTCGTGGGTCAGATCCGCTTTGGTTCCCGCCCAATTGGGCGCGACATTCGGGTCGGCGTCCCATCGGACTTGTTCGGCTTGGATAAAAAGTGCGTTCATCTTGAACGGCGACAAAATACGCTCGATGAGCTTTTCATGAAATGGAAGCGCGTTTTGCCCGTGAAAAAGATGCACGGCTCGAAAAGAAAGCGTTGGATAATCGGCAACACGAACCGGCAAAATAACGCCGCCGGTCGCGCTTTTTCGGAAAAGTTGACTGAGCGTTTGCGCCGCCCACAAAACACCCGCATCGTCGCGCCCCGAAAGAAGAACGCGCTTGCTGTCCACCAAGATGCCGTAGCCTTCAGTTTTTTGCGGCGTTTCCAACGCCTGTGGCCCGAACAGCGGCGAACCGTCACATAACCCAATGTAAATCGTGCCGGGCGGCGCAAGGGCAAAAGGGGAAGCGGAAACGACAGGCGGGACAATACCGAAAGCGCGGTTCAGCGCGTTTTGCAAAATGGCGCTTGCTCGTCGTCCGCCCGCACTCGCATCCGTTCGCACGATGCGCGTTTGCGGCGTAATGCGAAACGGCGGCGCGTCCATCCAAAATTTCGCGTATTTCGGGCGCGGCAGAATAAGCGGCTCGCCGGTATCGGCGCGAACAAAAACAGGCATCATTACGTTTTTTCCAAAGTGACGCGGGGCAACAGGGCGTCCACGTCGGCTTGCCGCACGACGCCCGAGGTAGGCGTTAAGCAGTTCGCAGCGGCGCAGGCCGTGCCAAACGTGCAGGCTTCCGGTATGGACTGACAGCGCTTGATCAAGGCGAATAGTAAACCGGCGGCGAGCGAATCGCCCGAGCCGATGGGATTTAAGGCTTCGACGGTCGGGGGCGTGATGCGCCACCGATTGCCGTCCGCGTCGCCGAGCAGCGAACCGGTTTTGCCCGACGATACGAGTGCCCACTGCGCGCCCGAGTCAATTAAGCCGGAAACGGCGACGTTCGCGTCGCGGTCGGCGTCGCCGGACGGCGCGAGGTTTAGGGTTTTTAAGGCTTCGTCGCGGTTCGGCTTGACGAGAAACGGGCGTTCCGCGAGGGCCAGTCGAAGCGGTTCGCCCTGCGCATCCACGACGACGGGCACATTGTACGGCTTGGCCTCGCGCACGATGCGGGCGTAGAGTTCCGGTTCCATGCCGCGCGGCAGCGACCCGGACAAGCACACGGCTTGCGCTTGGAGCAATCCGTTTACAATGGAGGCTTTAATTAAGTGGGCGTCGTGCGGCGCAATCGGCGCGGCCTCTTCGACCAGTTCTGTCGTTTCGCCGCTTGCGGTCAAGAGGGTGGAGCACGTTCGAGTCGGCGTGTCGTCCTCATCCCACACAACATCGTGCCGAATCCCGTCCGCGTCCAATGCGTCGGCGATAGAGCGACCCGACGCGCCGCCGAGCAGGTGAACCAAGCGGGCGTCTGCGCCAAGCGTGGTCAGAACCCGCGCGACATTGACGCCTTTGCCCGAGGCCGTCGTCAAAACTTGTTTGGCGCGGTTGACTTCGCCCCTCTGCAAACCGTCGAAAAACAAAGTGCGCTGCACTGTGGGGGATAACCCGACACACAAAATCATACGCTCATTTTACCGCCGTGCCGCCGTTGGATTACCTTGCGCCCTGTTTTTCACCGTGCTACGATAAACATACTATTCCAACTGGATTTAACGATTAGAATTTTTCATGAATAAAGTCGAACTGCTTAAAAAAGAAAAAGATGGACTGGACGTTTGGAACGACGTTCTGCGCTACGCCCAAACGGGCTTCGGTAGCATCGAAGAGGGCGATTTCGTGCGGATGCGCTGGTACGGAATTTACCAACAGCGCCCCAATGAAGGCCACTTCATGATGCGGATTAAGCTGCCGGGCGGGCAGGCAACCGCCGAGCAGCTTAAAATGATCGCCACGCTCACCGACCGTTACGCGCGGGGTATTGCGGACGTGACGACGCGGCAAACCTTTCAATGGCACTGGCTGACCATTGCGGATTTGCCGCCGATTATTGACGCATTGGCGAGCGTCGGCATCACGACGGCGGGGGCGTGCGGCGATATTCCGCGCAACGTCGTCGGCTGTCCGGTCGCGGGTTTTCACAACGACGAAGTGCTGGACGTGCGGCCCGCGATTGCCGCGATCCACAAGCACATGGCGGGCAATAAAGAATTTTCCAACCTGCCGCGCAAGTTCAAACTGAGCGTTTCCGCCGACCCCGAACAATGCTGCCAGCCGGAAATTCACGATTTTTCGCTGGTCGGCGCGCGCGACCCGCAAACCGGCGAGCCGGGCTTTGGCCTGCGCGTCGGCGGCGGACTGTCCACGCAGCCGCATTTTGGTGTGTGGCTCGATACGTTCTTCACGCCGGATCAAGCCGTGGACGCCTGCCGGGCCGTGACCGGGATTTTCCGCGACTTCGGCTACCGTGAAAAACGGACGCACGCACGCCTCAAGTATCTGGTCGCCGATTGGGGAGCCGACCGATTTAAGGAAGAGTTAATCAAATATCTGGGTTACACGCCCCGGCCCGGCGCGCCCGATCATTCGCCCGAAAACGTGTACCGCGACCATATCGGAGTCCATCCGCAAAAGCAATCGGGCCTGAACTGGATCGGCTTGACGGTTTTGACGGGCCGCGTGACCGGTGCGCAACTCATGCGGCTGGCCGAAATCGCCGAACAGTTCGGCGGAAGTGAAATCCGCTGTTCGCACATGCAGAATTTGCTTTTGCCCAATGTGCCGGACGCCAATGTGGACAACGCGCTTGCCGCCCTTAAAGATGCCGGTTTCCAATGGGAAGGGCACAGCGTTCGGCGCGGCGCGATTGCCTGCACGGGAACCGAGTTCTGCAACTTGGCGATTACGGAAACCAAAGGGCGTATGATCCAAATCGTGACGCACTTGGAAAATAGTGTCAAATTCGACCGCAACCTGCGCATCAACATGAACGGCTGCCCGAACGGCTGCGCCCAGCACGCGGTCGGTGACATCGGTTTGCAGGGCTGCAAAGTGCGCGGCGCGAACGGAACGCAAACCGAAGCCTACGACATCCATCTGGGCGGCGCGACGGGTAAAAACCGCTCGTTCACGCACGCCATCCACCGCAAAGTCCCCGCCGAGAACGTGCAGTACGCCCTCGAAAACTTGCTGAACGCCTTCAACCGCACGCACAATCCGGGCGAAGAGTTCGGTAACTGGACGAAACGCCACGACGACGCGATCCTTGACGGCTTCTTGGGAGTGGATACCATCGTCGGCGACCCCGACCAAAAAGAGTTGCACGATGACACGGCGGCACAACACGCTCCGCCCGTGACAGCATAAGAGACGTTTTTCTGGAAGCCATAAGCGAAACCTCGGAAATCGCGCTCCCGTCCGATGGTAATGATCCCGCCGCGCTGCGGCGCAGTGTTTTCGGTCTTGCATGGCCGGTTATCGGCGAGAATTTGTTGGAAACGCTGCTTGGTATCGTCGATACCGTGCTGGTCGCGGGTATCGGCACGGCGGCGGTTGCCGGGGTCGGCAGCGGGCAGCAGATCATGTTCTTCGTGCTGTCCGCCTTGTCCGCGCTTTCTATCGGAAGTTCCGTTTTGGTGTCACAGGCGGTCGGCGCGAAAGAACCCCACGTCGCCAGCCGCTTAGGGCGGCAGTCGCTTCTGTGGAGCGTATTGCTGTCTGTTCCGCTCGCCCTTGTGGGCTTTTTCTTCGCGCACCCGCTCGTTCGGGTTTTCGGCCTCGCCCCCGACGTTGCCCAAATCGGCGCGGCCTACCTGCAAGTGACGATGGGAACCGTCGTGGTTTTGGTCGCACTGATTATAGGCGGCGGCGTTTTGCGCGGCGCGGGCGATACCCGCACGCCCATGATCGTGACCGCGATTGCCAACGTCGTCAACGCCGCCCTCGCCTATGGCCTTATCTACGGACATTGGGGCCTTCCGAACCTGGGCGCGGTTGGCAGCGCATGGGCGACGTTCATCGCGCGGGCATTGGCCCTCGTTTTGCTGCTCATCGTTTTGTGGAAAGGCCACAATGGCGTCCGTATCGGCGGCGAAGGCAGTTGGCGTCCCGATTGGTCGGTTGTCAAAAACGTACTGCGCTTGGGTGTTCCCGCATCGCTGGAACAGCTCATTATCACGACGGCGTTTTTATTTTTAACGGTAATCGTCGCGCACTTGGGAACCGACACGCTCGCCGCACAGCGTATTTCCATGACCGCGTTGTCGTTTTCCTTTATGCCGGGCTTCGGCTTCGGCATCGCCGCCACTACATTGGTCGGGCAAAGCATCGGCGCGAAACGTCCGGGCGTCGGGGCGAGCGCGGCCCACATCGCAACCGTCGGGGCGGTGGTTTGGATGAGTATAATCGGGGTCGCCGCCTTCGTTTTGGCGGCTCCTATTATGGGACAGTTCACCAAAGACCCCAACGTCATTGCGCTTGGCGCGGACGGACTGCGTATCGTCGCGTTGAGCCCGCCGTTTTGGGCCGTGCTTTTCGTGCAGTCGGGCGCACTGCGCGGCGCGGGCGATACGCGCCACCCGCTTCTGATTAATTCGCTGGGAATTTGGAGCGCGGTCGGTTTGGCGTGGGTGTTTTTGACGTTTTTGCACGGCGGTTTGAGCGCGGTATGGATTGCGTTTTTGATTACCTCGCCGCTCAACGCCGCATGGCTTTGGTGGAGCTTCCGCAAACGTATGCGCAAAATGGAGGCGGACGCCGAGGCCCCCCTGCCCCCCAATAATGGGGGGTTCTGACAAGCGTTTCGTTCTTTCGCACAGTTGGCGGTTCGTGGCAAGCCATTCAGAACCCCCCATTATTGGGGGGCAGGGGGGCCAAATGCAGGTTTTTTGCCCACCGCGCGCCGAACGTTGACGGTGTGAAGTTTTCCGTCGCGCCGCCCGCCGCTCGTCCTTTGGTGCGCCGCGCCCGCCGTGTGGCCCGTCAAGCATTGCCGGTTCCCCGCGCCGCCGTGTATTCGTTCCGCTGGGATGCGCTGACCGGCGGTTTAACCGGGCTTTATATGGGCATGACCAGCCCGTTTTTCGTCAAGATTGCGCGCGGCGACTTACATTCCTCGCAAACCGCGATTGCCTTGCTCATTGCCGCCCCGTTCGTCGGCAATTTGTTTTCGCCGTTTTGGGCGCGGACGATGGAAGGGCGCGAGAAAAAGCCCTTTTGCGTATTCTCGTGGGTAATCGCCCGCGCGTTTCTGCTTTTGATGCCGCTCGCCCTGACCGGCGACGTGTTTATTGGCCTTGTGTCCGGCTTGCAGATTGTCGGCGCGGTCTCCATGCCTGCCTACAGTTCCTTGATGAAGGACATTTACCCCGACCGTGAGCGCGGGCAACTCATGGGCTACGTGCGCGCTATCCAGCAAGCCGCGCTGTTTTGCGCGACGCTGGTTGCCGGGCGACTGCTCGACCATCACGTATCGTTTCGCTGGCTGTTCCCGATTGCTGCCCTTATTGGAATCGGGGCCGCGTTCGCGTTTTGGAACGTCAAACCATTGCCGCGTGAGACCCCGCCGCCCTTGCTGCCGCAAACGACCTATTGGGTATTTTTGCGCGATACGGTCAGCATCCTTAAAACGAACCGCGCGTACCGTTATTTCGCCTTATCCGTGTTTGTGTACGGGGCCGCGAACCTGATGGTGCAGCCGTTGTATGCCTTGTTTCAGGTGGACGAACTGCGAATCACGAGTACGCAAATCGCCAATTTGGCGAACGTAGGCGCGCTGTGTCAGATTTTCGGCGCGTTCTTTTGGGGTCGGTTCATGGACAAGCACACGCCCGCGCACGCGGTTTTGTGGAGTATCGTGTGCGTCGCCTGCGTGCCGCTTGTTTACACGGTCGCGCATAATCCCGTGTGGCTCTTGCCCGGCAGCGGCTTGATGGGCTTCGGTTTATCCGGCATCGAACTTGCCTATATGGCGTCTATTTTGCGCTACGCCGAACCAGGGCGTGCCGCGCAGTATCAATCGCTGCATTCGCTTTTGTTCGGCTTGCGGGGCGTTTTGGCTCCGCTGCTTTCGCTGCCGCTTATGCACTCGCTGGGCTACAAACCCGTGTTCGTGATTGCGTTCGCGGTTATGATTTTGGGCGGCTGTATGCAGGCGCTCGCCGTGCAGGCGGGCCGGGAATTACCGGAGTAATTCCCCAACCCGCGCTTCCATTTCCCGCGCGACGCGCTGCACTTCCGCTTTTTTGTTTTCTTCGTAGTTTGGCAGGCACGTTTTCAAGGAGAGCGGTTCGCCAATGCGGACGCAGCACGATTTCGGGCCGCGCAAAAGAACTTTGCCCCAACACTCGCGCTCCAAACGGACGAGCGTGTCCGCCATTCGCTCAACCGTTGGGTCGGCGCGCACGTAGCCATCGAATACGGCGATCCAGTTTGCCAAGCGTTCCAAGTCACGCAGAAGTGGCTGGGCGCGTTTGCGCTGGGCATGGCGAAGCGACCAATCATACGGCGACGGATGGGCTATGGGCGCGTCTTTTTCCACCTCGTCCACGGCATGAAGCAAAAAGCGCATCCGTTCGGGCAAGGTTTCGCCTTTGGGAACCGGAACGCCTGCGGCAAGCGCAACGCGATCCAAAATCGCTTCCTTGATGGCGTTCAGGCGTGGCGACAAATTGCTATTCTCATCCTCGGTTTTCGGCGACGCGATACGGTATTCGCGCTCCAGCGACCGCAGCATGGCGACGCCGATGCGGCGCAATCGCTCGTACGGCGGCGCGGACGGGGCGGGGGAAACGCCCGTAAATACTTCCAGCCGAAATAGTGAGCGGGCGATGGGCGCGGACATATCGCGCGTGTAATGGTATTTGAGCGCGACGGGCACAAGGAGCAAATCCGCGCCGTCGCCGGTTGTCAGGCCCGCTTTCTTTTTGTCATCCATCGCCCAAAACGCCAACTGAAACACACCGGTATGGAAGGGGAGCAGCGAATCGTTTTGGCTGTACACTTCGCCTTCGGGAAAAATAACGACGCGCGTATCCGGTTTGGAAAGCAGTTCGCGCGTCGCTCGAAACGAGGCCCGATCCGCCGTGCCGCGCACGACCGAAAACGCGCCCACGCGCCTTATGATTTTGCCCCACAATCCCCAAAAATGCTCGAACGCTTCCTGACTTGCCAAATAATAAAACGGCTTGCCTATGGTTGCCGACAAATGAAAAAGCAGAGCGGGTTCCGTGTTGGTGGGATGGTTGGGCAAAAGCAAAACCGATTGCGCGCCGATAGCGTTGAGCCGCGCCAAGTCGCTCGGTTCGTACTCAACGCGAACGACGCCAAGCGCGGGCAGCAAAACCGGCAGCAGCGCACGGAAAAGCCCCTGAAAAAACGGCGACGGGCGGGGAGAAATAAACTCGTCCGCGCTCTCACGTTTGGCCTCACGCTGGGCGGATGGGGGAAGAGCGGCAGCAGCTGGCATGGGAATTGGTTCGCGTCGCGTCCGTTTGGTTCCTTCCAAAAGGTCGCGCGACCGTCGTAAAACCATCGTTAAACCTACCATTAAATAAAATTTTGAAATTTACTGGTAGATTTGATGGCGGTTTCTTGATAAAGATACGGGGTTGTTCTTAACGAGTGTTTAACGCCGTTTGCCTATCATATAGATGTAAACCGAACACGCCGCCCAAGAGCAAAAAAACGCTCCGGGCACGATAGAGACAAAGGAACCAAATCTCGTTATGAAAAGCCTTATCGCTCGTTTCACTTCCCTTCTACCCGTTACTGCTGCCCTTGCTCTTAGCCTGCTGACCTCCCCCGGCGCACACGCGCAAGGCACGTACTCGTACCAGCCGACCCCGAAGGACATGAACGACTTCGACCACCACAGCCTGTACACGTGGAGTTTGAACACGCCGGGCGTCGACACCACGGCAGTGACCGTTACCGGCGCGAGCTTGACGTTCACCAACATTGCGAACTGGGAAAAAGCGTCGAATGCGATGCACCTTTGGATGTTCGACACCGCCGTGTATTCCGGCGTCAAAGAGTTCGCCGACGATAAATCGTCCAACAGCAACGTGTCCGATTTGACCGACGACTTTTCCAATGCCCGCTACCACAACGGCAAAGACGCGAACGGCAACAATGCCCCGTGGCTTGTCGCAAACGGCACGCAGGGTATCGCGTTGGGATCGAGCGCCGTTACGGTTTCGACCGGCACGAAATGGAACTACAATTCCGCCATCAACGGTTGGCAACTCGGCTCGGCGTCCAACAACTGGGCCGACGCAACGACGGCGAAAACTGTGACGTTCACGTTCGGTTCGACCGCGCTTGCCGCGCTTAACTCCTACATCGCCAACGGCAACAACCTTGCCTTCGGCTTTGACCCGGACTGCCACTACTATAACGACGGCGTCACCTTTTCGATGACGACGACCAAAAAGTCAACGAACCCGAACCCCGTGCCCGAACCCGGTCTGCTTACGTTCATCGGAACGTCGGGCCTGCCGATTGCCTTCGGTCTTCTCCGCGCCCGCAAACGCAAAATGGCCTCCTAATCCGCGCCCGTTCCAAAATAATTCCTTCCACAAAAACGACCCGCGTCAGACGCGGGTCGTTTTTGGTTTTCTGTTGGCCTTAATCCGTGCTGCGAACGATTTCCACGTTTTCGCGGTGCACGGCCCGGCGCGCTCCGGCCATCCACGGTTTGTCGGGCATTTCGTTTAGCCAATCCGACAGCGATGGAATGCAGCCCAAATCTTCCAAAACGTGCTGCTCGGCAATATCGCGCACAAACACTTCGCGCCCGTCCGTGTTGGTTAGTGTGCGCCCGAACAATTCTTCAATCAGAAAAATGCCGAACGCCGAATGAAAGACGCACCGATGCGTCACGCTCGCGTGCGCGGCTTTGGTACTGTCCATTTTTTCGTGGATGGGCAGATAATCTTCGGGCACGCCGCCCCAGCGTTTCACCGATGAGCGGGCATGAACGAGTGCCTTCGCCATTATTGCGCCACCCTTTCCAGCGGAACCGACACGATTTCATACGGGCGCGGGTGCAGCGTGCGCCAAATAGCCGCCTTTTGTTCGTCTGTCATAACGTCTTTGTTATCTTCCCACCACTGGCGCAACCGTGTGACAAGGTCATTCTGCCAAGCCTCCCCGAGCGCATTGTCCGAAAAATCCCCGAAAGAGCGATACCAATTTTCTCCCAAGTTCGGCGGAACGACACCTATGCGTTGACATGACTGCGTGAAATCTTCAATGCGGGTTTCGCTATCGCCGAGCATTATAAGTGCTTCTGGAACAATCAAAGAGGGCAGGTGTTTATCCTTGCCTCCCTCCTCAAAACCGTCATCGTCTGCTTCCCAGTGTGCGATGACAATGAACCCACTATGAACAGATAAACCCCAACTTGTATCCATGTCGAAAGGGTTTTTGTCCGTAGGTAACGTGTTTTGGGCGTATGCACGGGCGGCTTCATGCGTCTTGAATAACTTTTTTATCTGGTTAAAATGCACGGTTACATCACGCGGTTGTATCGTTCGCAATCGAAAACCCTCGCGGAGCCGCACCAGATAAAATATGCCGACTTCGCTGTAACATTCTTGATTCATGGGATTAGCTCAACCTCTACGATTTCGTAGAATTGTATAAGATCAAACAATCCCCAAAAAAACTGCCGTTGAGCGGGCGACCATTCTATCCATTGCACTCCCCAGCAGTCGCCAAGTTGAACAGGAATTCCGCCCGCGTTTAATCGCTGGATGAATTCGGCCTCGGTAAGTGTTGTCATACGCGAAAAGCCGCCAAAGAAATAAGTTAGGTTTGTCAAATCTTTGCCTTCAGATGCGACAAAAGCGGCCCATTTGTCTTGTTCTTGCTGCGTCAAAATTTCTCCGTATCGTTCGGCGTATTGACGGTCAGTAAACACCTTCAAAGGAATATCTTCTTCCAACTCATACCAGTTGTCGTTGTATACCCAGTCCAGTTTCTGCACGATCCAAACGGTTTCTGCGACTGCCGCGTCGGTGAGGGCTGTTTTCCGTTTTCCATAAACTCATTATCGCACGAAGGCGGGCAACAAAAAAACGCAAATGTCGGGTATAACCACGGGTAGTATCGAGGAAGCAGCCCGCCCATGAGGGCTTTCCTCGCAAAACCGACGGCCTTTTCACACGCGGCGGACAAAGCCCGCAACCTGCGGCAAAGGAGGAAGCGTCCGCTCCATAGTACCTATTGCCATTTTAATTAACTTCGTGCCCGGTCGGTTTTGCGGATTTTAGGGTAGATAGTGAACGGATTCGCCGGATTTCGCCCGCGCTATGCACGGCTGCGCCGGGTAAACAACGCGAACCAAAAACGCGCTCAAACGAAAAGAAGGACAAAAAGTATGACGGTTTCTCCGAACCTGCCGCCCGTACAAACCGGCGATGTCGCGCAGCAGGTAGACGCTTTGCGGGCCATGCGCCGCGAAGCCGCGATCTGGCGCTACGCCGCCTTTGCCATTACCGCGCTGATGGTGATTTATTCGATTTTTACGCTCCGCGCCTCCGCGCTCGGTTTGATCAACCCCGGGCCGACACAAACCGAATTTACGTCGAAGTTGTCGGAAGGCTTGCAGCGCGATGTCGTTCCCAATGTCCAGCAGATTGCGACACAAACCTTAGCGGAAATGCGCCCACAGGTCGAAAAGTCGTTTCTCAAACTCAACGACCGCAGCCCCGAACTTGCGCAAGCCTCGATGAACGAACTGAACGCTTTGCAAACCAACCTGCAATCCAAAAGCGAGGAAGTTTTCAACAAGACGTTTAGCGAAGAGTTGACCAAGCGCGAAGGCAAAATCAAGGAAATGTTCCCCGACGCCACCGAGGACAAAATCAAAGCGCTCGTCGAAAACATGACGACGGTGGGTGAAAAACATATCCCCGCCGTTGCCGATTCGTTGATGAGCAAGCACTTGGAAGCGATGGACGGCATTGCGACCAATATCCAAACCATCAAGGCGCAGGAAAAAGTCAGCCCGAGCGAAAACGTGGCGAACTGGGAAATGGCGCTCACGGTCATGGATTTGGTGCGTGACGATTTGCGCGAACTCGCCCCCGCCGAAGCTAAAATCGGCGGCGTATCGGCAAGCCCCAAACCGTCGGCGAGTTTTTCGCCCGTGAAGACGAGCACGAAAATGGACGCCGTTAAAGGAGCCAAAAAATGAGCATGACACCGCCTTCCCAAGACCCAAACAACAAGCAGGCCCCGCGCTCGTACCCGGTTCCCGCCGAAACCGACGGCACGACACCGCCAACGAGCGCCCCCGTCACGACAAACGCCGGACGCGCGGCGGAAACCTTTATCACAGAAGAGGTTGCCGAAGCCAAACGCTCGCTCATGATTACGCGGATCGCAAGCGCGCTTCTTAGCATTTTCGTCGTCGTGTATTTGGGAATTATCACCAAGCGGTTTCAAGATTCCATGCAGCCCGCCAACGCCGCCGAGATCGCGCACGGCATTGTCGTGGAAAAAGTGGACGACGGCGCAAATTCGCTTGCCGACGAGGTTAAGCGGCGCGTGCCTGCCTTGATCGAACAAGCCCCGGACTACGCCATCAAGCAGATGCCCTTGTACCGGGAGCGGTTGGAAAATCAGGTGCTCGGTGATATTTCCGGTTACGCCAGCCAAAACGCGCCCAAGTTAGGCGAGCACTTGGACGACTTTCTGAACGCCCACAAAGACGAAGTCAAGCAAATGCTCGACGACGGGCAAAATCCCGCCGTCACCGATGCGGTCGGCGAGCAGTTGGAGCAGGAGTTTTTGGCCTCGCTCAAAGACACCGATGCGGGCGGCGGCGAATCGTACCGCGAAAAAATGGACAAGTCGCTTGCCGCATTGACGGACATCAAGAAAAAGATGGATCACTTGGCCTCAAACAAAGGCCTGACGCCTGCAGAAAAGAAAACCCGTCGGGCGATTGCGATTTTGGCCTCCAAAATCACCGAACAAACCGTCGCGCCCGCCGTTGCGCCCGTGAAAGCCGCGGCTTCATCGGCGACAAACGCCATTAATTCCGCAGCGGAAAACAATACGCCCGCCGAAGAACCGGCGTCTGCCACAACGGCGGCTGCGCCGTCCCCGGAAGCCAGCGCGTCGGCGGCAGCCGCGCCCAGTGCGTCGCCGTCCGCATCGCCTGCCGCGATGCCGTCGCCCGCGCCAACCGTTCGATAAAATCGGCCCGACGCAAACACAAAACGCCCACGGCATCAAGCCGTGGGCGTTTTTTTGCCAAAACCTTTCTCGTGTCCAACTTTTGTGCGAATCGGCGCGATATAAAGAACATGGGAAACCGTTTGCGCAACCCGTTCCCATTAATGGCAATGCCGCCCATGCTTCATTTCATGTTTCGTAGGCCGTCGTATTCGACACAAGCAGGAGTTAATCCCTCGTGAGGCTTCAATTTTGGCGCGAACGGACGGAAACGTACCGCCCGTCGAACGCTAACAACCCTGCGTTCGTTTCAAGCGCGCCTGCATTAGATCAAGACGAAGAAGCCGCCCTTGTTTGCGCCGCCCAAAACGGTAATCGCGCGGCTTTCGATGCGTTATGCTTGCGCCATTTGCCGCTGTTGCGCGGATTTATCGCCCGCCGCGCAAGCGTCGAACTCATCGACGATGTCGTGCAGGAAACTCTGCTGGGCGCGTGGATGCGTATCGGGCATTTTGAGCCGAACGCGCGCTTCAAAACGTGGCTTTTTCAAATCGCCCTGCATAAAACCATCGACGCCAACCGCGCCCGGGAGCGCAAAGGGCGGCACGAGCAATCCGAAGTCGCTTCCCTTCCCGAGCGAGAACCCTTTTACGAAACCGTAAGGCAAGGCAGCGGTGGCAGTGGGGAGCGCAGGGTGGGAATGGAGTTGCCCGGCGACCGACTGGAAGCCAAAGAGCGACGCAAAGCGGTTTTGGCCGCGCTGGATAAACTGCCCGCCGGTCAGCGCGAAGTGGTCTTACTGTACTTCTATGCCGAAATGACCCTTCCCGAAATCGCGCAGGCAACGGGGCGCAATCTAAGCACCGTCAAATACCAGTTTTATGCGGCGCACGCCAAAATTGCCGATTTGCTTAAAGAAACCCCGTGGGCTGTCGAATCCGCGCCGACCGAAAAGCGCACGTCCACGCCTTCCAACGCCTCTATCGTGTGCGGGGATTTCGCCGCCACAGGCCGAAAGGTGCGGGTCGAAGCATGAAGGCCTGCAAAATTTACGAAAAAGACCTGCTGCTTCTCGCGCATGGGCAACTGGACGCAAGCGATGCGGCGCGAATACACAAACATCTTTCGATTTGCGCGCCGTGCAGTGAGCGGCTCACGCAGCTTGCGGGCGTGTCCCTGCTTCTCGCCGACGCGGTTCATTTCGCCCCGACTGCTCCCACAATGCTTGCCGCCCCGCGCGCGTCGTTTTTACCCGCAAAACAGCAGTGGCTTCTGTCGGCGTTTTTGGGCGGGTGTATTTTGTTTGCGCTACTCAGCCTGATGAAAACGGCCCAATCCTATGCCGCGCCGATGCCCAGTATGGCGCGCATCCTACCGTTTAATTCCGCCTCCGCGCCGCCCGACTGCCTAACCCCTCCGCCGTGCGACGCATTGGAAGCCGCGCGTGCCAAAGCGCAAGCAAACCACAAAGCGGCGCAGACGCGCTACCCCAAACCCGTTGCTCCTGCCAACAAATTCTAACGGTTGCTCAATTCAGGTTCGTTAAACAAAAGCCGAGCCTCGAAAAATAGGTTGCGGGCAACCGTCAAAAATCGGCAGGTTTGCCCGTATAATTTGATTAGCCTTTTTTAGACTGGTCAAGAGTCGGGAAATCATGCGAACCAAATCCTTTTGCGCCCCTTTGTTGTGCGCTCTGCTTGCGGTATCCGCTGGGTGCGGCAATCGCGTTTCGTCCGCCCAGCGCGCTAATGTGCAAAAGGCGGTGGATAATCGCTCCCCGGCACAGATTGTTACGCTTAGCCCGCCTCTCGAAGCCGTTTCGCCCGTCACGCTCAATGTTGCCGGTGGCGGCGAACGTTTCCAAACGTCGGTTGCAGGCGGCAGCATCACGGCTCGCAATCTTTGGGTGTATCGCCCGTTCGCGGCACGGACGCAGCCCGTGCGCTGCGTCGTGATGGCCCCGGCGGGGTCGCATCTTTTCGATGGCATGAATTTAGGCGAAGGCGACGCCAATGAACACGTCGGGTATCTGTCCAGTGGAATTGCCGTTATCGCCTGCGAGGTGGACGGAGCCATTCCCGACGGACAGGAAAGCCATGCGGCAATCGCCGCCGCCGCGAAAAAATTCGTGGCGGCGCGGGCCGGTATTCGTAATATGCAGGCCGCGATTGATGTTGCCGAACGGTTGCCGTGGATCGACAAAAAACATATCTATGTCGCCGGGCACTCGTCGGCAGCCACGCTGGCGTTGCAAACGGCGGCGTATGACAAGCGTGTTGCCGGATGTATCGCGCTCGCGCCGGAGGTCAACGTTCCTCGCTTTGTCGGTATGGCGGGTCAAATAGAAGCCGCAGGCGCGACGGGCTTGGTACAAACGCTGGACGCTTTATCGCCGCACAACAACATCGCCCGCTTGACCAAACCGATGTTTCTTTTTCGGGCCGACGACGATACCGTGATTCGCCCCGCCGATGTGGACGCCTTCGCCCAAGCGGTTCAGAAAACCAACAAAAGCGTGACACTCAAAACCGCTTCGTCCGGTGGGCATTATGATTCCATGGTCAAACAGGGCATTCCCACCGCCTCAGCTTGGCTGCTGAAACAGCCGTAGCACCGTTTACAAGATGTGCTTGTGCTACAATAATTGATGCGGAAGCGGCGCACACGGGAACACATTATAGCGGATTTAAGCGTAAACCATATTGAGCGTTTCATTCTGTGCGCCGGACACACCGCTGAGCGGGTGTACCATGATTACGGCTATGACCTGATCGTATTCACGTATAGTGAAAATGGCGAAGTTGAATCCGATTTCATCGCTATTCAGTTGAAAGCGACGGAGTCGCCTCGCTTTGTCGAAAGCGGTAAGGAAGTCGCTCTCACAATAGAGCGGCGCGATTGGGATTTTTGGTTAGACGAAAAAGCGCCGGTTATATTGGTACTTTTTGATGCAAAGAACGATGTAGGCTATTGGGTACACGTTCAGGCATCGACCTTTATTTCACGATCTGACGCCGGGCAAACCCTGACGGTTCGCTTTGGAAATGAGCAGCATGTGAGTGAGGATGCTCTAATGGAATGGCGGCGTATCAAAAACGCTAAGCGCACCTTGTGAAAGGCAAACAATGATTCAACGAATTGCGGGTTTGACTTACAGCGACTTGGACAGTGCTTTGCGGCATCTGGGCTTTGAAGTGAACGATAATGACGGAAGGATATACAATCACCCGTTAAGCGGTGCAAAATTATCGCTGCCGTCACGACCTATGGACGAACCGTTAGCCGCCTACCATTTAGTTGCCGCACGTGGAATCGTAGATAACTTCGGCATTCTTGATCGCAACGATTTCGATTTGTTGCTGATGCGACAAGCAGTTGTTGTTCCGCCTGCGCTGGCGACATAAAAGTGTTACCTAAAATAATGCAAAAAGCCGCCCAAATTGAGCGGCTTTTTGCTTGCTTCGACCAATAAACGACTACCGGCCCAGCCATTTTTTGATGCGGTATACGGTTGTGTCGCGGTGCAGTTCGGCAATGGCGCGCGTGAGCGGGATTTCCTTGGGGCAGACTTGTACGCAGTTTTGCGCGTTGCCGCACGAGGCAATACCGTCCGGGCCGGACACGGCTTCAAGTCGCTCATCGGCGTTGAGTTTGCCGGTGGGGTGGGAGTTGAAAAGCCGCACCTGACCGATGGCGGCAGGCCCGATGAAGTTGTTTTTCTCGTTGATTTGCGGGCAGGCTTCCAAACACGAGCCACATGTCATGCACCGGGAAAAATCGTAGGCGAGCTGCTGCTGCTGCTGCGACATACGCGGGCCGGGGCCTAAATCGTAGGTTCCGTCAATCGGAATCCAGCCTTGAATTTTCGCCAAATTCTCGAACATTTTTGAGCGGTCAACGCACAAATCGCGGACGACCGGGAATTTGCTCATCGGGGCCAAATGCAGTTTGCGGGTTTTACCGGTCAGCGGCGCGACCTTATCGATGAGGGCCGAGCACGACTGGCGCACTTTGCCGTTGATTCGCATGGTACACGAGCCGCACACTTCTTCCAAGCACGCTTGTTCCCACGCAACCGGCGCAACCGTTTTTTCCTCGCGGTTGGTGGAATTTTTCTGAATTTCCATCAGCACGGAAATCACGTTCATGCGCGGGCGGTAGGGGATGAGAAACACTTCGTTGTAGGGCGCATCGTCCGGGCCGTTTTGCCGCACGACTGTCACTTCAATCGTGACATCACTCATTTCGCGGCGCAACTGGGCCGGGCTTTCGCCGCTTGCCGCGATTTCTTTCTCGGTCGGCGCGGTTCCCGCCGTCGCCGACGTTATAATGGGGAGTGCGAACATACAAAAAGGCCTTCTAACGGAATGGTTTTAGGTATCCTAATTGTACCCGATTACGCTGTATGGCAGGGTATAAGCAAAGTGACTATTTCGCGTAATGATTATTAAACGAACAAAAAACACAGATTGGCAACGGCGTGCGGCAGCCTTCGTGGTTGTTTTCGGACTTGGAGTTAGTGTTTCAGGCGGCGCATTGCGGCCCGCAAAAACTGCGAAACACACTCTGCAAACTGCCGCGCCCGTTGAGGATACACCCGGCATCGTGTGGAATAGCGCAACGCGGGTTTGCATCGAGCGCGGCGCAACCTACGGGCGTATCGCGCGTTTAACGAACGGCGACCTTTTGTGCGCTTACGAAAAAGCGGGCCAAGCGTGGGCGGCGCGAAGCAAAGACGACGGCAAAACGTGGAGTGATAAACAAATCGTGCGCGAATTACCGTACGCGGGCGCGGCAAATGCGGAACTTCTCGTTCTGCGGGGCGGGCGCGTTCTGTACTTCTACAATCAACGCCCACGCGACAAGAAACACCGCTTCGCAATTGGGATGTGCGTTAGCGACAACCACGGCTTGACATGGAAATCGCAAAAAAACGCCTACGAAGCAGGAAGTGAACCGGGCCGGGGGTGCTGGGAACCCGCCGCACTGCAACTGCCAAGCGGCGAAATCCAACTTTTCTTCGCCAACGAGTTTCCCTATCCAAAGAACGACGATCAGGAAATCACGCGGATGCGCTCTCAAGACGAAGGCCGAACGTGGAGCAAACCGGAAATCGTCAGCCTGCGCATTGGTCACCGTGACGGAATGCCTGTGCCGATTCTGCTGCAAAAGCAATCGGACATAACCGTCGCCATTGAGGACAACGGCATGAAGCCGGGCAATTCATTGCAGCCCGCTTTGCTTTCAATTTCGAGCGGAAAGAACGCGCCCGTGATCAACGGGGGCGATACCATTCGTCGGTGGGAAGCAATCGAGCCGCCGCTGGGCGAGCGCGTGTATGCCGGTGCGCCGTATCTTGCGCAAATGCCGTCCGGTGAAACCGTGCTGTCTTGCCAAAGTAACGAGGGCGGGCGCAAAGAAGCACAAATGGCGGTGTACGTCGGTGACCAAACCGCGCATCACTTCAAACGCAAATCCATTCCGTTTCCTTCCCCGGAAAACGTAAGCGGCAGTTGGAACGCGCTGTTCGTCAAAAACGCCCGCACGATAACCGCGATTAGCGACACATCTGTGGATGGTGTGCGCGGCCTTTGGGCGATTGACGGACGGATCGTGAAATAGGGGCTGAGGCAAAAATGATACGATAAAGGCGTATGCCGCACGACCTTTCCGCCGCCCCGCCTGAAATATCGCTGGTTTTTATCGAACTCGGCGCGCTCATTATCGGGCTGGCGCTGCTCACACGGCTTGCTCGGCGGCTGACGTTTTCGACCATTCCTTTGTATTTGCTCGCCGGTCTCGCGTTCGGCAACGGAGGCCTGCTTCCTCTTCGGTTTAGCCAAAATATCGTTCATATTGGCGGCGAGATTGGCGTTTTGCTCCTTTTGTTTATGCTCGGTTTGGAATACACGAGCAGCGAACTCAAGGACAATCTGCGCAAAGGGATGAGCGCAGGAATCGTAGATTTCGCGCTCAATTTTACGCCCGGCCTCGCGCTCGGATTGCTTTTGCACTGGCCCCCGCTTGCCGCCGTGCTGCTCGGCGGCGTGACATGGGTGTCGTCGTCAGGCGTTATCGCGCGGGTGCTGTCCGAGTTGGGCCGCATGAACAACCCGGAAACCGCGACCGTGCTCACGGTTCTCGTGTTGGAAGATTTGGCGATGGCGCTGTATTTGCCGCTTGTCGCTGTGCTTCTCATCGGGCAGGGCTTTTTACCCGGCCTCGTTTCCGTATCAGTCGCGCTAATGACGGTCGGCGTCGTGCTGTATGTTGCGCTCCGCTACGGCCCGGATTTGAGCCGCGCGGTCGGGCATCAATCCGATGAGGTCGTGTTGTTTAGCACGCTGGGCTTAGTGCTGCTTGTCGCGGGCGTGGCGCAAAAGCTGCAAGTCTCGGCGGCTATCGGCGCATTTCTGGTCGGTATCGCCTTATCTGGCCCGATTGTCAAGCAAACTGAGCGACTCATTCATCCGATCCGTGATTTGTTTTCCGCGATTTTCTTCTTGTTCTTCGGTTTGCAAATTGACCCGAAAACCCTACCGCCCGTTTTGTTTATGGCAGTCGGTTTGGGAATTGTCACGACGGCGACCAAAATATTCTCTGGCGCATGGGCCGCAAAGCAAGCCGGAAACGATAGGCAAGCGTGTCTGCGGGCGGGAGCCGCCCTCGTCGCACGCGGCGAATTTTCCATCGTTATTGCCGGGCTTGGCGTGGGGCTTTCGCCGCAGCTTGGCCCGCTATCGGCGGCTTACGTCTTGTTTCTTGCGATTGTCGGCCCCATTCTTGCCCGCAGTATAGAGCCATTGAGCGCACGGTTCTTGCACGCCCGACAACCTACGTAGTAGGAGGCGGAATATATTGGGCGCAGGCAGCGCACACAAAATGCAGCGCGCCAAGCAGGTCAGGTAGGTTTGCCAGTGAATAGGGGGCGGTTTCGTATACGGCGTTCGCGGGCGTCAATCGGTAAAACTGCCATGTCTGCCCGTTGCTAACTATGCCGTGTAACTCAATTTCTCGGTCTATTTGCGCATTGTTCCAGCGGCACGCCACCATTTCCGCTATACATTGCGCCCGGCCCTGAACAAAATCGTCTCGCTTGGCTTCCACAGCACATAGAAGCGGAGCTTTTAAGTAGGCATAATTTGGCGAAAGAATATAGTCCGCGAAGCCGGTAAGCGCGTCGGATTCCAATGGGATTCCTTTCCAAACTTTGAGCCGGGGGAACATGGGCACGGTTTCCGCAAGCAAGGCATCAATAAGGACTAACTTTGCGGCTTCTGTATAATTCAAATCGAACGATTGAAGACGGGCCAAATAACCCGTCAAAATATCAGATGGCTGGCGCGGCTCGGTGTTAAGCGTCCAAACAAAAAATTGGTCAGCGGGAACCATTTGGAGTGCTTCAGCCGTGGTAATCGAGGCGAACGATTTTTTCATCACCTCTTAGTATAACGCAAACAGCCCCGCCATTTGGCGGGGCTGTTTATTCATCTTTGCGGGCCGAACCGGTTAGTTTGCGCCGCCTTTGCCCGGTTCGATTTTCGCCATGTTCGGTGCGGTAAGTGAGGCTTCGGTTCCGCCGCCTTGCACGGTGGGGAACTCACCGGCAGGCGTTGTGGACAGCGGATCGTTGTCGCTGCTTCCGCCACCGACGGTTTCTTCACCGGGGATTTGCACAGGGATCGTGCGGCCCGATGCGCCCGGCCCGCCCGCCGACGGTTCGCCGCTGCCGTTGCCGTTTGTTGTGTGGCTTGCCGCGTGTCCGTTCGCTTCGCTTTGGTTCGTGTAGCCGTTCGGGCTTGCGCCGGTTACGCCATAGACCGAGTCGCCGTTTTTGGCGTAGCCGGTTGCGTTGGCGTTCATCGCGCCCGTGCCGACAGGAACGCCGCCCTTCGCCATCTTTTCGACCGGCGTTTTGGACGCGGGGGCGTCGCTCGTGTATTTTCGCTGGCGGAGCGCGACAAGGCTCGTATCGACGGCCTCATACGAAATTTTCGGCCCGTTCTTTTCGCCGTCGAACGCGGCAACCGTGGTTTTGAGGAAGTTGGCATCGTCGCGGTCGGCGAAGTCCGGCTTGTAATGCGCGCCGCGCGATTCGTCGCGGAGCAGTGCGCCCGTCGTCATAATCTTGGCGAGCGTCAGCATATTTTGCAGCTGCCGCGTAAACGGCAGCACTTGGTTCGTCCAGCCTTGCACGTCGTCCACGCCAATGTTGTCGTAGCGTTCGGTCAACTCGTCGAGGACGCCCAGCGTTTTTTCCAAGCGGTCGTTGTAGCGCACGACCGTCATATTTTCGGTCATCACGTCGCCGAGTTCGTTCCACAATTTGAACGGATTTTCTTTGCCGCGCATATTTTTGATGCGCTCGTACTGGGCGGTGCGCGCCCGCGTTTGAGCATCGAACTCGGGGTCGGTTCCGTCCGGGTGGTTTTCCAAACCGTCGGCGTACTTGCACACGGCAGGCCCGGCAATTTGCCCGGTCGTCAAACACGACAAAAGCGAGTTCGCGCCCAAACGGTTCGCGCCGTGGTACTGATAATCACACTCGCCGACCGCGAACAAACCCTCGATGTTGGTCATGTGGTACGGCGTCGTTTCCGGGTCGGCTCCGTTGTTGACCCACAAACCGCCCATCGAATAATGGACGGCGGGGAAAATCCGCATGGGAACGTCGCGCGGATCGTCGCCGACGAACTTCTCGTAGATTTCGAGCACGCCGCGCAGTTTCAAATCCAATTGGCGACGGTCGATGTGCGTCACGTCCAGATAAACTTGGTTCTGCCCGAACACGCCCATTTTTTCGTCCACGCATTTGGCGAAGATTTCACGGGTGGCAATATCGCGGGGAACCAAGTTGCCGTACTTGGGATACTTTTCTTCCAAAAAGTAGAAGCGTTCGCCTTCGGGAATGTCCTGTCCCTGCCGCGTGTCGCCCGGCTTCTTGGGAACCCAAACGCGCCCGCCTTCGCCGCGCACCGATTCGGAAATCAGGCGCAGTTTATCCTCGCCGGGAACGGCAGTGGGGTGCACCTGCACAAATTCGCCGTTCGCGTACCACGCGCCCTGCTGATACACGGCCCCGGCGGCGGTTCCCGTGTTGATAGACGAGTTCGTGGACTTGCCGAACACAATTCCCGGCCCGCCCGTCGCAAGCACGACGGCATCGGCGGGGAACGACTGAATTTCCATCGAGCGCAAGTCTTGGGCGACAATTCCGACGCACTTACCGCTTCCGCCCTCGTCGCGGACGATACCTAAAAATTCCCAAAACTCGAATTTTTTGACCTTACCTTCGACTTCCCAGCGACGGGTTTGTTCGTCCAGCGCGTACAACAACTGCTGGCCCGTCGTCGCACCCGCATACGCGGTGCGGTGCATGAGCGTTCCGCCGAAGCGCCGGAAGTCGAGCAGTCCTTCGGGGGTTCGGTTGAACATAACGCCCATACGGTCGAGCAAATTGATGATGCCCGGCGCGGCGTCGCACATCGTTTTGACGAGCGGCTGGTTGGCTAAAAAGTCGCCGCCGTATACGGTGTCGTCCAAGTGGATGGCGGGCGAGTCGCCTTCGCCTTTGGTGTTCACGGCCCCGTTGATGCCGCCCTGCGCGCACACGCTGTGCGAACGTTTGACGGGAACGAGCGAAAACATTTGAACCGTTCCGCCCGCTTCAGCGACTTTGACTGCGGTCATCAGACCCGCAAGCCCGCCGCCAACGACGATAACCTTTGCTTTAGTTGGTGCTGCCATTTGTTTTTCTAAGTGCTTTCTCTGTTACGGGGCCGTCGTTGTGTTGCCAGACGCGGAGGATGTCGGTGCGGTTTCGCTGGGAACCTGTCCGGGTTGCGGTTGGGGATTCGTGTCCAAAACGCCACCCGGCCCATCCACGGGTTTGGCGGTCGGGGTGGGGTTTGCCGGGGCCTTATCTTCGCGCACCAAATCGTCGAGGGTTGCGAAGCGTTCGGTCACGGTTTGATTGCCGAATTTTTCCAGCGGTTTGTGCGCCAAAACGTAAAAGTTGAGCGATGTCCACACGCCGATAATCGTTAAGGCGACGCCCACGCCCGACCATAATACGGCGGCGATTTTCTGTGCCGCAGCGCCAATCGTGATACCCCAGCGAATGCCGAAGTTGAACAAGCCGTTGGCAAGGTGAAACGAGGCCGCTGTGATGCCAACAACATAAATCAGCGTGTACCACGGACTGGCGAACCGCCACATCATGGCATCGTAGGAGATAGCGCGAAAGCCCGCTTCATGGCTTTGCTGAAGCTCGAAAATCTTTTTGATGCCCCACGTCGAGTAGGTGTGCCAACCGATATAACCGAGCGCGACGATACCGGAATACCGCTGCAAAGCGTAAAGCCAGTTGCGGGTGTAGTTGTAGGGGGCGACGTTGCCCGCCGTCAGCGGGCTTTGCATTTCGGCGACGATGAACAAGCCGTAAATGGCGTGGAAAATAATCGGGATGAAAACAATGCCCCATTCCATCAGGGCGACAAAAGGCAGATAGCCGAAGGCAGACACGACCGTATTGAAGGGCACTTCGCCGCGCAAACTGTACGAGTTTGCGATGAGGTGCTGAAACATGAAAAAGCCGATGGGGAAAATGCCGGTCAGTGACATCAGTTTGTGCATCACAAACGAGTCCTTGAACCATGCTCGGCTCCCGGGCTGCCCGGTTTTGAGTGTCGTGGTTGCCATGTGCGCCAAAACGTCCTTGAAAGCGTGCCACGTTGGGCACGTAATAATGAAGATAGTGTACCTTCGTCACCGGGCAAAGTAAAGCGGGCAGTACCCGTCGCACGAATAAGCAAAACGAATTTTCGGTATAACGAATATAAGTTAGACAAGTGATTATGTTTGGCTTATACTCGACTTAAGAAACCGCTTTCCTTTTTGATTAACCGCACCCAATGGATTTAGAATCGCTTCGCTTATTTGTTGACCTCGCCGAAACCCGGTCGTTTTCCAAAACGGCGACCCGCTCGTACTTGTCGCAGTCGGCGGTTTCGCAGCGCATACGGGCGCTGGAGCGCGAATGGGGGCACGTTTTGGTGGAACGGGGCAAGGGGCGGCCCGGCGCGCAATTTACCGAAGCGGGAGAAATGCTATATGGTGGCGCAAAAGAAATACTGGCGCGCTCGGACAGTTTGAAGCGCGAACTTGCCGAACTTGCCGGAGCGGTCGGCGGATCGCTCCGGGTTGCGACCGTGTACTCCATCGGTCTGCACGCCTTGACCCCGGCCTTATCCGCGTATTTGACGGAATATCCGCAGGTCAATCTTCATTTGGAATATCTGCGTACCGACCGAATTTACGAGGCTCTGCAAAGTGGCGCGATTGACTGCGGCATTGTCGCCATTCCGCGCGAGCGTCCGCAAGTGGAAATCGTGCCGCTCGGTTCGGAAAACATGGTTTGTATCGCGGCCCCCCGCCATGCACTCGCGCAAGGCGAGAGCCACACGATTGCGCCCTTGGAACTGTCCCATTTGCCCTTTATCGCGTTTGATCCCGACATTCCCACGCGACGGCTTATCGACGATTTTTTAGCCGAGCGCAACGTTTCCGTGTCCGTAGTGCAAGCG
>CAXTBP010000054.1:0-29281 GCA_964241985.1 uncultured Armatimonadaceae bacterium | reverse complement strand
CGCGCAGTCACCTGAACGTACCGGCATGAGCAGCGCACGAGTGGCCGCAATTTCGAGAATCAACGGCTCTTTTTGGGGAAAAGTTCGCGGAGTGTATCCAAGAACTGATTTTTTTTCCACCGGGAATCTACCCATACATCACCCCAATAGTCTTGATAATGCTTCGCCAAAACGCGGAACACTTCAATATCTCGTGCCTTGAGTTCGATAGGTTCGGAATATGGTTTTTCTCTCTCAGATCCCAAGACATTCTCAAATCTGTCTAATAATTTCTCATTGACCTTGTAGTTGTTAATGAACTCACTATCAAGTAAGTCCTGCAACAGTTCCGCACGACGCATCTTCAAAATTTTTTCTGGAATTTCACCTTCTCTTTCGTTTGAATTCAGAAAGCGGTACGCTTCACGAACCTTTGCGTAGTTAGCCGAATTGGGGTCTGCGGCTATGCAGGCGTTCGTCATTTCGTACCAAACGGTGGCTCCGTTTCTCTCACGCCCCCATTCCAGAACTTCACGGATAGAAGACACGTCAAAATCCTGCAGTGCACGCTGGTACACCTCGTTGCGCCGCAACTCCTCTTTCTCCGATTCCTGCCGCAGTTTCGCCAAACGCGCCGCCTCTGCTTGACGCTCGTCCGCCGCCCGGGACAAGACGCGGAATGTTCCTTCCACGAACGTATACTCTGACCAATTTTGCGTTACCGTCCCGCCGCCAACAATACCCGATCCATTGTAAAGAGAGCCACCGTACTGAACGGAACTTTGGGTGCGCACGTCCCGGCGTCGCAGGACTGCGGACACCTCGATTCGGTCGCCTTGCTCCAGCGAAGCGGCAAGTTTTGTCATCGATGGAACCAGTGATACGTTTGCTGCGACGTAAACACTTGGGTTTGTGTACTGAATCGTGGTCGATAAAAGCGGTCGTCCGTCTTTGCGCTGCGTGTTTCCGGCATAGGTGAGAAACGTGACGCGCTTGTTGACGTAACTGTCCTCTGCTCGAAGGGCGTTTGTGGCAAACGCCTGATCCAGCCTCAGCAGGAAATCGGAGCGATTCTGCGCTGAAGCCGCCGATTTTGCAGGAGCGGGGGCTTTTTTCTCCGTTTTGGATGATTTGCTTCTTTTCCCGGTTTTCGATGGGGGCGCGGACAACGCACCGGTTGTTGTCACAACGAACGCAATAACGGCAAGAAAAACTGCCAGCGCACTATTGCGGCTGCGATGCGGGCATAACTTGGAATAAATCGAACCGTTTTGACGCATGATGATAAGCCTTTCACGAAACCGGTCAGCGACTCCAAAGCGCCGACAAAGAAAGAAACGAAACTTTTCGACGGAGAAAAGGCAATCGAGAAGTTCACGGGAACGACACTTCTTTGTTTGCCTTTTATGCCGCATCAACGGTTTTGGCCCGCTGTGCGGAAAGTCCAACGGCGGGACAGATCGCGCCCCCGACCATCCGAAGCCGACACCGCTGCGACGTAGCTCGTCGAAGGCGCGAGCGGGCGTTTGGGTATCAGCAAAACGCCGTCGCGCATGTGCTCGTCGTTGGTGGGCGTGTTCACCCAGCAGTCCACAAGTTGTCCATCCTCGGAACGCAGTTCGGCGGACGCAACGCGCAAATCACTGCCGAAGTGAAAGTAACTGACGACATAGCCCACCGAAGGCGCTTTACTCGAGGGCAGGTTGTAAATACGCAGTGGATACGGCGATTCGGCAACGCTGCCAAGCACCGGAACTCCGGTTTGACCATTGTAGGGCCACACAACCGTTCCCACGCCTCGCCCAACGGCGAAATCCAGCGTCATCGTGCTATTCCCGCCCGACCCGGCAGATGCGCTGATGCCGATTCCAATGTCGCGGGCGCTGGCGTGCAAAATGGGCTTGCGGTGATACGGAACCAGAAACAGCCTTAAAACCCCGGATTCGGGCGACGATGCCGCGCTGGTAATATCTTCCCAAACCCCGGTGGGATACCCCGCCGCAGCCGCTCGCGCGGAAGAGTTTGCGCCCGTAAAGCCGGGCAGATTTGCTTCTTCGTCGTGACCGAACCGATGATTTTTAACCGTGTAATCCGAGTGCGCCTGCGCGGCGGCGGCTATCCGGCGATCCCAGCGGTACGGGGGCAAGGCTGCAGCCTGACGCAGGCTATTTACCATAGCGAGAGCACGCCGCTGATTGTCGGAGGCGGGAATATCCGAGGGCGGTGGAACCGCGCCAAATTCTTCGCGTGGATCGGGGGCGTTTGCCGCTTCGCCGCGAACGGGTGTGGCGAAGCGGCGCGCAGCCGCCAAGTTTGGCGCGGCGGAAATCAGGGCCGCGACCTGAACGATGTTATCGACGAACAAAAAGCCTTTTGGGCCAAAGCGGCGTTCATCGACGATTTCGATTTGTCCGCGCTTACCGGCCCATTCGCGGATGTCCCATTGGACGGTTCGGAAGGCCAAATCCCCTTCGCCGGTTGCCGACCGAACGGCTTTCCCTTCCACGAGAAGGCGAACGCAGCAGTCATCGGGATGCCTGCCCCCCGCGACGCGCAAAACGATTGCCTGACCCGTCAGCACAAACGGAGGCGATACCGCGCGTCCCACGCCCGAGTCCGGGGTATCGCTTGCCCGCCGCGCATGGGCAGTCGTTAAAAAGAAGTTCCCCTGCCAGCCGTTCAGCATACCGCGCGAAAAGGATGCGCCTTCAATTCCTTGTTCCGTTCCCTGTCCCCAGCAATCCCCCGTTACGGCCCAGCGGTCAAAGGTAGACCGTTCAAAATCTTCAAGGACGACATCGGTGCGCGTCGGCGGGGCAGGAACCAAAGCCGCTTTGTCCACAGGCACGGCGTCACCGGGCGGCAGCGGATTCAGAGCGGGCTTGATCGTGTTCCGAACGCTTGCCCAGTGCGACAGAATTTTCTTCACTTCGGGAATAAATCTTTGCGGCGGCCTCGACCCAACCAAACGCTCGACAACTTGCCCATCGGGTCGTAAAAACAAAATGGTCGGATACGCCCGCACCTCGTAGCGCTTTGCCAAAGGGATGCCCTGACCTTTGTCGGCTTCTATCTTGACCGGGACAATTTGCTGACAAAGTCGAAGCACGGCGGCGTCCCGGTAGGTGGTTTGCTCCAGCATCTTGCATGGCCCGCACCATTCCGTGTAAAAATCCACCATAACGAGACGGTTTTGCTGGGCGGCTTGACGCTGCGCGTTTGCAAGCGACGCGGCCCACGGCATGGTTTGACCGCCGGTTTGCGCCCGCCCTCGTTCGGCGGCGCAGAAAAATAACAGCGCGATGCCGACCGCGCCATAAAGGAAGGGCGCGCACCGGGACAAGAAAAACCGTTTGATTGTTTTGTCCATGTGGGATTGTTTTTTTCAAATTGCGGGCGGCGGAAACCGATTTGCCAGCCCCGCCGTCACTTCCCGTGACGATTAAACGACTTCCCCAAACGCGCCATTAGCGAAAACGGTACGGCGGCTTTTTCGCTCACGTTTTCGGGCACGCGGGCTTGGAGGGTAACTACCGGCGCGGCGTCGAGCGGCTTTTCTTGACCGGCTTGGCGGTACGCGAAATGAGAAGACGGAAGCAGCCATGAGAGCGTACAAAGCACGACGAGTCGCTGTATTTTCCGCAACGCAACGCTTTTTAGCGATTTCGTTCCGGTTCGAGCGGAAGCAAGCGCAGGCGTCGAGGAGGGCGGCTTGGCCGGTTGGCGCGGCGGCGCGTCAGCCAAAAAGCGTCGCAATAGCGCGGAAAGGTCTTTCATTTTTTAGTTTCTCTTCAAAGGGTGGCGGACGGTTTAATTTGGCGAATCAATCGAGGACGAGAACGCGCCGCTTAGTGCGTCCTTCCAAAGCAGCTTCGGCGTCGCTGTCGTGCGCCAAATCGATTTTCATTCCCTTGATTGCGCCGCCCGTGTCGAGCGCGATACAAAAGCCGTAACCTTCGACCCATAAATGCTTCCGCAGCGGTATGACTTTCGGATCCACGGCAACCGTGCCGTAGCCGACTTTGGTTCCCAGCGCGGTTCGGTCGCCCCACGGCCCGTTTTCGCCCGGCCCGTAGCCCGTCGCTTCCAGCGTCATCAGGCGGGTTCCTTCGACCCGGGTTCCGTCGGGAAGCAGAACGAACGCTTTGGGAGCCGTCCCATCGACATCGGCGGCAGGGGAAGTCGTGAGCGCGGACGAAAGGCGTTGCTTTCCCTGCGTTTGCGCTGGCTCTATGGCGGTTTCCAAAACGACCGGCTCAACCGGGTCGGGTTCAACAAGGGCGGGCGGGGGCAGGCCATCCATTGCCAGTTCATCGAGGAGAACATAGGCGCGCTGACCGAACGCGCGCCTGTCCACAATTTCAAGCTGCGCCCGCTTCCCCACGAACTCGGCAATGTCCCACTCCACGGGAGCCAAACGATCCGACCCGCTGCCGGTTGCCGTCCGAACCACGCGCTCACCGACCCGCAGGTTCAAACAGCATTCGTCGGGATAGCTGCCTCCGCCGATCAAAAACCGCAGTTTGGTGTGGGTTACGGGAAACTCCGGCGACACGGCGACGCCGGTTCCCGACACGGGGTAGTAGCTTCCCGGTCGGGGGTGCGCGGTGGAAAGGTAATAACGGCCCACCGCGCCCGAGAGGCGCGGCGCGCTGCCCCCATAGTTTGGTTCGGGCGCGTTCGTCCAGCAGTCGCCCGTCATGCGCCAACCGGCATACGCCCCGCGCTCAAACCCATCCAAAACAAAATGCTCCAGCAAGGCTGGAGGGATGATGGTCTTCTGACGACGCGGGGTCGCCCCCACCGTTCTTACGTCAGTCCCGCTGGCAACCGCGCCGGTCGGCGCGTATTGATCGGTTTCACTTCCCGCGTCGGTATCGATCAGGGCCGCGCCGCCCGCAACGCTGAGCTTTACAACCTGCAGGGGGCGTCCTCGACCTTTGTCGCTTCCCTCTGCCATCACGGCCATTCCTTTGGTGAGCGGGGTGGCGCGAAGGGAGCCGGTAAGGTTGAGGCGTTTGACGCGCGGCGGGCTGAGATTAATCGTCCTGCCACCAAACTCCTTGATGCTCGTCACTTTGATCATGGCTTCCGCTTGGTCGGGGAAGGTGGCAAGCACAACACCCTCCACTTGCAGCGGGCCGGTTTGCGGAGCGGCGGCAAGCAGCGATTCTCCGTCCACGGCTTTGACCATGCGCGCCGCGCGCAGCGCAGTTGTCGCGTTGACAACCCCGTTTGGCCCGTGCAATTCAAAATGACAATGCGGCCCGGTCGTTTCGGCATTGCCGCTGTTGCCCACGTAGCCTAAAAACTGCCCTGCCTGTACCATGTCGCCATTTTTGAGATTGGGGGCAAAAGCGTACCTATCGCCGCCCGCGCCGTCATTGGTTCCCGGCGTATCATTGTTAAGGTGCATATACTCGGCCCGCCAGCCCTGACTTGTGCCCGTGCCGTAGAGCGTTATCCAGTTTCCCGCCGTTCCCTGATTGCGGTGCAGCGTGACCGTACCGGAAAAACACGCGATAAGGGGCCGCAGTTTGGGGGCCATCAAGTCCTGCCCTTGATGCGTGTGCCCGGTGCGGGGTGCGCCAAAGGTATCCGACCAGTCCGCCCCTTTGACCACGGGAAACAAAAGTGGGGGCGGCGTGGTTTGCGCGTGCGCGGCATTGGCGGTGGCAAAAAGGCACAGGGTGAACGAAGCGGTTATTTTCGAGCAAAGAACAATATTTGACATCAAGGCAGGAATGTTTCCTCGCTGGTTCGTCTGGATGATTTGGCTTTGTCCTGACACAATCCGTTGTGGCATCGGGCGAAATCGCTTTGCCGGTTGCTGCGGTGAAGGGTGGTGAGGATTGCAGTCGCCGTTTCCGGCGACCAGAAGTTTTCTTTTAGCTATGATCCCTAAGCAAATCTAACCAAATACTGGGGTCAAGTCGTAGCACTGGCCTCTAAAGTCTCACCCCTGACGTGCAATCAAAATTTGGTGCACTCCCAAAAAGTCTCCGCGTGAGGCCGACGACCGGTCACGTAACCGAAAGACAACCTCATTGACTCCCTGCTTTAGCGAGAACGTTCCTATTAAGATCGGCGCGGCAAGGCTGATTCCGGCAGATGCACCATTCCATATTGTTTTTGAAGACTCGCCATTGACAAGGATTGTATAGGAACCGTAGTCTTCTGCCGTCGTAAAAATGCCGAAGATTTCGTAAGAGCCTGACTGAGCAACCGTCAAGCGCAACGTTAGCTCTTTTAGGGAACCTGTGGGTCGGAATAGCAACTGTGGTTTCTGTCCCCACGCTTTCCCGTAGTTCTCCATTTTCTGCAGAGAAACTCCCCCTGACAGATGTTTTACAAAATCGCTCGCAGTGAAGCACTGCGCTCCCTCCGGCGCGATGCGTTTTTGCACGACTCTCACCGAGTAGGCGTCGTTCAGATAAGCACGCAGCATATCGTAGGTCATGTAGGCATATCCCTGCTCCGCCCAGTTCTTCCCCCACGAGTTTCTAAAGGCGAAGTACCCACCTCCAGCACACTGTGCGTCCTCTTGGTAGCCACACAAAACAACACAATGACCGTCTGAGTAGCCGGAAGGACTGGGATACGGCAGGAGAAAGGTATTAGGGATAAACTCGGTCACTTTGGGCCACTGCATTCCTATCGCTACCGGGTGTCCTGCCGCGAGTTCTTCTTGGATCGCTTGGAACTGGATGTCCGATACTCGCTCCCTGCTCCAGAACCGCAGCCACTGAAACTCAACCCCAAACGACCTTTCTCCCTGAGTAATGATGGATTTCGACGGAGTTGGAACAGGTGTCAGGGATGTTGGCTCTCCGTACAAAGACAGCGGCACAACACCGAAAGTGTTCACACCTCTCGAGGCTCTGCCAAAGTTTGAACCGCCCGTCCCGAGCCTGTCGCATTCCTGCGCGGCCCAAGCAAGGTATCCAGTACTTAGCGCGGTTCCCCGCCGATTTAGCTGTGCGTATTCATACTCGATCACACTGTTTGAGGTATATGCCCAGCACCACGGGCCGTTCTGATGATAGAGCGGAAGACTATATTGCTCGAAAGTTGGCTTTAAAAAAGCACGACGTGAATGGTACATGAAAGCGATAATTCCCTTAGGGGCCAAATTGCCGTTTCTTAAACCGTAGAATGCAGTAGCGACAAAGGCGTGCTTTTACGGTCGTTTGGCTACGGCGGCAAAATGATCCCGACTTTGTGACTTTGCGCCACAGCGAGGGGAGAGGCTGCTTCATTCCATTGATTTATTTGCGCCGCGCTCAGGCGCACCGAACAATCAAAACCATTGGGAGCCACCACCCCATCGGCTTTGAGAACGAGGGGATGCGCGCCGCAAACCCCTTTTTTGGCCTCGGAAAGGCTCTTGTAATACTTGATCGGGCCATCGTCGGTATCGGCGTCGCTTTCCGGGTACAACTTCCCTTCCGCGCCGAGTACCGTCGCGTACTGGTAACGCTTCATGGACGGAAGATGACTTGCATCAATCACGATTCCCGTCCACGGCTCCGGGGCGGGGGCGGGCGGCGCATCGGACTGAGAAACGTGTACTTCGGGCAGGGGCGCGGGCCGCGTGTCGCTACCGGGTTCCGGGGCAGGCCCTTTGGAAACGGCGACGCGAACCAGTTCGCCCGGTTGATAGGCGATACCAAACCCATGATCCTGACGGTAAACCCGCCCCGCGTTCTGCTCGTCCGTGTAGCCGCTGTATTTGCTTTTCCTGACGATAAGCCCCGCGCTTCGTCCGGCGGCCTGTGCTTGTTTCAACGTCATGCCCGAAAAATCGGGCATGGTTCGCGCAGCCGATGAAGCGGCGGACGGAGCGGGTTTGGCATCGCCGTTTTCAACACTGCGGGGTTCGCTTTCAATTAAACCCACCGGGTCATTAGAAACGCCGCCGGTTTGTTTGCTGGGCTTCGTTTTCGGCGGCGTTGGGCGCGTGCTTTGAACGAGGCGACTTACCTCCAAACTGCCCACAAGATCCCGCAGGGTTTGCGGCGAGCGGAGCGCAAGCGCGGCAACAACACAGCCTATAAAGCCCGCCGTGCACAGCATCATCACAAGGGAGCGGACGTAAGGGCGCAGACCTTCCTCCGCCTCGAACCGATTTTGGCGCGCTTCGCGCTCGGTGACTTCGCGGCGGCGCGCTATGGTATCGGTTTGCACCTTTGTGGGCACGCCCACATTGCCAAAGTTTGCCGGGCCGCCAATAGTGCGTCCGCACAGGTTGTATAGATGGACTTTGGCTCCATGCTTCACGCGAAACGTTCCCAAATCCGTCAGCCACCGCCCCCACGGATCCAGTTTCTCAATCGCCTTTGCCGCGCTTTCCGACAGCAGGATGTGGCCGACATCCCCGCAATCCATGACCCGCTGCGCGATGATAATGCCGTCGCCCGCAATATCGGCCTGCCCGTTCATATCTTCCACCATGAGAACCGGGCCGGTATGAATTCCCATACGCAGTTTTATCTGTCCGCCGGTGCGCTCCTTGATTTCATCGGCCCGAGCGGCCAAAATGTTGGCGATCTCGACCGCGCAGCGAACGGGCGACAACAAGTCATGAAAAAACACAAGCGCCATGCCGTCGCCCGTGGGCCGTATCACCAAGCAGCCGCTTCGCATCTGCGCCTGACGCACCGCTTCGGTTTCCTGAACGATGGCTTGCAGTTCCACCTGAACGCCACCCTGCGCCGACATTCGGAGCCGACCAAAGCCGACAATGTCCATGAAAAGGACATGGGCGACTTGTAGTTGGGGCGTTTGCACCTCGGCGCAGTCTCCCAAAAGCGCAGGCGGAAGAATGGGGGGCGGCGGGGAGGACGCCGTTTCCAAAAAGGGCTTTTGACGTTGTGCACCAGTAGTCATGTCGTTAGAGCCTGACAAAAAAACAAAAAGAAGATATTTGGCTTTTATCAGTAAAACGTTGTAAAAACGTTGTAAAATTACCTGCTACTACCGAACGCATCAAAATTTTCTTTTCGGTGGTCGGAAAAGGGGCAATTTATGCCCGTTTGGCGACTGCGGACACTGGGGCTATTTGCTCTCACACAAAAAGGTGAAGCGGAGACTACCGAATCCGAAGCATTAACGTTTCAGGCAGGCTTTAAGAACTACCGAACGTGGCTGCTACTTGCCAGCCTCGCTACCGACGCCAGCACTTGTCAGCGTGCCACAATAGCACAACGGCTTTGGGAAGAAACCGACACCCTTTACGACGAAGTCGATTTTCTTGAAAGGCTGCGCCCTCTGCTCACCGACTTGGTTCATGGCGACAAGAAAAAGGGGGTATGCGGTATTGGGGAAGATTGCCTGATTCGCCATCAGAAAACGCTGCGTCTCAAACCGGGAACGGTCATAACCGATATTGACGAGGCCGAAGCGATGTTCCGCAGGGCACAGGCACTGCCCGATGACACTGCGCGTTTGGTACATTTGCGCGAGGCGGCGCGGCAGCTGCATGGTGCGTTTCTTCCCGGATTTGATCCGCCCTTTGCTGCCCTTGCTTGGTACAACACCCAAACCGTTCGCCTCGAAGCGCTGCGAAACTGCGTATGGAATGCAGTTCTCGAAACGGCGGAAAAGACCGGCGATACCGCCGCACGAGCGGAGGCATGGCAGCGGCTTCAAGGCATAGAAGATACAGAAAGTTTCGCGCTCCGAACCAAAGCGACCGGAGCGAAAACCGCCAAAAGCACTCAGCGAAATCCGCTCCCCATTGAATGGAAAGACTTATTGTGTCAGTTGGAGCAAAAAGAGCGGGGTAATCTGTCACTGACAACGGGCGAGGAAGTCGCGCTCGAAAACGGTTTGGCGGCGGTTTTAGCGCAGATGCCTGCGCAAAGCGTTTCCGAGTTCCGCGCCCTCAGTGTTTTCCCTCAGTCCTTTACCCGGGATCAGGCGGCGGCAGTTGCAGACGCTTCCGCTGGCGCTACCCAGCAATTCCTCAGCAGGTTGGCTAAAAGCGCACTTTTGAACGAGATACCTCCGACACAGGAGCCGGAGTGCGAGCGCCGCTACTGCCTGCCGCCTTTCGTTGCGCCGCTCGTTTTTCAGAAACTGCACCGCAGCCAGCGCAAGCGCCTACGGGAACGGCACGCCCGGCATTTTGTCCGCTTCGATGGAAACGGCTGGCCGAAATATCGTGAAGAAAGAACACAGATCGCTCGCTGGTGTGAGCGGGAACGTGCCAACTACGTACAGGCCTTTGAGGTTTGCCTTGAATCGGCCTTCACCGACGAAACTCTGGGTTTCCTTGCCGAGCTGCGTCAAGGCTTGTTTCAGGTTGCTTCCCCAGAAAATGTCCATTTGCAGCGATCCCTTCTGCGCCGCGCGGTTCCTCGGATTAAAGAAGCATTGGATGCGGGATCGTTTTTCACCTGCCATCCCGCCTCCCTGCTTTTTCACGCCGCTCAGGAGGAGCAGTGCTTTTCGGACGCGATAGGCTGGGCCAACGTCGTCATTAAGCACATTCAGTCAAGCCCGCTTCACGTACCCACGCCACAAAAAGTAGCCGGTATATGGGATCTAATGGCCATGATAATTTTGCTGCTCGACGCAATTCATCATGCCGGGCATCACGCGGAGTTTGATAAAGCTATCGAAATGGCTCATGTGCTTTTATCCGAATTGGGTACGCCGAGCGAGGCACGCGAAATCGAAGCGAAGCAGGTCTTTCAGCGCGGGGTGGCATTTATCAGGGCGGAAAACCTTTGGGCAAGGAGGAATTGCGAGGCCGCTTTTTTGGCAAACCAATCTGCGCTGGACAGCCTGCATCAACTTGTCGCGCTCGAACCCGAGTTCAAAGCCTATTATCCGGTATCGTACTACCAGCGGGGCTGTATTCAGTGGGATCGTGGACACCGGAACGATGCGCTTGCCGACTGGAACCGAGCCTTGGAAGGGTTTCAAGCACGCTCGGAACGACATGGCGTCGCCGACTGCAAAAAGCGCATTGGCAAAGCGTTCGCCGAAATGGGACACTATGCTATCGGGCAGGACTTGATCCAAGAAGCCATTGCCATTTACGCCGCGATGGACAAACAGCAAAGCCGCGCAGCCGCCCTTGGCACACTCGCCGACGTGCTTGTTATGAAGGGCGAGGCCGACAAAGCCCTGCCCTTTTATGAGGAAGGGCTTGCATATTTGCGCTCCACAAACCACGCAGACTGGATAGAACACTTTGAAGCGAGCCTGACGCGGCTGGATCAAAACCGGCACATCGCGGTGGCCCAGTCGGCGTAAGCGAAATAGGGTTAAAAAGCACCATGCTAAGGAAAAAATACCGATATACGAAGCGGTTCGTAAGAGCGGGGGCCGCCTTTGTGTTGACGCTTGCCACCGCAACGCTGGTCTGGCAGAACGGGCGACGGGCGGGTGTCACGGCGTCCCGCGATTTATCCACCCCTCACACAGCGGTACTCCCTTCGCCAAATGCTTTCAACACCCCCTCTGCGACCCAAACGGCAGAGCGTGACTTTGCTCAAAAGTTCTCGGAAATTATCGTGCGTCGCGGAACCGCCCCAACGAAAGAGGTAATCCATTTGGAAGCCCAGCAGCTTTATGAACTCGCCCGTGCCGCCCACTTCCAAAGCAAAGGCGGTGGCTTTTTATCGCTTGCCGCGTACAGGGAAGCGCGAACGCAGTTTTACGCCGTGGGGGATCGGTACGCCGAAGCGGACGTTTTGGTAGATATGTCGGACACGCAGCAGCTTTTAGGGCAAACGGAGGGTGCGGAGGCCTCGCTTCGCGCAGCCCTCGCTCTACGCGAGGCGGGTTTCGGTCATCTGTCGCAAAAGGCGGACACGCTGTATCGTTTGGGCGACTTTTTGCAAGCCCGGGGCCGTTACGCGGAGGCACGCACATCGCTTGACCAAGCCCTGCGGCTGCAACAGCAATTGAAGAATGAACCGGGTGTAGCCGACTGCCTCGCCGCGATGGGACAAGTGGCTTACTCGGAAGATTCGCTGGCCCTTGCGCGGCAGTTACTTGAAGACGCGGCCCGCTTGTTCGAGAAAAACGGAAAGGTGGAATCGCGGGCCGCCGTTCTTGGGCAATTAGGCGATGTCGCGCTCAAACAAGGGGCAACGGCGGAAGCGAAGCGCTTTTACAACGAGGGCTTGGGCGTATGGCAAGCGCACAAACAGGGCTTCTGGACGGGACGGTTTCTGGTGCGTTTGGCGCAGGTGGCATTGCAGGAAGACGACACTGCGGGCGCAAGACGCCTTGCCACGCGGGGCCGCCAGTTTTTATCGGCCTCAAACGGCCCGGTTGCTCAGGCAAGGGCGCTCGTCGTTCTTGGACAGGTCGCAGGGTGCGAAGGCAAAAGGCGGGAGTCAGCACATTACCTGTCCGAAGCGGAACGGATCTACCAAGAAACGGAAAACGCGCAAGGGCTTTCGGAATGCAGAAGCGCCCGAACGGCACTAACCAACTAAATTGGGCTAAGTGCGCTTGGACTTATGAATTAGCGAAGCCTTTTATAGCGAAGCGCTGACCGTTGAGCAATCGCTCCGCAGCACACTCGGCGCGTGCTACGCTGCTTTACAACTTGGGCGAAATCGCCCCGGTCGGAACGCACAAATCGCGGATAATCGGTTGGTCCATACAATGCAGTATCGTATTCCTTTCCGATTACGCTAACCACGCGAAGACAGTGACTGGCTATCCTGCCTAATTACGGTCACAATAAGCAAAGGCTATTTTGCTGCGTTTGGATTTCTGCGTATGTCATTGAAGCGATGTTTTCCGCGAATTTTAGGCATTGCCGGATTTGTTTTGGTTTTCGGCGCAAGTTTTGCCGCCCCGCCGACGAAAAACAAAACGGTCGCGGCCCCCGACTTCAACCGGGAAGTGCGTCCGATTCTTGCCAACCACTGCTTCCAGTGCCACGGCCCGGACGAGAGAAACCGGCTGGCGGGGCTGCGGCTGGATAGTTACTCGGCGGCGATTGCCAAACTCGCCGACGGCAACCACGCCGTTTTGCCCGGCGCACTGAATAAAAGCGAAATGCTCGCGCGCATCGCCGCGCACGACGAAATGCAAATGCCGCCGCTTGCCGCCAACAAGCCGCTAACGGACGCGCAAAAACAAATTATTACGCGCTGGGTGTTATCGGGCGCGAAGTATGAACCGCACTGGGCGTTCATTCCGCCCAAGCAAGCCCCCTTACCGGTCAGCCAAACGAAGTGGGCGCGAAACCCTATTGACAACTTTACCTTCGCGGCGATGCAAAAAGCCGGACTGAAACCCGCGCCCGAAGCGGATAAATACACGCTCGTGCGACGGGTCTATTTGGACTTAATCGGTTTGCCGCCGACGCCCGCGCAGGCGGACGCTTTTGCAAGGGATAAGCGCCCCGATGCCTACGAGCGTTTGGTGGACAGCCTCCTTGCCTCGCCGCACTATGGGGAACGCTGGGCACGACCGTGGCTGGATTTGGCACGCTATTCGGACACCAACGGCTACGAAAAAGATCGGCCCCGCTCCATCTACCCGTACCGGGACTGGGTTATCAATGCGCTGAATAGGGATATGCCGTTCGACCAGTTCACCATCAAGCAAATCGCCGGAGATTTGCTGCCGAACGCAACGGTGAGCGACCGTATCGCCACCGGATTCCATCGGAACACGATGCAAAACGAGGAGGGGGGCAACGATCCGCTCGAATACCGCTTCAATGCCATGACCGACCGGGTTGCGACCACGGGCACAACGTGGCTTGGTTTGACGACGGGCTGCGCGCAGTGCCACACCCACAAGTATGACCCCATTCCGCACCGGGAATACTATCGCTTTATGGCGTTTTTGGACAACGCCAACGAAATTCCGATGGACATTCCGAGCAAAACCATCGCCACCGAACGCGCCGCCATAGAATCGGAAATCGCCAAACGGGAAGCGGACTTGCCAAACCGCTACCCCGCCGCCGTTCCTGTCGAATGGCAGCCCGTCAAACCGGCACAAACCACAATCGCGTCGGGCGCAACGTCTGCGACCTTGCCGGATAATTCCGTGCTTATTGGCGGCACGAATCCCAACGCCGATACCTACACAACAACGCTCCCCAGCGATTTGAAAAGCGTGTCGTTTTTGCGTTTGGAAACGTTGACGGACGCTTCTTTGGGCGCACAGGGGCCGGGCCGAACACCGCACGGTAACTTCGTTTTAAGTGAAATCACCGCAACTGTCACGCCAAACGACGCCCCGGACAAACCGCAAACTGTCAAGTTTAGCCGTGCCGAATCGGATGTCGCCCAAGACGGCTTCCCGGCCCTCGGCGCAATCGACGGAAAACCCGAAACTGGCTGGGCCGTCAGCGTTCCGGGCAAATTGAACGCGAACCATACGCTCACGCTCGCTTTGGAAAAGCCCATTTCGCTGCCGCGCGGCGGCACGTGGACAGTTACGCTCGCGCAAAACTACGGCAGCCACCATACGATTGGAAAGTTCCGTTTGAGTTTGGGCGAATCCTCCCCGACTCCTGCCGCTTCGACGGTCGAAACGCGGCGCAAGGAGCGATTGCAAGCCGCCTACGCCGATTGGAAAAAACCGCTTGAAGCAAGCGGCGTTTCTTGGACGGTGCTTAAACCCATCCGCGCAAAAGCCAATGTCCCGGTTCTGCAAATTTTGCCGGATGATTCCGTCCTTTCCACGAGCGATATTACCAAGCACGATGTGTACGATGTGGATTTCGCCCATCTTCCCAACGCCATAACCGCCCTGCGCGTTGAGGTTTTGCCCGATGCGAGCCTGCCACGCGGCGGGCCGGGCCGCGTGTATTACGAGGGCGCTCCCGGCGATTTTTGGTTCAACGAACTCACAATCAAAGCCGACGGCACGCCGGTTAAGTTGGTCAAAGGCATGGCGACGGTCGGAAACGGGAACGCGCTGGTCGATGGGATAACCGATACCGGATGGTCAACGGGCGGGCAGCCGGGGAAAGTAAATGCCGCCGTCGTCGTTTTCGACAAGCCGATTACGGCGTCGCGGCTTTCGCTTCAAATGCTTTTCGAGCGATATTACGCTTCCAGTTTGGGCCGGTTTCGTATTTCTGTTACAGGCGACCCGAAGGCGGGAGCCGTCGCGCTTTTGCCCGAGGTGGAAGCCGCCCTCGTGACGCCCGAAGCGGAGCGAACACCCGCCCAAAACGCGACGCTGATGCGCGCGTTCGTCAATGTCGCGCCGGAGTTGGGGGGTGAGCGGGCCGAAATCGACGCCCTCCGCAGCCGCTTGCCCGCGTATCCGACGACGCTTGTTTTTCAGGAACGGCCCGCAAATAATATCCGCCCGACCTACGTGCATCATCGCGGCGAATTTCTGCAAACCGAAGAAAAGGTCACACCGGGCGTTTTTTCGGTTTTGAATCCGCTGCCCAAAAACGCGCCCTTGAACCGTTTAACGTTTGCCCGCTGGCTTGTTTCCCCGCAAAATCCGCTGACGGCCCGCGTTACCGTCAATCGGCAATGGGCCACTTTTTTCGGCAACGGTATCGTGCGAACGACCCAAGACTTCGGCTATCAAGGCGACCCGCCCACGCAACCCGAACTGCTGGACTGGATGGCGGTCGAGTTTATGAAGCAGGGATGGTCGGTCAAAAAACTGCACCGGCTCATCGTAACGTCGGCGACCTATCGGCAGTCCAGTGTAACAACCGCCGACAAGCGGGCGAAAGACCCGGAAAATCGGCTGTTGTCGCGCAGCCCGCGTTTGCGTTTGGAGGCCGAACTCATTCGGGACAGCGCGCTCGCGGAAAGCGGTTTATTGAGTGAAAAAATCGGCGGGCCGAGCGTGTTTCCCCCACAAGCGCCGGGCGTCACGACCGACGGAGCCTACGGCCCGCTGACGTGGACGGTGAGCAAGGGCGAAGACCGCTATCGGCGCGGCTTGTACACGTTCAGCAAGCGCACCGCCCCGTATGCGACGTTCGCCACCTTCGACGCGCCGAGCGGCGAAGCGACCTGTCCGCGCCGCGAAACGTCCAACACGCCCTTGCAAGCGCTCACGCTTCTAAACAGCGAAGCGTTCATGGAAGCCGCGCAGGCCTTGGGCAAAACCATCGCTGTCCAGCCGGGAACCGTGCCCGACAAAGCCACGTTCCTGTTTCGGCGTTGCGTGACCCGCCCGCCGACGGCCTCAGAGCTTACGGCACTGACCGCGTTCTACGAAAAAGAAAAAGCGCGGTTTGAAAAGAAAGAACTCGATCCGGTCAAAATCGGCGGGGCGGCTGCCGAGAGTACGCCAGAAGCAACGATAGAACGCGCCGCTTGGACGACGCTTGCCCGCACTCTGCTCAATATCGACGAAGCCATCGTCCGAAGGTAACAAAAATGTCCCATGAATGCCAGCGAAACCAACGGAACGGGCGACGGCGTGAACATCCCCTGCTCGTAACCCGACGCCATTTCTTTCAAGAGTGCGGGGTGGGATTGGGCAGAATCGCGCTGTCCACGCTGCTCGTCGATGGTTTGGGCGCAAAATTGTTAGCCGCGCCGCCGTCCGCAGGGCAAGTCTTACGAAACCCGCTTGCCCCGAAAGCCCCGCATTTCGCGCCGAAAGCCAAACGGGTCATCCATCTTTTTATGGCGGGCGCGCCCAGCCAGCTTGATTTGTTCGATTTCAAGCCCGACCTATTGAAATACGAGGGGCATCCGCTTCCGCCCTCGATGACGCAGGGACAGCGTTTGGCTTTTATTCGCTCGGATGCCGCCTGCTTAGGGCCGCGCTTCCCGTTCGCCAAACACGGGCAAAGCGGGGCGGAGCTTTCGGAAATGCTGCCGCATCTTGCCAGTGTTGTGGATGACCTTTGCATCATCAAATCGGTGCAAACCGAGCAGTTCAATCATGCCCCCGCCCAAATTTTCATGAACAGCGGCTTTGCCCAGCCGGGACGCCCCAGCATGGGTTCGTGGGCCACGTATGGGTTGGGTTCGGAATCAGCCGATTTGCCCGCCTTTGTCGTGATGTCTACCGGGTCGGGAATCAGCGGCGGGGCGGCGAACTGGTCAAGCGGCTTTTTACCGTCGCTGTATTCGGGCGTGCGGCTCCGCAATTCCGGCGACCCGATTTTGGATGTCAGCAGTCCAAACGGGGTCGATGCGTCCTTGCAGCGCGACTCGCTCGACCTTATCGGCACGCTCAATCAAGGCACGGCGGCCCGCGACAACGACCCGGAAATCGCCGCCCGCATCAACTCCTACGAAATGGCCTACCGCCTGCAAACCTCGGCCCCCGATTTAATGGATTTGCACTCCGAGTCCAAAGAAACGCTGGCGATGTACGGGGCCGACCCGGATAAGCCGTCGTTTGCGCGGGCGTGTTTGCTGGCCCGGCGCATGATCGAGCGCGGCGTGCGCTTCGTCAATATCTACCACGAGGGCTGGGACGCCCATTCGGATGTCGTCGGCAATCTGAAAAACAACTGCGGCGCGACCGATCAGGCAAGCGCCGCCCTCGTCAAAGATTTGAAACAGCGCGGCCTTTTGGACAACACGCTCGTTATTTGGGGCGGCGAGTTCGGGCGCACGCCGATGGTCGAATCCAACGCCGCGCTCGGGCGCAGTTTGGGGCGCGACCATCACCCCAAAGCCTTTACGATGTGGCTTGCGGGCGGCGGCGTCAAGCCGGGCATCACCTACGGCAAAACCGACGACTTGGGCTACAACGTCGTCGAGAACGCCGTGCCGGTTCACGACTTGCACGCAACTATTTTGCATCTGCTCGGCTTCGACCACGAGCGCTTAACCTACCGCTATGCCGGGCGCGACTTCCGCTTGACGGATGTTTCCGGTGCGGTCGTCAAAGGAATTCTGGCGTAGTTTGAAAAAATGGACGATTGTTCAACAATCGGCGATAAATAGCCTATCCTGTCAAACGCACCAAAGGCTACAATAAAATGAGGGTACTGTTAGCGCGCACTGTGTTGTCTCCGTTCACACACACAGGGAAAGAAAACATAAACCGTAATGCCTGACTTAAAACCAAACGAAGACCCCGATCAAGAAAACCCCAGCGCCGCGAAAAAATCGCAAAGCCGACGCTCTTTTCTCAAAGGCATAGGCGTCGCGGGCGTTGCCGCAACGTTATCGCCTTTAGGCGCGGCAGAAGCGGCAGTGGCGGAAACATCCCACCCGACGCCCGAGCCAACCCCCGAGTTCGCCGCGACGCGCGAAATGGAATTCGCGCCCGCGCCGTCGGCGGGCGTGATGGTTCCGCTCAATTTGACGGTCAATGGCAAAAAGCAAACGGTTCAAATTGACCCGCGCGCTTCGCTGCTCGATACTTTGCGCGAAACCGTGCATCTTACCGGCACGAAAAAAGGCTGCGACCACGGACAGTGCGGCGCGTGCACGGTTCACGTCGATGGCAAGCGCGCCCTTTCCTGTCTTTCGCTCGCGCTGACCTGTCAAGGCCACGAAATCACCACGATTGAAGGCTTGGGCACGCCCGAAAAAATGCACCCCATGCAGGCCGCTTTCGTCAAGCACGACGGCTATCAGTGCGGCTACTGCACGTCCGGGCAGATTATGAGCGCGGTCGCGCTAATGAAAGAGCCGGTCGGCAGGAGTGAGGCCGACGTGAAAGAAGCCATGAGCGGAAACATCTGCCGGTGCGGAGCCTACGCCAATATCGTGGACGCGATCCAAGAGGTACGCAGCGCCTAACATGAACCTTTTCACTTACAACCGGGTCGGCAACGTTCGGGATGCCGTAACCGAGGGAAACCGGGGCGGACACTTCATCGCGGGCGGCACAAGCCTTTACGATCTGATGAAACTCGATGTCGAGCAGCCCGACGCCCTTGTGGATGTCAACGGGCTGCCGCTGGATAAAATCGAGCGCGCGGACGGCGGTTTGCGTATCGGGGCGCTGGCCCGCAACGCCGACGTGGCCCATCATCCCGAAGTCCTGAAAAACTACGCGGTTTTATCGGAAGCCATTTTGCAGGGGGCGTCCGGGCAAATCCGCAACATGGCGAGCACATCGGGCAATCTGCTCCAGCGCACCCGCTGCGTGTATTTCCGCGATGTGCACGCGCCCTGCAACAAGCGCGAACCCGGGTCGGGTTGCTCAGCAATCGAAGGCTACCACAAGAATTTGGCGATTTTGGGCGTGAGCGATAAGTGCATCGCCAGCAACCCGTCCGACCAAAACGTCGCGCTCATGGCGATTGGCGCGACCGTGCATATCCAGAACCAGAGCGGAACGCGCGCTATTCCCATCGGGGAGTTTTACAAACTTCCCGGCGACACGCCACACATCGAAACCGTTTTACAAAAAGGCGATTTGATTACTCACGTTTCGCTGCCGGCGCTTCCGGGCGGCGCGAAATCGCTGTATCTCAAACTGCGCGACCGTGCTTCGTATGAGTTCGCCCTCGCCTCGACGGCGGCGATTGTCACCTTAAAGGACGGCAAACTGGACGACGTGCGGCTCGCCCTCGGCGGGGTCGGGGCGATTCCGTGGCGGGCAACGGCGGCAGAAACCATTCTCAAAGGGCAGGCCCCGTCGCCGGAACTTTTCGGTCAGGCCGCCGAAGCGGTTTTCAAAGACGCCAAGCCGCACGAAGAAAACGCTTTCAAGGTCGAGTTGGGCCGTCGCTGCCTCGTTCACGCTTTGACGCTCGCCACGAAGGAGCAAGCATGAAAACGGTTGGACAAGCCATCCCCCGGTTTGAGGGGCCGCTCAAAACGACGGGCGTGGCGGATTACGCTTCGGATCACCATTTTCCCGGAATGCTGTACGCCGTTCCCGTCAGCGCGACGATTGCCCGGGGAACACTGACGAAACTGGATACCGGGGTCGCGGAGCGAATGCCCGGCGTGCACCGGATTTATCACCGAGCGAACCTGCCGAAATTGTATCGCCCGATGCCCGACGCCGGTTTTGAAGTGCGGGTGGATGAAGCACGTCCGCCGTTTGAGGACGATATTATCCGCTATCACGGCCAGTATGTCGCCCTCGTTGTCGCCGATACGTTCGAGCAGGCACAAGCCGCCGCCAATGCGGTTAAGGCGACCTACAAAGCCGAAACACCGAACGTCGAGAAAAAGATGACGGTCGAAGGCGAGCTGAAGGTCGAGCATGAGCGCGGCGACCGGGCAAAAGCCTTCGATGCCGCGACCGTCAAAGTCGATCAAACGTACACCACGCCGCGCGAAACGCACAGCGCCATCGAATTGCACGCAACGGTGGCCGTGCCGGAAAAAGACGGCTCGCTGACGCTGTATGAGACGTCGCAGGCCGTCAACACGCACCGGAACGTTTTGGCCCTTCAGCTTGGCGTTGGGCGCGAACAGGTGCGCGTCATCACCAAATACTTGGGATCGGGCTTCGGCGGCAAGTTGTGGCCGTGGCCGTTCAGCCCGCTTGCCGCCGCTACGGCGCGGGATATGAACCGCCCGATAAAACTCGTCCTTACCCGCCCGCAAGTCTTTCAAGGGGCGGGCCATCGCCCCCCGACCCAGCAGCGCGTGCGCTTGAGCGCCGAACGGGACGGGCAACTGACCTCTATCGGGCACGATTACGTCAGCATGACCTCCATTTTGGACGACTATGAGGAAAATTGCGGCGAAGCGACCGGCTACTTTTACAGCTGCCCGAACGTCCGAATAACGCAAGGGGTCGCCCGCCGAAATACCGGAACGCCGACCTCGATGCGTGGCCCGGGCGCGGTTCCGGGTTTGTATGCAACCGAAACCGCGATGGACGAACTCGCGGTCGCCTTGAACATGGATCCTATTGCGCTCAGAGTCAAGAACGAACCGCAAATGGACGAGAGTTTGAAAGTCCCGTTTTCGTCGCGGCATCTGTTAGAATGTTTCGAGGTCGGCAAAAAAGCCTTCGGCTGGGATCGCCGCACAGTGGGCGTCGGTTCGATGAAGGACGGCGACCGGATTTTGGGCTGGGGCGTGGCGTGTGCGGGCTGGATCGCCGAGCGGATACCGGCGGAAGCGATTGTGGAACTGCGCCAAGACGGAACCGCGCGGGTTGTATCCGGCACGCAGGACATCGGGACCGGAACCTATACCATGATGGTTCAGATTACCGGTGAGCGTTTGGGCCTTTCGCCGGAGCGCATCGAACCGGTTTTGGGCGACACAAGGCTGCCGATGGGGCCGCTCAACGGCGGTTCGATGGCGACTGGCTCGCTGGTTCCGGCGATTTTTCAAGCCGCCGATGCCGCCATAAAAAAGATATTGGAAATTGCGACCTCCACCAAAGACACGCCCTTTAACGGCAAAAAGCCGGAAGCGTTGGCGTATACCGAGGGGCAAATTCATTTGAAAGGGGCGGACGCCAAAAGCGGGATGTCGTTTGCCGCCCTGCTCAAAAAGGCCAATATCCAAACGGCGATGGGCAAAGGCCGGTCGGAAGGAACGTTTGGCGGAAAGCCCACGGTTTCGCGGCACTCCTACGGCGTCCAGCTCGTCGAAGTGTCGTGGGAACCGGCGACCGCCCGCTTGCGCGTGCCGCGTGCCGTGACCGTGATTGATGCGGGGCGGATCGTGAACCCCAAAACCGCCCGCAACCAAATTGAGGGCGCGGTCGTTATGGGAATCGGCATGGGTCTTTTCGAGGAAAGCGCCTACGATCACCGAAGCGGCGCAATCGTCAATCGCAACTTCGCCGACTACGTTATGTCAACGAACGCCGACGTGCCCCGCGTTGATGTCCACTTCTTGGACTATCCCGACACGGCGGTGAATGAACTCGGGGTGCGCGGTGTGGGAGAAATCGGCCTCGCCGGTGTCGCGGCGGCGCTCAGCAACGCCGTGTACCACGCAACCGGCAAGCGTGTCCGCGACCTTCCGATTACCATTGAGAAGTTGATCTAATCGTTTACAAAACGAAAAGCGCCCCGTTGGTTTGTAGCCAACGGGGCGCTTTTTTTGCGCGGGATAAAACCCCATCAAGGCCGCGCTTGGGGAAGCAGGCAGGTTTCGTTAGAACGGCCTAGTGACGGTTTATCCCGCTAAAACCACGGTATCGCCCGCTCATTACACGCCCATTACACAAACGCGGTTCGCGTTTTTTTTGCCGACTTTGGCGGCAACGGTTGACGGGCCAATTCGCAGGCGGCTTCCAGTGAAAGCGTTTGACCTTGCGCATAAGCGGCAGCAAAGGCTTTTTGTCCCAAAAGCATTTCTAATAATTGCAAACGCTGCGCTTGGGAGGCTTCGTGCGCTTGGGTTTGGCGCGGAATGTGGGCGGATTCGCGCTGCGCGTTCGCGGCCCCGTACAAGGTGACGGCGAGGCTTGCCGCACGGTCGCCGCCCACTTCAGCATACAACAAGGCGGCGGTTTCCAACGCGACGCAAAACAATACGCGGGTCAAGGGCAAGCCCAAACTTTTGGATAAGCGGTCATGGGCAAGGGCGTAGTTTTTTTGCTCGACGGCGATGCGTCCGAGTTCAATAAGCGCGGCCCCGGCTAAAGTCGGCTCGCCTGCTTTGCTATAAAGCCGATACGCCTCATCGAAATGCGCTTCGGATTCGGTTTGTTTTTCCGGGTAGCCGGATAAAAGGCCGCCCAAGTTGAGCAAAGCAATAGCCTGCGCTGCCACGTTGTTTTGCTGGCGGGCAATCGTCAAGCATTCCTCATAGCGTGCTTGCGCTTCGTTTCGGTCGCCCGCAGACGCGGCAAGGTTGGCGAGATTTACGAGGGCCGAGCCGGTTCCGCGTGCATCGCCGATTTCGCGGCTGATGCGCAGGCTGTTTTCGTAGGCGTCGCGGGCGGCGGCATGGTCGCCCATGTCGTGCGTGACGGCTCCCAAATTGTTGTAGCTTGCCGCGAGGCCCCATTTGTCGTTGAGACGGAGGCGCAGCGCAAGGCTTTCTTCCTGCGCGGCCCGCCCGCCCGGCAAATCGCCCATCCGCGAGCGCAAAATTCCCAAATTGCTGAGGGCGCGGGCGGTTCCTTCGTCGTCGCCGAGGTTTTGGTAAAGGCGGATACTTTCTTCAAGGCGCGGCAAGGCAAGCGCGAATTCACCGAGCCGCAAATATAGTGCCCCCAGCGCGTTAATCGCCGCCGCGCGGGCGGGCGGGTCGGTTTCGCCATTTGCGCCATTGTCGATAATTTCTTTCGCCGTTTCCGCGCTTTGGCGCAGCGGGCCGTGAAATAGCCAGTATTGCCGCAAAAAACCGATAAGCCGCAGGCCGGTTTCGCCGCCCCGCGAAAGCGCGGCCCGCAAATTGGGATAATCGGCGTCCATGCGGTCAAGCCATTCCTGTTGCTCGCCACCCAAAAGGCCCGCTTGCGACTGTTCGGCCATACGCGAAAAATACGCGGAATGGCGCGCGGCAAGTTCGGTTCGTTGCGCGTCGGTGAGTTGTTCGCGGGCGAACGCGCGGAGCGAATCCAGCAAGCGAAAACGCGGCTCGTCGTTTTCTGCATCACTTGGCGGGCCGCTCGCGACTACGAGCGAATGGGCGCGCAGTTGGGTCAAATACTCGGCGGCAAAGGGTTCGTCGCACACCGCAAGGGCGGCGTCGATTGTCCATCCGCCGCTGAACACGGAAAGGCAGGCGAAAAAGGAGCGGAGCGGAGGCGGCAAATTTTCGTAGCTCCACGCCATCGCTTTCCACAGCGAATAATGCCGGTGGTTTTTCGCACTCGCTTGGCGGCTCGTGAGTAGATCGAAGCGTTCCGACGGGTTCCCGTTATCCGGCGAAAGTTGAGCGCGCATCGGGCCGATACGCACGGAACGAACGCGGGCGGCGGCAAGTTCGAGGGCGAGCGGTACGCCGTCAAGGGCGCGGGCCACGGCGACGACATCGGCTAGCGTACGCGGCGTCAAGGCGAAATCGGCCTGCGCGGCCTGCGCCCGATCCACGAATAACTGAATCGCGGGCGCGTTTTTCGCCGTTTCCACGGTCAGTGCTTCGGCCTCGTTTATGGTGGGAAGCGGGAGGGGTTCAACCGGAAAAACGCGCTCGCCGGGCACTTCCAACTGTCGCCGCGATGTAACAAGGAGGCGCAGATTCGGCACGGCCTGCAAAAGGCTTTGTGCGAGCGGCCCGCCTTCACCGACGGCCTGCTCGAAATTATCCAAAACAAGGAGGGCGCGGGGCATGGAAGACAGCGCGGCAACCACGGCATTTTTGTATTCGCCGGACGCCGCGCGCGGTAATTCGAGGGCGCGGGCCATCGCGGCCCAAATACCCGACGCGCTTTGTTCTTCGGCGAGCGGCACGAAAAACAGCGCATCGTTGTAGGCCGCGCCGAGCAAGCGAGCGACTTCAATCGCCAATCGCGTTTTGCCGCTGCCGCCCGCGCCGGTTAAAGTAACGAGCCGAACGGGCGCGTTGGTTTCTTCACTATTTTCTACGGGCGTGAGCAAATCGCGCAGGGCGGCATTTTCGGTTTCGCGCCCGAAAAAGCGCGTGTAGGTAAACGGGAGCGTCGAAACGAACGGCAACGTTTGCGCCGGAACGCTTTGCGCCGACTGCGCTATCGGCGCGGCGGGAACCGACGTGTCCTTCGGTGTGGAAACGGCGGCGTTTTCTTTTGCGCCGTTATCAAGACGCTTGCTTGCGGCTTCGGCGATTTGTTCCAGCTGCGCGGCAAGGGTGCGGGTTGCCGGACTGGGCGCGGCGTTGAGTTCGGCCCGCAAACGCTCGCCGAGGGCGAAAAACTGCTGGCGAGCGGCGGCGGGATTTCCCAATCGCGCGTAGGCTTGCATCAGCAAACGGGCGGCGTCTTCGGAAAGCGGGTCGGCTTGCGCTGCCTGCTGCGCGGTTTTGGCGGCTTGCTCAAACGCGCCTGCGTCCAAATACGCCCGCGCCGCCTGTTGAAGCGTTTGTAAAGACAGGGTGTGCAATCGCTCGCGGGTCGGAATGAGCCAGTCGTCGTAGAAGCCGGGCGCAAGTTCGCCCGTGTACAACGCGAGCGCGGCTTCAAGATTGGCTAATCGGCTTTCGTCTCCGGCGGGTTTGCGGTCGGCCTCTTTGACCAACTGCTCGAATTGCGCTACGTCGGTTACGCAAGCGGCAGGGTTCAAATACAGCGTGGCGCGGTCGGCGAACAGGACGCCGCCAAACGGCGTACCGGGCGGCTCCAACTGTTTTCTGAGGGAATGTAGCGCGACCCGAAGCGCGTTGCGGCCCGCGTCGAGGGGTTCATCGCCCCACAAAACGTCTTGTATGATTTCGCGCGGCTGCGGCTGGCCCAAATGCAAGGCGAGATACGCCAAGAGTGCGCCGGTTTTTTGCGTGCGAAATCGCCCAATCGTGCGGGATTCGCCCCGCGCGGCGACCGCGCAAAGCTGGCCCAAAAGTTGGATGCGCCATACGGGAGCGGCCTCGTGTGTCGTGGGCATAGTCGGAGTGTTTAACGCAGCCAAACGAAAAAAGTTCAACAAACCCGCAAAAACGACAACAGAAGCGACGCATCACACTACGCGAAAAAGGCCGCGTTTTCCTGCCCGCTTATTCCCTTTTGCCGCGTTTTGCACGCCCCTTGTATACTGAAACCATGAAATTTGTTCTTGCGCTTTTTGGCCTGCTTTGCGCGGTGTGTGTTTGCGCGCCGCAAACGGCCTACGCCGCCGATTTGCCCGCCCGTTTGGAAGCCGCGTGGGAAGCGAAATTGCCCGACGATTCCAAAGGCTACGGTGTCGCCCTGCTCCCCGACGGCCCCGCGAACCCGCCGATTTTGCCGCGCGATTGGGTCGAGCCGAACATGCGGAACACGTTTGCGGTCGGATTTGACACGTATAATCCGCCGACCAAAAACTATTTCAACGCCGACGGCAATATCGAAGACAAGCCGCAGCGCGAAATATCGCTGCATTTGAACGGCGTGGAAGTCGCCAATCGTTTTTGCCCGGTCGAACTCAAAGGGCCAACGGGGCACAAAGCGCGCCTTATCGTGGATTGGGTTGTCGGCGGCGCGGACGTGACCGTGCTGGTCAACGACAAACCCGTGTACGACCATTATTTCGTGCCGGACGCCATACCGTATCGGGGCACGTTTTCCCTCGGCGGCGGCGCGGATTTTTCGCGTCAAACGGCCCGGCTCAAAGGTAGTTTCGCCTATCCGCAAACCGCCCCGACGCGCGTGACCGCCTTTTCGCACGCCCTCAACGACGGGCAGCACCACCGCAACACGGCAAATGTCACCTTCCCGCAAAACACAACCGGCACGGGCCGCGTGATTTGCACGCTCACGCTCGATAAAACTCCCGCCGGTCTTGACCCGTGGGATCGCATCGCCAATCTGTATTTGTACGACGACAAAGGCCAGCGTTTTGAAATCCTGCGCTACATGACGCCGTACCGTCGCGCCTATCAATGGAAAGCCGACGTAACCGATTTTCTGCCTCTACTCACCGGCACTAAAAAAATGGAGTTGTTCTGCGAGACCTACGCGGCGGGGTGGGAAGTTTCCGTTACGTTCGATTTTCACAAAGGGAAATTGGAGCACGTTCCGTACAAAGTCGTCAATTTGTGGAACGTGATTGCGCGGGTCGGCGAGGCCGACAAGCCGTTCGACAAGGCCATGTCCCCGCTTTCCGTTCCTTACGAGCCGGGCGCGAAACAGGTCAAAGTGCGCATGAACGTCACCGGGCACGGGCAGGCCCCAAACACCGACAACGCCGCCGAATTTGTCGAACTGTGGCGCAAACTCACCGTCAATGGAGCCACGTACCAAAACACGCTATGGGAAACCGACAGCTATTTGAACCCATGCCGACCGCAGGGCGGCACGTGGAAGTTTTCGCGGGCGGGATGGCGTCCCGGCGACCTCGTGACTCCGTGGACGGTCGATGTCACAAGCGACATAAAACCGAACCAGCCGCTCGCCCTCCGCTACGAAATCGAGCCGTTTGTCAACAAAACACCCGAAGACGGCAACCCCGCCCGGCACATCATCGAATCGCAGATTATCTATTATAAGTAAGCCAATCCAGTATTGGCCCGAGCAAACTAAAAAAGCCCGCGCAGGAACCGCGCGGGCTTTTTTTGGGTAAACCGTTTCGGCGGCGCAAGCAATCGCAGGTATCGAAATGCGCCGTTTTTAGCAAGGAACGATAGAAGCTATGGACAGTATTAACGCCGCAGCGGGCGGCACGTTTACGATTGGCGGCGATTTGACCGTCAACCGCTTGGGCTACGGCGCGATGCGAATTACGGGCGACGGGGTTTGGGGCGAGCCGAAAGACAAGGCCGAAGCCATTCGCGTTTTGCAAAAGGCAGTGGAATTGGGCGTCAACTTCATCGACACCGCCGACTCCTACGGCCCGTATGTGAGTGAAGATTTAATCGCCGAAGCCCTGCACCCCTACGCCGACGGCGTGGTGATTGCGACCAAAGGCGGCTTGACACGACAAGGGCCGAATATTTGGCTTCCTGTGGGGCGACCCGAATACCTTCGGCAGTGCGTCGAGATGAGTTTGCGCCGGTTAAAAATCGAAACTATCGACTTGTACCAACTGCATCGCTTCGACCCAAAAGTCCCTGCGGAAGAAACGCTGAAAGCGCTCGCGCGAATGCAGAAAGACGGCAAGATTCGCCACATCGGGTTGAGCGAAGTCAATGTCGAACAGATGGAAATGGCAAAACAAATCGTGCCGATTGTGTCCACGCAAAACGAGTACAATTTGAGCAACCGCAAGTCCGAGGACGTTTTGCAATACTGCCAAACGAACAATTTGGGCTTTATTCCGTGGTTCCCGGTCGCAGCCGGGAAGCTGGCCCGCGAAGGCGGCCCATTGGATCAAGCGGCGAAACGCCACGATGCGACCGTCGCCCAGCTTGCGCTCGCGTGGCTTTTGCACCATTCGCCCGTGATGCTTCCCATTCCGGGCACGTCCAAAGTCAACCATTTGGAAGAAAACGTCAAGGCCGCGTCCGTCCAGTTGACGGATGACGAATGGGCCGCTATTGAAGCCGACGCCAAAGCGAACGCTTAGGCCGTTAAGCAGCCCCCACCCAGTGTTGGCCCCCTCCCGTCTCGCCAAGGCTCGCCACCCTCCCCCGTTCCGGTAGAGGGTTTCGTGGCTATTGCAGGCTGCCGCGTTTGCTGAAAGGCTTCATTCATTTCGAACCCTCTACCGCTTGCGGGGGAGGGTGGCGAGCCTCAGCGAGACGGGAGGGGGCTTGTGCGGTTTGCCGCGCGATATACTATAACCTATAACGAAAGCCGCCCAACGGCGGCAAAGTGCAAAAAAAATGACACCCAACCCCAACGATACCGCGACGCCGGAAATGCCCGCGCCGCGCACCGACCTTGATTTTGACTATTTTCGCAAGCGACTGATGGAAGAGCGCGCCCTTGCCCAACACGCGGTTTCCGGCACGGAATCCCAAGACGACGACGGCGGCGCGAATACCGGCATGAACGATACCGGCACGAACCGGGCCGAACTGTCAGGCGGCGCGGACAACCATCCCGCCGATCTCGCTACCGATTTGCAGCTGCGCGAACAGGACGCCGCCCTTGTTGTCAACGCGCAGGGCATTTTGGAACAGATCGACCGCGCTTTGCAAAAACTGGACGAAGGAACCTACGGTTTGTCCGACCGTTCGCACCAGCCCATTCCCAAAGAGCGTCTGGAAGCCCTGCCGTATGCGGTTTTTACCGCCGACGAACAAAGCATCGTGGAGATGTCGTAGGAAACTGTGGCTGACCATTCGCCGCGATTAGCGTCCGCTCCACCGGAAAAACAAATCGGACAGGGCGCGTTTTATGGAATTGCCCTGCTCGTTTTGCTGCTGGATCAGGCCGTGAAATTCCTCGTGCGCGCCAAAATGCCGCTCGGCGGAACTATCGGACTGTGGCCCGGTGTATTCCATTTGACGTACACCGAAAACCCCGGCATGGCGTTTTCGCTTTTGGAAGGCAAAACCGGCCTTTTGATTGTGGCCGCGCTGTTCGTGATGGGCGTTATTGTGTGGGTGCAACGACGGCACGGGCGCACACTGCCCGCGCTTTTGGGGCTCGCGCTCGCGCTTCCGCTGGGCGGGGCGGCGGGCAATTTGATTGACCGTATCGTCGCCAAGCACGTCACCGATTTGTTTGACTTTCGGCTGATTAACTTCCCGATTTTTAATGTCGCCGATACCGCGATTACGGTTGGCGTCGTTTTGCTCGCATTGCGAACATTGACGCAAAAAGAACCGGAAACCACGCCAACGGGCGAATTGACGCCGCCCTCGCTCGCTTCACACGTATCGCAGGAATAACACGAACTATGCTGCCCGTTTTGTTTCATGTCGGCCCGTTCCCCGTGCATTCATGGGGCCTGCTTCTTATGGTCGGCTTTTTGCTTGCCGTATGG
>CAXTBP010000053.1:3033-29411 GCA_964241985.1 uncultured Armatimonadaceae bacterium | reverse complement strand
CAAGAAGTCCACGGAAGCGCGGCTGGGCTGGGCGATTATCGTCGGCAGCATTCCCGCCGGGCTTGCCGGATTGCTCTTGGAAAAGAAAATCGACACCGTTTTCCGCGACCTGCGCTTGACGGCCATAATGCTCATTTTTATGGGCTTGGTGCTCCTTTTCGCCGACGCCGTGGGAAAAAAGAACCGCAAACTGACCGACATACAAACCAAAGACGGCTTGATCGTCGGCTTGTTTCAATGCTTGGCGCTCATTCCCGGCGCGTCGCGCTCCGGCTCAACCTTTACGGGCGCGTTTTTGCGGGGATTGGATCGACCCGCCGTCGCACGGTTCTCGTTTTTGCTGTCCATTCCGATTATCGTGCTGTCCGGCTTGTACAAGATGAAGGATTTCATCAAGCCCAAACCGGTCGAAGCGGGCGCGCACGTTTTGCACTTGACGAGCGGGGATGCCGTGTTGTCCGCCGTAGTCGCGGGCTTGGTCGGCTATGCCGCCATCGCGTTTTTGATGAAATATCTGCGGACGCACTCCAATATGGTGTTCGTCGTGTACCGCATCGTGCTGGGGGCGCTCCTGCTATATTTGGTCAGCGCGAACTACTTGGCGGCGCGGTAAACCGAGTGGGGGAGTTGCCGCCGCTGGAAACGTGGCAATGGGCGGCACTGTTTTGCGCCGCTTTTTGTACCGGGCTGTCCAAAACCGGCTTGTCGGGCGTCGGCATTGTGTCGGTCGCTTTGTTTCCGCTACTCCTTCCGCCGCGCCTTGCCGTCGGTGGCGCGCTTATCTTGTTTTTGTTTTCCGACCTAATCGCCGTATCGTTTTACCGGCGGCATGGTGAATGGAAATATCTGCTGCGGCTGTTTCCGTGGGCGGCAATCGGCATTGTCGCCGGGTATTTTTCCGCCCGCCATATCGCCGACGGGCCGCTCAAACACCTTATCGGCGCGATTTTGCTTTGTATTGGCGTCCTTGCGCTCGCGCAGAAAATCCGCGATGCGCGCCGCTCCAAAGTGGCCCCAACGGAAACCGACGAAACGCAGGCCGCCGCGCCGTCGCCGCTGATTGTATCCGCGCTGATCGGAATTTTGGCGGGCTTCACGACGATGGTTGCCAACGCCGCCGGGCCGATTATGGTGCTGTATTTGCTGTCCATGCGTCTGCCTAAAACTGCGTTCGTCGGTACGGCGGCATGGTTCTTTATGGGTGTCAATACACTCAAATTGCCCTTCGGGATTTTGCTCGGCGGCGTAAACCCGCACACCTTCCGACTGGCCTTGACGCTTTTTCCTGCCGCGCTCGCGGGCGGCATTACCGGGCGTCTCTTACTTAAACGCATCCCGCAAGCCAACTTTGAAATGATTGCCCTCGTTTTGACGCTCGTCGCGGGCGTGAAACTCGCGTGGCCTTTTTAGTGTAAAGCGAACGCTCGTTTGCTTTCTGGTTTCGTTTTGTGCTACACTTTTTCCATCACCGAGGCCGCGTTTTTGCGCGGCGCGAAATGAGGAAACTATGCTGGGTGGATTGCGAACGGTTGTGTTTCATGTCGCGGATTTGGACGAGGCGAAAAACTGGTACGCGCGCGTACTCGACAAAGCGCCGTATTTTGACGAGCCGTTTTATATGGGCTTCAACGTGGCTGGGTACGAACTGGGCCTTGTGCCAGCAGAGGGGGAATCGGCAAAAGGCAAACCCATCGGGAGCGTGACGTACTGGGCCGTGCCCGACGCGGACAAGGCGCTTGATCGCTTGGTCGAATTGGGTGCGACCGTTCACGAACCGATTGCCGATGTCGGCGATGGCGTTCGTTTGGGGGCCGTCCTTGATCCGTTCGGAAACGCGCTGGGCGTAATTTACAATCCGCATTTTGGCAAGCCGGACGAGCACAACGAAGAGCGAAACGAACCCGCCGAATAAACAAAAATACCGTCCGGTTCCAATGGAACCGGGCGGTATTCGTATCGTTTTGCAGCGATGTTACTTCTGCGAAATGAGCGTGGATGCGTTCGCTTTTTTGATGGCTTTTTCCAAATCGTCGGTCGGGCCGCCGAAGCCGACGAACGAAGCGACAATTTTGCCATCCGGGGAAACGATGTATTGCGTCGGGATGCCCGAAACGTTGTACTGCGCGCCCACGATGTTGCTGACTTTGCGGTCGGCGTGAACGAACGTCAAAGCGTTCAATTCTTTTTCATGCTCGCCCACCCATGTCAAAAACGCGGGCCGCTCTTCGGAGTTGTCCACGGCAAGCAGAACCACGGGAATGCCGTCTTTTTGCAGTTTGCTCGCCACTTCCTGATTGTGCGGCATGGACGCCTTGCACGGAGGACACCAGCTCGCCCAAAAGTCGATGACGACGACTTTGCCCTTAAAGTCGGACAGTTTGACCGGCTTGTTGTCTTTGTCGTAGGCCGTGAAATCCGGGGCAAGGGTTCCTGCCGTCAACAGTTCCGGCTGCTTGGGCGCGACAAACTCTTTGTAGCCCGTCAAATTAACCGCGAAGACCGAGGCGGGGATTTTGTCGCCGACGGCGACGTTGGTCACAATCTGGTCGGATTGAAAGGTTCCCTCACCGGTCGGCAGCGGAACTTCGATATGGTAGCCCCGGATAACATCGTCTTTTTTGCCGATGTAAATTTTGGTCGTGCGGTACGTCGTGCCTTTCGGGGTTTTATTTTCGATTGTTTTTTCTTCGACGACCGAGCAGGCCACGCCGCCGAAGGTGGCATCCGAGGCCATTTTCAGCGACACCAAACTGCCGTTTTTCTTCATTTCGCGGGCTTGCTCGACATCGGAGTTGGTCGGATCGAAAAACTCGCCGAAGTTAAGTCCGTAGGTGGTTCCGATAGTTCGCGGCGTTACGCCCATCTTGCGATACTCTTTGGTTCCCGTCATCATCATGACGCCGGTTTTGCCATCGCTAACGGTTTTGGCTTGGGTTTCGGTGAGCCAAATGCCCGACGACCCTTTGGTTTTCTTGGCTTGTTCTTGAAATACCAAATTGGGCTTTTGCAAACGGAAGCTTCGGACGTTTCGCAGCTCGCGGGCGGGCGTCGTGCCCACTGCCGGATAATTGGAAACGGTCTCAACCTGCCCGGAAAACGATTGCGCGGCTTTCAAGCGGTCGGCGGTGCGCTGCAACAGCGCCTCGGCTTTTAGGTCGTATTCTTTGGCGGGGCTTTCCTGCGCGAAAGAGGAAGCGATGGGCGAAACCGCGACCAGCGCGGCAGCCGCCAAAAGTGCGGGGCGATACGGGAACATAATTTAATTCCTTTCTGACGTTCGGACGGGGTGAACAAAAACGATGCAGATTTATTGTAGCGCACTTGACGGTGCGCTGGCGGGCGGGGTAGAAAACACGCCGGGGTCGGCTTTGGTGATGGCTTTTTCCAAATCGGACGGGGACGCGACGACAAAACCGGCGACGATTTTGCCGTCGCGGTCAATCACGTACTGGGTTGGAATGCCCCACACGTTGTAAAACTTCCGTGCGACATCCTGCCCCTTGAGCGGAATCGTGTCGATAGCGAACTGAATCGGCGCAAAATCTGCGTGTTCGGGAACCCATTTGTTGAAGGCGGCTCGAGTATCCCACACGTTGACGGCAAACACGACCACGCCTTTGTCCGCCATTTTTCGGGCAAGTTCGGCGGTGTGCGGGAGCGACCGCATACATGGCCCGCACCACGTCGCCCAAAAGTCCAAAACCACAATTTTGCCCTTGAAGTCCGACAGTTTAACAACGTTGCCGTCCTTATCGTAGGCGGTGAAGTTAGGCGCGGTCGTACCGGCGGTAAGTAGGGGCGGGTGCTGGGGAACTGCGGTCTTTTTTGCCGGTGCGGCAGAACCCGTGGCATTCTGCGCGTGGGCGGTCGTCAGGGGCGAAACCGCGACCAGCGCGGCAACTGCAAGGGGCAAACAACGTAAGGAAAACAAATTATACTCCCTTCAAATACCTTGCGAAAAATTCGGCGATGCGCTCCTGCCGGTCGGCGCGCAAATCCGGCGGGCCGCCGCGCGATAAATTGTGGTTTGATTCCGGGCCGTAGCGCACAAAGGTTACGTCGTGGTTTCGCATCACGAGGGCCGCGAAAAACTGCTCGGCCTGCTCAATCGGGCAGCGCAGATCGCCCTCGCTGTGGATGATGAGTAGCGGGGTCGTGATTTGGCCCGCGTAGGTGAGCGGCGAGTTGCGCTGATAGTCGTCCGTATCGCTAGTTGTGTTGGAAGAAAAATACTCGTGGTCGCGCCACACGAAATCGCAAGTTCCCGCCATCGAGACTAAGTTGAAGACGCCCCGCTCGGCAATCGCGGCCTTGAAGCGGTCGCTGTGCCCGGCAATCCAGCCGGTCAAATAGCCCCCGTAGGAGCCGCCCACGACGCCCAGTTTATCGCCGTCGGCCCAGCCTTGCGCTATGGCGTAATCAAGGCACGATTCGCAATCGCTTTGCGCCGGTTCGCCCCAGTTGCCTTTGATACCGGCTGTCCACGCTTCGCCGTAGCCTTTGGAGCCGCGCGGATTCGGATACACGACGACGTAGCCACGGGCCGCGAGGGCTTGGTACTCGTGGAACAGCGTGTGTGCATACATCAAATGCGGGCCGCCGTGAATGTAGAGAAGGGTAGGTCGGGGTGTGGGGTCGCCCTCGAAATCGGGCGGCAAACACACAAAGCAGGGAACCGTATGCCCTTCCGGCGACGGCGCGTCAAAGGCAATCGGCGCGGGAAGATTGAGGCCCGCCAAAAATTCTGCGTTCAGCTCGGTCAAACGGCGCGGCTCAGTTTTGCCACTCCCGACGTTCAGGGCGTACAAATCGCCGCCGTCGGTGGGCGTAGCCAACAATAACGCGATGTTTTCCGCTTCGTCGCAAACCGTAAATCCGGCGACGACGTGCGCGCCGTTTGTCAATTTTTCGCGGGCCGCGTTCGCGGATAAGGGAATCCGGTACACGTTCACGCTGCCCGATTCCGACGCGGACACCAAAACGCTTTGGCTGTCGGCTGCCCAAAATGGGCCGCTTTCGCCGCCGCCAACGATGTCGCCGATTGCCGTGCTGCCGCAATGTACGTCCCAACCGGGCGCAAGGTCACGGGCGGGCGAACCGTCTACGGGCACGACCCACGGATGCGCGTTCGTGACGCCCCACACTTCGTCGGCTTGGTCATGCCCCAAATACGCGATGTGCGTTCCATCGGGCGACCATGCTAAGTTGTTTTGCGGGCCGAGCGGAACGTTCAATCGCACGGGTTCCGCGTCGTCAGTAAGGCCAGTGGCGGGATAAAGAAAAACCGCCTCGGCGTTGGGGCGCAAATCGGGGCGCGCGTCCACATTGGCGACGACGGCAAGGCGCGTTCCGTCCGGCGACCAACACCCTAAGCCGTAGTCCCGGTCGTCGCCGCGTGTAATTTGCCTGACTTCGCGCGTTTCCACATTCAGCACGTGAACCTGATACGGCGCGGACGGCACAAATCCGGTTCCCTCTTCGCGCCAATGCCGACGGGTAATCACGCGGGCCGGGGACGACTTTTTATCTTTTTTGCGTTGCTCGACGGCATCTTCGCGCCACGCTTCGTCCTGTGGGCGAAACGTAAAGGCGATGCGCGTCCCGTCCGGCGACCAAATAAATTCGCCCAAGCCGCCCTGCGACAAATCCGTCAGTTTTTCCGCTTCGCCGCCCTGTGTGGAAATACGCCAAATTTGGCTTTTTTTGTCGTCGCGCCCGCTCGTAAAGGCGAGCCACTGCCCGTCCGGCGACCAGCGCGGCGAACCTTCCGACGGACTGTCGCCGCTGCCATTCGTCCATTGCCGCCCCGGCCCGCCGCTTGCGGTGTCCGTTACCCAAATATGCGATTCGTACCGGTTCTTGGCTAAGTTCGTCGTTTTGACGACATACGCGATGCGCGAAGCGTCGGGTGAAATCTGCGGGTCGGACGGCGTTTTAAGCCGCGCCCAATCGGTGTGCGTGGTCGTGCGTTTTTCCAAAAGTTAAGGGGTTCCCGCGCGTTAGGTTCGCCAAACGCCCGCCCGCCTCCTGCCCGGTTTTGAACCGATTGTTCCTATGATGCCGGGGCTTCTTCCGCCCGTGCCGCCATTAGAGAGCGGAGGGCATCGTTAATGGCCTCATCGGTCGGGAAGGCTGCGGAAACTTCCGGTGAAAACGTTACCAATCGCTGCACGGGTTCTGCGCGAACAATCGGGCGACCTTTGATATGCGTTATCTTGCCTGCGTATTTCCCGCGAACGCCGTTTGTGAGCAGGCCGCCGTAATCTGGAAGAACTCCATCTTCGTCGGCATGCAAAGTTGTGGTCAAAACACCCGTATTTTCTTGGCTCATGGTTCATTATCCCACTTGGTGTCGGGTCGTTTATCGGCCCGTGCAAACAGTAATTGGGGTTACGGTATACTTTATCCATGCTTGACATACGAATTTTGCGCGCCCAGCCCGACATGGCAAAAGAGGCCCTTGCGCGGCGGGGCGAGAACGCGCAGGCCGTGGACGATTTGCTGGCGATTGACAACGAGCGCCGCGCCCGCCAAACCGAAATGGAGCAAATCAAGGCTGAGCAAAACAAGTTAGGCCCGCAGATCGCGCAGGCCCGCAAATCCGGCGGCGATGCAAACGAACTCCTTGCCCGCTCGACAAGCCTTAAAGGCGACTTCCAAGCGCGCGAAGAAACCGTGCGCGACTTGGACGCCAAGCAGGAGCAGATGCTGCTCAAACTGCCGAACATGCCCTTGCCGACCGTTCACGCGGGCGGGGCCGATGATGCCATCGAGATAGCACCCGCAAGCCGTCCGCTCCGCGAATTTGATTTCGACGCCAAGCCACACTGGGAACTTGCGACGGGCCTCGGTTTAATTGACTTCGAGCGCGGCGTCAAGTTAGCCGGTTCGGGTTTCGTGATGTACCGGGGCATCGGGGCAAAACTGGAACGCGCCTTGATTTCGTTTATGCTGGACACGCACACGGAAAAACACGGCTACACGGAAGTCGGTTTGCCGTATGTGCTTTCACAGGAATCCGTGACGGCGTCGGGCCATATCGTCAAATTCGGCCCGGAAATGTACCACGACGAAGAATCGGATTTGTACTTTTTGCCCACCGCCGAACCCGCACTCGTGAACGTGCACAGAGGCGAAATTTTGGAGCCGAATGTGCTTCCGCTTCGCTATGTTGCCTACACGCCCTGCTGGCGGCGCGAAGCGGGCGCGGCGGGCCGGGATACGCGCGGCTTGCTCCGCGTCCATCAATTCGACAAAGTGGAAATTTTCCGCTACGTTTTGCCGGAAACGTCGGACGCCGTTTTGGAAGAAATGACGCAAGAATCGTGTTCGTTGTTGGATTCTCTTGAAATTCCGTACCGTTTGCTGAAATTGGCGGCGGGCGACATCGCCTTTGGGGCCGCGCAAACCGTGGATATTGAAGCGTGGTCGCCGGGCGTGGGCAAATGGCTCGAAGTGTCGTCGGCCTCGAACTGCACAGATTTTCAGGCGCGGCGGGCGAGCATTCGGTTTCGGCGCGAAGCGGGCGCGAAACCCGAATTTCCGCACTTGCTAAACGCATCGGGTTTGGCGCTTCCGCGCGTCGTCGCTGCGCTGTTGGAAATGCACCAAAACGAGGACGGCAGCGTCAATGTCCCCGATGTTCTGCGCCCGTATTTGAACGGTTTGGCGTGTTTGACCGCGCCGGGAAGCAAGGCGTAAACCATGCGGCGGCACGGGTGGCGATGTGTTTGGCTTTTCGTTTTTTGCTGTGCCGTTGCTGTTTTGGGCGGGCGGCAAGGTCAGGTCGCGCCGCCGTTTGCTGAATTCGTTTACGTGGCAACAAACAACGGGACTATTCGGCAGTTTGGAGCGCGGCCCGATGGAACGCTTGCCGCTTTGTCACCTCCGCTTGTGAGGGTTGCTCCGCCTAATTTCCCTTTGGCGTTCGTTTTGCACCCGTCGCGTGCGTTTGCCTACGCCGCAACAATCAACGACCAAAGCCGAAAATCTACCATCTATCCATACCGTGTGCTTACAAGTGGAACCCTCGCGCCGATTGGAGCGGGGAAAATACCTATCCAAGGCGCAGTAAGTCAGCTTCTTGCCGATCCGAAAGGCAGGCTTTTGTTCGGCATCGGCGAAGCGGGAAAGGTTTTCACGTTCCGCTGCTTGCCGAACGGTCGTTTGGAGTCGCTTCCCGTTAATAGCGTGAAAGGAACGTTTGGCTTAGGCGAACCGACCGGCAACATTGATATTGGAAGCGTTTCTATCGAACCGCTGGGCCGTTATTTTTATAATTCGTTTGCCACCGGTTTTTTAGATCATTCTGAGCATTCTTTGACGACATACCGTGTGTTGTCCAGTGGAGCGTTGCGACCAATCCGCACGGTTAGTTATCAGCCCAACGGCTGGACGAATAATGAACACGGTGTAAACGAGCGGCGCGTGGGCAGCATTGGTTTTGACATAGCGAACCGATGGGCGTACCTCAACACCGAATATAGTAATTTGTTGGTTTTCCTGCGAGTTTGCCCCAATGGCACATTCGGGCTTGTGCGCGAGCAAGTCATACAGTATGGACAAAATGTGGAGCGATGGAAGAACGAAGACGGTTCGCTTCACACCAAAAAGCATCCACTTTTTGAACGGCTTCTTCTTTTGGACACGCAGCATCAAATAGCGGTTTTAGCAGGCCGCGAAAACACCCTTACTTTCGCGCACGTTGCTTCCAACGGTGTTCTGCATACAATACACCGTATTGACATGGTCGGTGTGATAGACGGGGTTCCTATCGTTCTCAATAGCGACGCTCGCTTTTTGTATACGGAAACTTTGCCCAAGCAAATACTGCCTTATGGTAAAAAAACAGAGCATCCCTCGCTTGTCACCGTGCGGGTTGGTGACAAAACACAGCCGCCGAGGAAAATACAAACGCTGTCATTGGGAGGCGACTTTGTGCAAATTATCGTGACGAGCCAAGCTAAAAATTGACACCGTATGTACACCGGCTTTCCGAGTCGCACTTTGGAGCCGTTGAAATCTTAAGAGGAGCCTGTTTATAAATTGTGTGGAATTACGGGATATGTCGGGCCGCGTCCAGCGGTGCGAACCGTGGTGGATATGCTGCGCCGGTTGGAATACCGGGGCTATGACTCGGCGGGGGTTGCGGTTGCCGGGGACACCGAAGGGGTGTCCGTTATCAAGGCGGCGGGCAAGTTGGCGGTTTTGGAATCGCTCCTTGCGGACGAATGGGAAAAGCACGGCACGGCTATCGCGCACACGCGCTGGGCGACCCACGGCGGCCCGACGACGCCGAACGCCCACCCGCATTACAGCGGCGACGGCGCGATTGCGCTGATCCACAACGGTATCATCGAGAACTATCAGGAACTCAAAACCGACCTTGTCGCGCAAAACTTCGTGTTCACGTCGGACACCGACACCGAAGTCATGGTGCATTTGGTGGATCGGGCGTACAAATCGGGGTTGGATATGGAGAACGCCGTGCGCGACGCCCTGACGCAGGTTACGGGCGCGTATTCTATCGCGGTCGTTTCCACGCACGCGCCGGGTACATTGTTTTGCGCCAAAACGGCCTCGCCGCTTATTTTAGGACTGGGCGAAAACGAGAACTTTTTGGCCTCGGATATTCCCGCCGTCATGCGCTATACGCGGCGCGTCGTCGTCCTTGAAGACGGCGACTTCGCGGTTGTCACCAACGCGGGCGTGACCCTTTCGCTCTTGAACGGCGAGCCGATTACCCGCGACCCGTTTTTGGTAACGTGGGATGAGCAAACGGCGGAAAAAGGCGGGTTTCCGCACTTCATGCTCAAGGAAATCCACGAGCAGCCGCGTGCTCTTGCCGATACGTTTCGGGGCCGCGTGACCGATAGCGATACGGTGCGCCTGCTGGAACTTTCCGGCTGGAGCCGCGAACAGTGGGCCAAGTTCACCAGCATTCACATCGTCGCCTGCGGAACCGCGTACCATGCAGGCGTCGTCGCTAAGAAGTTCTTCGAGCATCTATTGCGCCGCCCGACCGAGGTTTCGGTCGCGTCCGAATTCCGCTACGGCGATCCCTTAGTCGGGCCGGAAACACTGTGCGTGGTCGTGTCGCAATCGGGTGAAACCGCCGACACCCTCGCCGCATTGCGCGAAGCGCGCCGCTTGGGTGCGACCATTGTTTCGGTCGTGAACGTCATGGGTTCGTCGATTGCCCGCGAATCCGACGCCACGATCTATACGCAGGCCGGGCCGGAAATTTCGGTCGCGTCCACGAAAGCCTACGTCACGCAGGTCGCCGCCTTGTATTTAATGGGCCTGCATATAGCGTTTGTTGAGGAGCGCGACGCGGGCTACTTGACCGGTTTGGTGCGCGATTTGCTGCTCGTCCCCGATGCCGTGGAAGCCGTTTTGGGCGATGCGCTCCTTGTCGAGGATTTAGCGCAAAGGCTATCGGACAAAACGACGTTTTTCTATCTGGGCCGGGGCTACGATTGGGCCGTGTCGCTGGAGGCCGCGCTCAAACTCAAGGAAATATCGTATCTGCACGCCGAAGCCTACGCCGCAGGCGAAATGAAGCACGGGCCGCTCGCGCTTTTGGAGCCGGGCGTCGTGGTCGTGTGCCTCGCCACGCAGCCCGCTTTGTTCGATAAAATGCTGTCCAATATCAAGGAAGTCGCGGCGCGTGGAGCTTTGGTTGTCGCGGTTGCACCGCACAGCGAACATCGCATCGAATCCGCCGCCGACTATGTTCTGCGTATTCCGAACGTGCGCCCCGAATTTGCGCCGCTCGTCGCCGTCGTGCCCTTGCAATTACTCGCGTATCTTACTGCCCGCGCCCGAAACTGCGAAATCGACCAGCCGCGCAACTTGGCGAAATCGGTTACCGTGGAATAGTTTCGCCTACTGCGCCGATTTTGATATAATGGGCGCGACATAATGGATATGGCATTAACCAAACCGCAGGCCGAAAGCCTGCTTTCGCGCTTCGCCGGAAAGCGCGTTCTTGTAATCGGCGATTTGATGGCGGACGAATACGTGTGGGGCCACGCGGGCCGCGTGTCGCCGGAAGCCCCCGTGCTGGTTCTCGATGCCGCCCGCGAAACGTTCGTGCCCGGCGGGGCCGCGAATACGGCGAACCAACTCATAACACTGGGCGCGACCGTGTTTGTCGCCGGGGCGGTGGGGCAGGACGCAGCGGGGGAGCGACTTGTCGAGGCGATGCAAACGGCGGGCGCGAATGTTTCCGCCATCGTACAAACCTCCGACCGCCCGACGACGCAAAAAACGCGCATCGTCGCCGGGGCGCAACAGCTTGTACGTATTGACCGGGAAAAGCGCGGCCCGTTGCCCACGAATATGGCGCAAAAATTGCTCGCTCAGGCTTCCGAACTGCTTGCGGACTGCGATGCCCTGCTTTTTTCTGACTATATCAAGGGCGTCATTAGCCGCGACTTGGTTCAGAAATTGCTGCCCGTCGCACGTCGTCATAATGTCGTCGTGACGGCGAACCCCAAGCCCGCGTCGGCAAAATACTATTCTGGCATTGATTTGGCGCAGTTCAACCGCGTCGAAGCCGACGAAACCGCCCGCACCCACGACTTCGATTCGTCCGACGACAAAACGTTCCACTCGGCAGGAACCAAACTGCGCGCCACATTAGGCTTGAAAAATATGATCGTAACCCGCTCCGCCGACGGTTTGACGGTTTTCAAGGAAGCGGGCGACTGGAACGACGTGCCCCCGCATCGCGTGGAAGTTTTCGATGGAACCGGGGCGGGGGACTCAACCATCGCTGGAACGACGCTCGCCCTCGCGTCCGGCGCAAGTGTTCTTGAAGCGGTTGCCATCGGGAACGCCGCCGGTGGAGCCGTCGTCCGGAAAGTCGGCGTCGTCACCGCAACCCGCGAAGAAATCGCCGCCTTGTTTTCCTGACGACGACAATGGCGCGGTAAAACGGTAAAATAGCCATAGAGGTTCCACGAATGCCAACTGTAACATTGACCGTGGATTTGCCGGAAGAAATTGCAGAGCAGGTCGCCGCTTTGCCGCAAGAGGCGCAATCCGAAATAGCGGCTGCCGCGTTGGAAAAAGCTATTGTCGCCGCGAAACCACTACAAAGCGGTGAAAAAAACTATTTTGCCGAGCGTGCGCCACAAAACTCGCTCGCCGCTTTATTTGCAGAATGGGCGGCGGAAGACGAGGCGTCGGGCATTACCCCGGAGCAGGCAGAAGCGGAGTGGCAAGCGTTGGTGGCAAATCTCAATGAAAACCGGCGCTTAACCGGCGAGGAGCCGCTGTTTTAATGCCGCTTCGCGTCGCATTTCTGGATACCGGCCCATTAGGATTGGCGACCCAAAAGAAGGGCCATCCCGAAGGTGACGCCTGCCGCCAATGGATGGATGATTTGGAAAAATCAGGCGTGGTCATTCTGGTTCCCGAAATCGCCGACTACGAACTGCGCCGCGAGCTTGTCCGTTCAGGAAACGCAAATGCTTTGCATAGATTGGATGACTTCGTTGACCGGCAAGAGCGACTTATTCCTCTGCAAACACCTGCCTTGCGCGACGCCACCCGATTATGGGCGGAAGCGCAAAACGCGGGTCAACCGACCGCGCCGCCGCACGCGCTTGACGGAGACGTAATTCTTGCAGCACAGGTTTTGCAATTCTGCGTTGCACAACGCATTTCGTCGCCGGACGTTATCGTTGCCACCGTTAATGTGCGCCATATTTCCCGCTTCGTTCCGTCGGACGAATGGCAAAATATACGAGCCAATGGTGACGAAACAACCGTCGAATAAATAATTCAGTGGCGAATTTGCCGGATTTCATTGCAATTTTGCGCACCCTGTGGAAATAATCAAGAGTTTAACCGATACTTTCACTGCGGCACGGACGCCGCGTTCGCCGATGCAGGCTTTTCTGAAACTGTTATAAACCATCTCTGCTTCGGCGGGTTACACCCCGCGCCTTTTGGAAGGATTTTGATTAGGTATGAATATCTGTGTTATCGGAACCGGGTACGTCGGTTTGGTTACGGGCGTCGTTTTTGCCGATTTGGGAAACGAAGTCATTTGCGTGGACAAGAACGAGGAAAAAGTCGCGTGCTTGCGGGCGGGCGTGATGCCCATCTACGAACCCGGCCTTGAAGAAATGGTCGCGCGTAACGCCGACGAAGGGCGCTTGACGTTCACGAGCGATTTGGACGCCGCTGTTCGCAAGTCCGAAGTCGTGTTTATCGCGGTCGGCACGCCGCCCAAAGAAAACGGCGAAACGGATCTTTCCCAAGTCGAATCGGCGGCGCGCGGTGTTGCCGGGGCGATGGATCGCTACAAAGTCATCGTCAACAAATCCACGGTTCCCGTTGGCACGGGCGAATTTGTCCGCGACGTAATTATGACGAATCGTCGCCGCAACGTGGACTTTGACGTGGTTTCCAACCCCGAATTTTTGCGCGAAGGCTCGGCGATTTCCGATACGCTGCGCCCCGACCGCATTGTGATTGGCGCACCAAACCAGATCGTCGCCATGAAAATTTTGGAATTGTACGCGCCTTTAGAGCGACCCATGATTATCACCGATGTCGCCAGCGCGGAAATGATCAAGTACGCTTCCAACGCCTTTCTTGCCACCAAAATCTCGTTCGCCAACGCGATTGCCAATATCTGCGAAGCGGTCGGTGCGGATGTCGTGCAGGTCGTCAAGGGCATGGGTTCGGACGCCCGCATCGGCTCGGCGTTTTTGAACGCGGGCTTGGGCTACGGCGGTTCGTGCTTCCCCAAAGACTCTCGTTCCCTTTTGCACACGGCCCAAAAGAACGGCTACGATTTCCCGCTTCTTGCCGCGACGATTGAAACCAACGAAGAGCAGCCCAAGCGGTTTATCAAGACCATCGAGGATACGCTCAAAGGCTTCGACGGGAAAAAAGTCGCCGTGCTCGGCCTTGCTTTCAAAGCGAACACGGACGATATGCGCGACGCCAAAAGCCTCGACGTAATTTCGGCTCTGCTTGCGGGCGGCGCGACCGTGACCGCCTACGACCCGATTGCGATGGAAAATACCAAGAAAATCTTCCCGCAAATCGGCTACGCCAAAAACGCCTTTGAAGCCGTCGAGGGCGCGGACGCCGTGGTGGTTGTGACCGAATGGAACGAGTTCAAGCAGATCAATCTGGAAAAACTCAAAGCGACGATGGCAGGCACGTTCGTGTTTGACGGGCGCAACTTATACGACCCATCGAAAATGCAGCGTTTGGGCTTCAAATACGTGTGCGTGGGCCGCCCGACCGACGCCCGCCCCGAAGTCTCGTTCTCGCGCCCGCTCGCGTCCGGTGTCGGCTTGAACAAGTAAGCAAGAAAAAGCCCCCCTGCCCCCCAATAATGGGGGGTTCGGAATAAGCCTACCGAAATCGTGCAATGGTGCGGGGCATCGGAAACGGTGTTTTCAGAACCCCCCATTATTGGGGGGCAGGGGGGCCAAACTATCGCTTTGGGTATATCGTAACTGATGAGCCTTTTCCCCACTATTGCCCTTGCGCTTGGCGCGTCGTGGGTGTCCGGCATTCGGCTTTATGCCGCCGTTGCCGCGCTCGGCTTGCTCGCGCGGTTCGCGCATTTGCAGTTGCCGGGTGAGTTAGGCATTTTGAGCAACGGGTGGATTATCGGCATCGCGTCCGCGTTGTACGTCGTTGAATTTTTCGCCGATAAAATCTCGTATCTGGACACGGTTTGGGACGCCGTGCATACGTTCATTCGCATTCCGGCTGCCGCCGTGCTTGCCGCCGCCGCATTGGGCGACTACGACAAAGGCGTGCAGGTTGTCGCGTTTTTGCTGGGCGGCGGGCTTGCCCTGTCCTCGCACGGCACGAAAGCCGTCACGCGGGCGACCGTGAACGCAAGCCCCGAACCGTTTTCCAATGTCGCCGTCAGTTTGGGCGAGGACGTGCTGTCAGCGGGCGCGATTGCCGCGTCCGTGTATTTGCCCGTCGTCGCCTGCGTTTTGGTCGGGGTCGGCGTCTTGATTTTCCTGCTCATCGTGCCCCGAGTTTTGCGCCTGATGCGAACCACGCAGGCCAAATACCACGCATGGCGCGAAAGAAATGTCCCCTCTACCTAATTGCTTTCATCTTCGGGGGCGAAGATAATTTCAAAGGTATTTCTTATGTGCGATTTAAGCCAATAAAGTTGGTACAGTTTGATGTCAAACTGACCTACAACTTCGTCTCTGCGGCGCATAGGATACATCGCTATGTGGGCCACTGCCTCCGCCATAAAGTCGCCATCATCTTTATTCAATTCGCGGTTTTCTCTAAGTTTGTTTGCGGTTTCAACAAAGCGGGATTTGTCGTCCGATGTAGTTAAATTGATGAACTCGTTTTCTGTTAGAAAATAATCGCTGGTCAAAATGTTGATGCACTTAATTATGATTTCTTTTTCTTCCGCGTAAAACATATAATCCGGAGTTTTTCGGTTTTCGCTCTCGTCATTAAGCCCTTCGATTTGGTTCATTGCTGTCTCCTATAAATTTTGGCGGCAGCGCACTTCGGGGAGCGTGACGCCGAACAGCGTTAGGTTTTTGTCTTTGCCGGGTTCGTACACAAAGCCCGCTTTTTGGTAAAAGCCCCGGGCGCGGAAGTTGTGGCGCAAAACCCACACGGTCACGTCGGCATACGGCGCGGCAGCGAGGCTTTGGCGGGCTTCGGCCCACAGCGCGGCGGCGTAGTTCGTGCCCCAGTAGTCGGGGCCGAGATACAGGGCGTACAGTTCGCTGGTGCGGGCCGGGTCGTCGTCGCGGTCGCGGGTCGGGCCGTACATCGAAAAGCCCGCGATTTCGCCGTCCGTTTTGCCGTCTACGACCATGACGATGCGACTTTTTTCCTCGATGCGCTCCCGCCACCGCGCCGTCCAACCGGGCAGCGACAAGTTCGCCAAAACGTCGGCGGGATACAGATGTTTGTACGCGGCCTGCCACGACTGGATATGGACACGGGCAAGGGCGTCGGCATCGCTTGGCACGGCGGGGCGGATAATGGGGGACGGAACGGAAGCGGGGAACATGGTTTGCTGTTTCGCCATCGCCCGGCCCGTTCCCTTTTCTTGACCGAACGCCCGTTTGCCGCTATACTTTTCGCGTAGAGACGCGCTTTTTTGCGTGTCCCGTTTCGCTTGTTTGTGCTTGTTAAGGAGCCGCTTTTTCCGATGGCAACTGCCCGCCCATCCCGTCCCGCAGGCGACACGGTTCGCCCGTCCGCCTCGCCGCGCCGTCCCGCGCCGAAAAAGAGCGGGTTATCCGCCGCCTCGGCTGCCGTGCAAACGCGCCGCCGCTCCAACACGCGCCTTTGGTACGATGTTGCCGGAATTGCCTTGATGGCGGTTGGCGCGATTGTTTTGGCAACCCTGCTATTCCCGTCCGCGCGCGGCAGCGAAAATATGCTGGGCACAATGGTTGCCGCCGCCTTGCGCTTGCTGGTCGGGTCGGGGGCTTGGGCGTTTCCCGTTGTGCTCATGCTGTGCGGCTTTCTCATTGCAGTCGGCAAGAACAAATCGTGGGACAATGTTGGTGGGGCAGTCACACTGTTTTTGATTTTCGTGACATGGCGGCATTTGGCGGGGCCGTTCGGTCACGGCTACGAGTTCGCGCTCGACAACTTAAAGGGCTACGGGGGCTATGTCGGCGGCTCGCTTTCGTGGCTTTTGCGAGCCTCGATTGGCACGATTGGCGGGCATATTTTCCTCGCCGCGCTAACAGTCACCGGACTTTTGTGGGTAACCGATATTCCGTTGCCCTCACTGCTCGGCCCGATTGATCGCGCGGTGCGCGGCGGCGCGGCGGCGGGCGGTCAGGCCGTTGCCCGCACCGGACGCGGCGCGGTGCAAACTCTGCGCGACAAGCGGGAACTTGCCCGCCAACTTCGCATGGAAGAACAGGCCGCGCTTGCCGACCGCATGGGCGACGAGGACGATACCGAAGAAGCCGCGCCGCGCAAACGCATTTCGGCCCCGCGCCTTTTCACACGGACGACGCCCGAACCCATTATCGAAACCGCCGAAACTGCGTCGCCCGTGGAAGTGGAAAGCGAAGCGGACGACAAGCCCGCGCGCCCGTCGCTGTTTCCCATTCGCAAATCCGAAAAGCCCGCCAAAGGCAGCAGCGATGGTTTAACGCTCGCCGCAACGCCCGCCGCGAAAAAAGACGCTAAAGAAACCGACGAAACGCCTTCGCTAAAACCTGCACCGACCGCGCGGGGCGTGAACGAAAACGCGCCCACGCTCGCGGAAGCCGGGCCGAAGTTTGTTTTGCCGCCGCTTTCGCTGCTTAAAGCGCCCGTGCCGCAAACCAAAACCGAAAAACCCGGCGAATCCGAAGCCCGCCGTCAAGTCCTTCTGCAAACCCTCGAAGACTTCGGCATTGGGGCGGATGTTTCCGATGTGGCCTACGGCCCGGCGATTACGCGCTACGAAATCGCGCTTGACCGGGGCATCAAAGTGTCGAAAATCGTGTCGCTCGCCGATAACTTGGCGATGTCGCTTGCCGCGATTGACGTGCGTGTGGAAGCACCCATTCCCGGCAAATCGGCCATCGGTATTGAAGTTCCGAACGAACACATAACTACGGTAACGCTCCGCGAGTGCGTGGATCGACCCGAATTTAAGGACGCGCCGTCCAAACTCACCTTCGCGCTGGGCCGCGATGTGACCGGCGCGTGCCGCTACGCCGACCTTGCCAAAATGCCGCACCTTCTTATTGGCGGCTCGACAGGTTCCGGCAAGTCGGTCGGTATTAACACGTTGATTTGCTCGCTGTTGTACCGGTGCAGTCCGCGCGAACTCAAATTTTTGATGATTGACCCAAAAAAGGTCGAACTATCCCTTTACGAAGGCATTCCGCATCTTGCCGCGCCCGTGATTACGAACGTCAAGCAGGCCCCGGCAATTTTCAAGCAGGCCCTCAAGGAAATGGAAAACCGGTACGACCGGTTCGCCAAAGCGGGCACGCGCAACTTGGAAGGCTACAACAGCCGCGTCGAGGAACACGAAAAACTCCCGTACTGGGTGATCATCGTGGACGAACTCGCCGACTTAATGATGACGAGCGGCCCGGAAATCGAAACCGCGATTTGCCGCTTGGCGCAGCTTGCTCGCGCGACCGGGATTCACTTGGTCATCGCCACGCAGCGCCCGTCCGTCAACGTCATCACGGGCACAATTAAAGCCAATATCTCTTCGCGCATCGCGTTCGCTGTCAACTCCGCCGTCGATTCCCGCACGATTCTGGACGCGACCGGGGCCGACCGCTTGATCGGGCGCGGCGATATGCTGTTCATGCCGCTGGATGCCGCCAAACCCCAGCGCATACAGGGATGCTTCGTGTCCGAACAGGAAACCGAAGCCCTTGTTACCTACCTCAAAGCCCAAGCGCAGCCCAACTACGAAGTTCTTCCGTCCGCACTGTCGCTTGCGACCGGCGAAGACGACGAAAGCGGGGAAGTAGAGGCCGACGACGAACTGTTCGAGTCGGCGGTAAAACTCGTTGTCACGGGTGGCGGCGCGTCCACGTCCATGCTTCAGCGCCGCTTCAAAATCGGATACACGCGGGCCGCCCGCTTAGTGGATCAGATGGAGCATCGCGGCATCGTCGGGCCTTTGGATGGAGCCAAGCCCCGCGAAATCCGCATGACCCGTGACCAAATCGACGCTATGTTCACCGTCGGCGGCAACAGCGCGACCAGTATCGTGGATAATTTGGAGTAAACGAATGACACTCGCCTTGTTGCCCACTCCCGCCCAACCAGAAGCGGTTGTTTATCCTGAAAGTGATGGTGAACCCATTTCCGACCATACATTGCAATTTGAATGGATCGTCATAATCAAGGACAATTTGGAAGCCCTACTGGCGCAAAACCCCGACGTTTTCGTGGCGGGGGATTTGCTTTGGTATCCCGTGGAAGGGAATTCGCGGATTCGCGTCGCGCCCGACGCAATGGTTGTCTTTGGCAGACCAAAAGGCCAGCGCGGTTCTTATCAGCAGTGGAACGAGAGATAACATACCTCCACAGGTGGTTTTTGAGGTATTATCGCTGGGAAACCGTTTTGGCGAAATGCTTAATAAATTTTTGTTTTACCAGCGGCACGGAGTAGAGGAGTATTATCTGTACGATCCTTTCCGTTTAGAGTTTAATGGATGGCTGCGCGGCGACGTGCGGACGGAACTGCTTCCTATCGATGATGTGAATGGTTTCATTAGTCCTAACCTCGGTATCCAGTTTGATTTCACTCCCGGTCAGCCACTACAAATCTTCCTGCCGGACGGCGAACCTTTCCGAACGTTCACTCAATTAAAGGAAGCCACAGTCCGTGAGCAAGCAGCCCGCTTACAAGCAGAACAAGGACAGTTAGAAGCCGAGCAAGGGCGTACCGAGGCAGAGGAAAAGCAGCGTGAGGCCGAAGCGAAGGCTGAACGTTTGGCTGCACGGCTGCGCGAGTCGGGCATCGATCCAAGCGCATTATAGAAGCATAACCGGCCCGATTTTGCGGTACGATAAAAAAAACATTCTGCCGCGAAAGCAGGGAAGAAGTAATAGCAATGGCAAGCAGCGAAAGCTCATTTGATGTGGTTTCTAAATTGGATATGCAGGAAGTCAAGAACGCCGTGGATCAGGCGTTGCGCGAAATCGAGACGCGCTTTGATTTCAAAGGGTCGGATTCCACGATTGAACTCGACGAAAAGAAAAATACGATTGCGCTCGCGTCCGATTCGGAAACGCGCATGAAAGCCGTCGTCGATGTGTTGCAGTCCAAGTTTCACAAGCGCGGGCTGGACATTAAGGCGCTCGATTTGGGCAAACTGGAAGACGCCAGCAAGGGAACCGTGCGACAAACGGCGACCATCAAACAGGGTGTCGATATTGAAAGCGCCCGCAAAATCGTCAAGTTGGTCAAAGACAAGGGTCTCAAAGTGCAGGCCGTTATACAAGGGGATCAAGTGCGCGTTTCGGGAAAATCCCGCGACGATTTGCAAACGATCATGGCGGCCCTCAAAGCCGCAGAACTCGACGTAGCGTTACAGTTTATCAATTACCGTTAATCGTTGATAGGTTAGGCGCGTTGACACCGCGCCCTGAGCGACGTATAATGAACTATTGCAAAAACCGCCCATCGGGCGGTTTTTTCGTGTTGTTTTGTTTGGAAATTGCTTATGAACGCGCCGCTCACGAAAACAAAAATTGGTCTGGTCAGTTTAGGCTGCCCCAAAAATCTGGTGGATTCCGAAGAGATGCTCGGTGCGCTCGTGGAAACCGGACAGGCCGAAATGGTGGGCGACGCGCGTCATGCCGACGTGTTGGTCGTCAACACGTGCGCCTTTATTGAATCCGCCAAGCAGGAAAGCATCGAAGCGATTTTGCAGGCGGTTAAGCGCAAGCAAAAAGGGCAGGTACAAAAAGTCATTGTGTCCGGCTGTTTGGCCCAGCGATACGGCGCGGAGTTGGCCCTTGAAATTCCCGAAGTGGACGCTTTTGTCGGCATACAAAGCGCGAACCAAATCGCGGGTATCGTATTTGGGGCCGCCAAAGGCGGGCGTACCGCGCTTCCCATGATGGCGGCGGGCCAAAGCACCAACTTCGTCGCGCCGATTACGGAAAAATATCCGCTCATTCCGCCGATTCGCGCGCGGGCGACGGCCCCGTGGACGGCGTACCTCAAAGTGTCTGAAGGCTGCGACCACGCCTGCACGTTCTGCTCCATTCCGTCGTTTCGCGGTAAGCACCGCTCCAAGTCCCTCGAAGCGATTTGGGAAGAAGCGCGGCGCTTAGTCGATACGGGCGTGACCGAAATTAACCTGATCGCCCAAGACACGACGGCTTATGGCATGGATTTGTACAGCGAACTCGCGTTGCCACGTTTGCTGGAAGGCTTGGGCAAAATCGACGGGCTGAAATGGGTGCGGCTTTTGTACTGCTACCCGACCATGATTACCGACCGGCTGATTGGCACGATTGCCGATACGCCCAACGTTGCCCGTTACATTGACGTTCCGCTTCAGCACGGCGACGACGCGATGCTCAAGCGCATGAAACGCGGCGGCTCGGTTTCCTCGTATTTACGCTTGTTCGACCGTTTGCGCTCGGCCCTGCCCGATGTTGCGCTCCGAACGACGTTTCTGGTCGGTTTTCCCGGCGAAGACGACGCGGCCTTTGCGAACCTGCAAAAATTTGTTGCAGACGCGCAGTTCGACCATTTGGGTGTGTTCGATTACTCGCCCGAAGACGGAACGCCCGGTTTCGACATGACGCCCGTTGTGCCTATAAAAATTACTAAAGCGCGGCGACACGCCCTGATGGCGCAGCAGCAGCCGATTTCGCTCGCGCGAAATGCGGCCCTCGTCGATCAATCTATCGACGTGCTTGTCGAAGCGCGCAAGGGCAACGATTGGATTGGTCGGTCGTGGCGCGACGCGCCGGAAATTGACGGACACGTGCGAATCAAAAACGCACGGCGGGAAATCCAGCCCGGCGATTGGATTAGGGCGCGCATAACGCAGGCCCTGCCGTATGATTTGTTGGCCGAGGCGCAGTAAGTTTTTCATTTCCGCCCGGCCTGTTTGTATGGAGGCAACTTGGCAACTACAAAACAAGCCGAACGCGAACAAAGCCAGTCGCTTTTGGCAGATGAATATCTGAGCGACCGCATTTATGACGCCCTTTTGGAGCGCGGCGAAGCGGGCAAAGTGTCGGAGATTACGCTCGAAATCAACAATCCGCGCATTACGTTTCCGCTCGTGCGCCGCGCCGTCAGCGATTCGACGCGCTTTTTGACGATTGACCGGCAGTGGGATCTGTCGTCTCGTTATCTGGATACGTCGCGCCCGACCGAACGCAATTTGATGGACATTTTGCAGGCTGCGGGTCGGCCTCTGTCGGTTATCGAAATGGCGACCGAACTGTCCACGGCCTACAAGCGAGGCGCGGAAGTCTACCTTGCACTTTTGCCGAAAATCACGCGCAGCACGGACACCTATTTCAAAACAAATAATGGTGCATGGGGCCTCGCGTCGTGGCTGCCTTTAGTCGATGCCGATGACCTCGCCGACGTTTTAGCCGACAACAAACTCACCGATGCCCACCTTGCCGCGCTTGGCGAACGGTCGAAAACGGCGGGCTGGTCGCAGGCAAGTTACGCCGACGCGACCCTTGCGCTCGTCGATGCCGCCAAAGGCCGTCCGGTTTCCCACCGCGTTTTGGGTGTTCTGGCATGGATCGCGCTCGGTGAAGCCTACGACGCCCGCAAACACTTGAACGCCTGCCTCAGCGACGACCGCTTGGTATGGTTGACGAGTAAGCGGGGCGGACGCTGGATTTCCCGCGCAACCGCGAACGCGCTCGAAGGCATCTTGGAAACGCGCGGCGCGCAACTTGCCACCGAAGACGGGGCGAATACGGAAGAAACCGCCGCGCCGGTCGCGGTTGCCCCCACGGTCGACGTTGCGATTGCCACGGAAGCGGTCGAAACCGTGGCCGAAACTGCGCCGGTTGAAGTACCCACCGAACCCACCCCCGCGCCGCCGCTGGACGTGACCGAAGAAGATTTAGTCGGCCTTGAACAAATCGTGGCCGACCGGGGCGGAGCCGTCGATGCAACCGAACTTTTGGCTTTGCGCTATGAGGTCGTCGCGGGCGATCCGTCGTACCGCTCCGATGTGGAAACGCTGCAGGCGCGTTTGCTGACCGACGCCCGGTTCCTGTATGTCGGCGCGGGCCGATTCCGCGAGGCCAATTCGCTGCCCTTGTTCGTGTATGATTTGCCCGAGTATTTGTCGTTCCCCGATTTGCAGTTCGTGTCGCTTGACGGCGAAATCATGGACGAGGAAATCGAGGACGAGGGCTTTGTCGGAACGCTGAAAGCCGATACGCAAAACCCGCTCGTCCAAGATGCGGGCGACGACGAAGGCCAATACACGGGCGCGCAGGACGCAAACGGCGACGCACCCATTCGTTTGGTCGTAAAGTCGCACCACAAGGAAATTGGCACGTTCCCGCTCTGCCAAATCCCCGACGGCTTTCTCCCAACCGACGCACCGGTCGTCGAGATCAATTTGCGCGATCCGAACGGCGAAAGCCACGATATTATCGTCAACAACGAAAAACGCTTAGCGTTCAATTTCTTCGGTTTGTACGAGTTTCTTCCCGCCGATTCCGGAGCCGTTTTCTTGTTGCACAAGGGCGTTCGCCCCTACGAGTTCCGGTTTGAACCCGCCGAGGAAACCGACGCGCAGGTATACGTTTCGCCCGAACGGATGAGCGAACTCATGGGGCTGCGCGAGCAGGCCGACGAGGGCGGCGACATGGCGACGTTTGACATCGCCTGCGAGGTTTTGGCGCATTACCCCAAAGGGATCGATTTCGTTCAGTATATGACCGAAGTCAATATCGTGCGGCGCGTAACCCGGCGCAAACTCGCGTCCATTTTGAGCAACTACTACTGCTTTGTGCAAAAGCCCGGTCAGCCCTTGTGGCGCTTCGATGCTAAGAAGCGTGACTTAGGAACCGACCGGGCAAAACGCAAGTATATTAAGCGGTAACTTTTTTGTTGGCTCCGCATGCGCGTTTGCGCAAGCGGAGCCGCAAACCTTTTGTTGAAGGGGAACCTATGGCGACAAGCGCGGCACAGGCAGGAACGGCGGCGGGACGACAGCAAGCACGGCAGCGGAAGGGCGCGACAAAGCCCCGTCGAATGTCGTTCATGGGCAAAGTATGGCTGTTCCTCATGGTGCTGCTTTTCCCGTTGATGACGGTTGGCGTTGCCGCAACCGCCTACACCCTGTATCTGTTTCGCGTCACGACGGCGACCCTTCCCACCCCGGACGGTTTGACCGATTATATTCCGGGCGGCGTGACCGAAATCTACGCGACCGACAAAGACCCGAAAACCGGCAAGTTAGTCGTTTTGGGTCGGGTGTTTTCCCAGTACAAAGAGTTCCAAAAATTCGAGGACATTCCCAAAATCCTCAAAAACGCAACGATTGCCGTCGAGGATGAACGGTTTTATCAGCATGTCGGTATTGATGCGCGCGGTATTGGACGCGCCGTGTACCGCGACGTGCGCGACCGGCGCATGGGCGAGGGCGGTTCGACCTTAACGCAGCAACTCGTGCGAAACCTTTTCGCCTCGGTCGGCACGAAAAAAACGTTCAATCGCAAAATTCAGGAAATGATGCTTGCGATTCAGATGGAGAAGAACTTTTCCAAAGACGAAATTTTGGAAATGTATCTCAACCAAGTCTGCTACGGGGCCAATACCTACGGCGTCAAAGCCGCCGCCAAACTATATTTCGGCAAGCCCGTACAAAAACTGACGATTGGCGAGGCTGCCCTGCTTGCCGGTTTGCCCCAGCGCCCCGCTGACTACGAATTGTTCGATCATTTGGATAACGCGCTTGAGCGGCGAAAAACCGTGCTCGCCAAAATGGAAGAGCAGGGGTACATCACGGGGCACGACCGCCGCTTGGCGGAAAAGACGCCGGTAAAAATTATTGCGCGCGCGGATCCGAAGGAAAGTATTTTCAAAGCCCCGTACTTTACCAACTACGTTTTGCGCCAGCTCAAAACCACGTATGGCAAAGACGCCGTGTACCACAACGGCCTCAAAGTCTACACGACGCTCAACTCGCAGATGCAAACCGAGGCCGAACGTGCCTTGGTAAATGGCGTTTTGGCGGGGCGCGGTGACAAAGTGACCGAAGGCGCGCTCATTTGCTTGGAGCCGCATCAGGGCTACATCCGCGCCATGGTCGGCGGCGTGGACTACAACAAAAACCAGTTTAACAACGTGACGCAGGGCAGGCGTCAGCCCGGCTCGTCGTTCAAGGCGTTCGTGTACGCCGCGGCGTTTGAAACGCACAAATACGGGCCGGATTCCACGGTCAATGACGCGCCGCGCTCGTTCAACGGGTACAAACCGCAAAACTACGGCGGCGGCTATCACGGCTGGACGACCCTTCGGCAAGCAACGGCCTTTTCGTATAACATTCCCGCCGTCGCCGTTGCCGATGACATCGGCATCAACCGAGTTATCGATACGGCCCAGCGCATGGGCATTACGTCGCCGCTGAAAAACCCGAAATCCAAGCACGGCGATTTGTCGCTTGCGCTCGGTTCGTATGATGTGTCGCCGCTTGAAATGGCGTCCGCTTACTCGGTTTTCCCCAACCACGGCAGCCACGCGCTTCCGATGGCGATTATTCGCGTCGTGGATAGCGAAGGCAAGGTGCTGGAAAACCACGGTGCGTCGGTGGTCAAGGCCGTGATTCCCGAATCTGTGACGCGCGACGTATCCGATATGCTGCGCGGCGTGGTTCAATTCGGCACGGCAGCCGGGGCCGACGGTATTCAGCAAGTCGAGGAAGCCCACGGCAAAACCGGCACGACCAACGACAACAAGGACGCTTGGTTTGTCGGCTACACGCCCGAACTCGTCACCGCCGTTTGGGTGTGCGGCGTGAAGCGCAACCCGAAAACCAACAAAGTGCAGTATCGCCCGATGGAAGGCATTACCGGAGGCCATGTCTGCGCGCCGATTTGGGCGCGGTTCATGCTTGCTGCCGTGCTCATTCAGCGGCGTTCCGGCGAAACCGTTTCGCCCGTACCGGAAAAGAATGTGCCCGCCAATCTAACGGCGCAGGACGACGATAACCGCCCGCGCCGCCGACGACGACGACGGCGTAACGACGATGAAACGGTGGCGGCAACGCCTGCGCCCGAAGCGCGCGAGCCGAAAACGCACGAAACGGACGTGCGCGAAACGCCGCGCAGTGACGAAACGCCCGAGCCAAAAGGCGAAGACCCCAAACCGTCAAACGAAAACGAAAAACCGTCCGAGGGCGAGAAGCCCGCGTCCGGCGGAAACGAACCGAAAGGCGGGGGCGGGGAATCCGTGCCGGAAGCCCCGCCCGCCGCGCCGAAAGAATAGCGGACAATGGACGCTTCGCCCCTGCAGGAACAGGTACTTCGGCAGCGCCGGGCCGCCCGAATGGCTCCGCTCGTGGAAGCCGACGTGTCGCTTGCCCGGGTGCGCGCCTTCGCCGTGCTTATCGTGCTCGTGTTTGGCGGCCTGATGGCGCGGCTGTGGGTTTTGCAGGTTCTCAACGGCGACACGCTCCGCGCGCAAGGACTCGCCAATCGGTCGCAGGCACTGCGGACGACGGCCCCGCGCGGTATTATCGAGGATTCCGAAGGGAAACCGCTTGTCACAAACAGCGCCCAGTTCACGGTTTTCGTGATTCCGGGCGAACTTCCCAAAGATAAAGCCGAAAAAGCCGACGTATTGCAGCGGCTCGCCGATATTTTAGAGTTCACGTCCGACGAACTGCAAACAGCGCTGACGCGCAACGGGCGGGGAA
>CAXTBP010000053.1:0-3023 GCA_964241985.1 uncultured Armatimonadaceae bacterium | reverse complement strand
GGGAACCAACCCGGTCGCGGTCGCCGATAGCGTGTCCGCCCACGTGCTTGCCCGGATCGCCGAAAACCGGATGTGGCTGCCCGGCGTGCAGGCCGATGTCGAGCCGGTTCGCAAATACGTGAACAAAAAATCGGCGGCGCATTTACTCGGCTACATCGGACAAATCAGCGACGACGAACAAACGGCTGAAAACAAGCAGCGCGGATACCAATTGGGCGATTTTATCGGCAAAAGTGGCGTGGAAAAGCAGTACGATTATCTGCTGAACGGGCAGGCCGGGCAAACGCTGTGGGAAGTCGATGCCAAAGGGCGGCAGCAGCGCAAAGTCGGAATCGACCCGCCCGAACCCGGCGCGACGCTCCGCTTGTCGCTGGAATCGCGCGTACAAAAAGCCTGCGAAACCGCACTTGAAGGCAGAAAAGGGGCTGCTGTCGCCATTGACCCGCGCGACGGCAGCGTGCTTGCCCTTGCGAGCAATCCCGCCTTCGACCCCAATTTGCTTGCGGTTCGTCCTTTGAAGCCAAAAGTTTACAAAGAACAGATTGCGCCCTGTTTGTTCGACCGCGCCACGGCGGCGCAGATGCCTCCCGGTTCGACGTTTAAGATCGTCACCGGCGCGGCGGGGCTTGCGCTGGGCAAAATTGATACAGGAACCTACTCGTATTGCCCGGGCGGCGAGCGCATCGGGAACCGCTTTTTCAAATGCCATAGCACGCACGGCAGCGTGAATTTGATTCACGCTCTGGAAGCCTCGTGCGACGTATTCTTTTACGATGCCGGGCGGCGCATCGAGCCGGGGCCGCTCGCCGAGTGGGCCAAAAACTTCGGACTGGGCGAGAAGACCGGTATCGACTTGCCCGGCGAAAAGGCCGGAATTATGCCGTCGCCCGCGTGGAAAAAGAAAATGGCGACCAAATTCCACAACCCCGACAGCCGCTGGTATCCCGGCAACACGGCCAATACGTCAATTGGGCAGGGCGACGTTTTGGCGACGCCGCTGCAAATGGCCCTTGTCGCGGGTGCAATCGGCAACGGCGGAACCGTGTACGCCCCGCGTGTCGTTTTGCGGGCGGAAAAGTCCGGGCCGGGCCATCAAGTCGTTTATCAAATGAAGCCCGAAGTCACGCACAAACTGCCGCTGTCGCCCAAGCAAATCGACTTTATCGCGCAGGGAATGCGGCAAGTCATTGTGGGCGGTCGGGGCACGTCGCACTCGGCGAATTTAAGCGGAGTGGCCGTTGCAGGCAAAAGCGGCTCGGCGGAAAAACGTGGCGGGCAGGCGCACGGCGCGACCCATGCGTGGTTTGTGTGCTACGCGCCCTACCAAAACCCAACGATTGCGATTTGCGTCTTTCTGGAATCGAGCGGCGAGAACCTACACGGCGGCAAAGACGCCGCCCCGGTCGCCCGCCAAATGCTGGCTGCGCACTTCCGCGTCCCTGATAAGGTCGCCTCCGCTGGCGGCGGCTCAACAGCGGATTAAGCATGACTGACTTCTTACAATTGATTGCCCGGCCCTCTGCCGCTTATGAGGAAGGGCTGCGCTTTTTTGGGGGAAAAGGAATGCTAAACGAGGCCTTGCAACAGCTTGCCCGCGATTTGGAAACGCACGGCATAGATTACGCGGTAATCGGTGCGACCGCGCTCAACTACCACGGCTACCAACGCTTCACCGCCGACATTGACATTCTTCTAACTCCCGACGGCTTGGCGAAATTCCGCGCGACGCTCGTCGGGCGCGGCTACCGCCCCGCGTTTGAAGGCGCGACAAAAAAATTCCGTATCACGAGCCGCAACGTGCCGCTGGAAATTATCACGACCGGCGAATATCCCGGCGACGGCAAACCGAAATCGGTTGTTTTCCCTGAACCCTTTGCCGTCGCCGAAAGTATCAACGGCGTAAAAACCATTACTTTGCCAAAACTTGTCGAACTGAAACTTGCTTCTGGTATAACAGGCTTGGGACGCCTCAAAGATTTGGCGGACGTGCAGGAACTCATCCGCGCCCGAAATCTGCCCGCCGATTTCGCCGATGGTTTGGACGCATCGGTGCGGCCCAAGTTTTTAGAATTGCACGATGAATTGCGACGGGCGCGGGAACTGGAAACCGGGGAAGGCATCGAACTATGAACAAAATACACCGTTTTTTAGCAAAAGCGCATCTTGCGGTTTCCCTCGTGCCGTGGCTGGTGCTTGCGTTTTTTACACTGTACGCATTTTTAATGCGGCGGGCGTTGGGACATTGGCCCGTTTTTCGTGAAAATACCCCTGATGGATTTTTACAATGGTTTAGCAGGGCCGCTGACACTGCCGCCATGGGATTGGTTTGCAGCATCCCGGTCTGGCTTTGCGTGCTGGGATTGCGGTTTGGAGTGAAGGGCGCGCAGCGGCCCACGGTGTGGCGGGCGGCGCTCGTTTTCGCGCTGGGTTGGTTTGCGTGTATAGGGATATGCGCCGCCGACCCCGTCCATTTTTTCGATTGGTTTTTAGACTGACGGTAGAAAGCAAAAATAGAATTGGATAAAGCAAATGGGGCGCGGCGCAAATCGGGCCGCGCGCTTTTGGGCGTGTCGCTCGCGCCGTGGCTGAACCTCGCGGTTTGGACAATCGCCGCGTTCATGGTGAAGCCGTATCTGACACGGTTTCCGCAATGGGGGTGGGAAGATGCGCCGTGGGCCGTTTTTTTGTGGTGCTGCCCGGCTCTTCTTATTTCGTCCTTGCTGCTTTTGCTTTCCATTCCGGTTTGGTATGTATTGTTTTTCAAGCGGACAAGCCGTTGGAAAGACAGCATCGCGTGGCGGGCGGACGTCGTTTACTGCATGGGCTGGGCGACGAATTTTCTTCTTGCATGGACTGATCCATACCATTTTCTACGCTTTATAAACCGCGCGGTCGGAAGTTAAGTGGCACGATTAGTACCCGAAGCAAATCGTTCCGCTGCTCTCGTTGCTGCGGGCTTTTCCGCGTCGGTGTTGCGCTTGGCACAAGGGGAAGCGGCGAGTGTGCATCCAACGTTTGCGAAC
>CAXTBP010000052.1:0-29506 GCA_964241985.1 uncultured Armatimonadaceae bacterium | reverse complement strand
ACGGTGACCCGAACGTCACCGCAAACGAGTTGGAAGCGGTCGCTGATGAAGCGATGGCGTACCTGGACGCGCGGTGGTATCCCACCAACGGCTGCGTCTTGGTGCTGGAAGCCGTCGCCGCACACCCCGCCACCCCGCCCGCGTGTTTTAACCGTTTGTTTCTGCGTACTCCGGTTGCGCGGCGTGCGTTTTGCCGCAATCCCGTCGCCCCGTTTCTTTTGCTGGAAAATCCCGATTTTGTCGCTTCTCTGCACGAGCATTCGCAGCGCGAATTGTTGTGCGAGGCTGACCTGCCGTCCGCGTATGTGCAACTTCTGGCGGCGGATGGCGGCCCGGCCCGCGCCGCTGATATACAAGAAACGGCTCGCCTTCACGTCGCGTTTGCAGGCGAAGCGCGAACCCAAACCGAATGGGAAATGCAGGCGCGGAATTTGTACCGGAAGATAGCCCGCGAAGCCACGGAATCCGTAGTGCGTGAGCGGCTCGCCGAGCTAGTGGAGTTGGGCCTTTTGCCGCCCTGGGCCGACGGGGGAAGACCCTTTGCAGAACCGCTGGCGTATTTTTCCCAAACGTTCGGCTCCGGTCGGCCCGCCGCCGAAGTGCGCGACCCTTCCGAGTTGGAGAAATTGAGCGTAGACGAGTGGGCGACGCTGCCGAACGCGCCGACGCACCGTTTGATGAGTGTGCTGAAATATGCGGCCCCAAACGCTTGCCGCCTCGCGCTCCGTCACCCCAATGCGCCGCCTAATGCGCGCGAAATTGGCGGCGACGCTTTTGCCGAGGCGTGGGGAAGTGGCATCAGCGCGCTCTTTGAAAAGTACGACCGGGACGTGGCGACGCGCCAGCAGGCGTTGCTGACGCTTACCTCGGCGCTGCACCGCCGCTTGGATCGCCAAGACATATCCAACCGTATCGCCTCGCAGTTCTGGACGGAGCGGTTCGAGGCGGTATGGCTGGCCCCGCTGGGCGAGGTTGCGCTTTCCGGCTGCGCTCCCGACTGCACGGGCCTTGACCTGCTTGACCACCTATCCCGCGACGCGAACCGCATTGTGCGAGCGGCGGCAAAGACACGGCTCGCCGATTCCAACTACCGTCTTTCGCTTGGCGGCTGATGACTGATGGTTACCCTGTCGCCCCAACGCGCCCCTAATGCGCCGCCTGTCCGACGAAACCGCCCTATAAACCATCAAAAAGCGGCGTTTTGTTGGCGTCAGTTGGACTAAACGGGCCGCTGACCGTCGCTGCTTGTTCGCGGCTTTACTCGTTTCCTTCGTGCCACGTGAACGTGAAGTCGGGGTCGGCAAGGCGCGTTTGGGCGGCCCAACGCACCAAGCGATTGCCGTCGCGGGCGAGGTGGTGCAAGAGGTCGAGCGGCGAGCGGCTCCAATCATCGCTTTTGAACGGCTGGTCGGAAAGCGGCAGGCTCAGAGCCGCTCGCAACCTGTCCCACCAATTTTCACGCTCTATGCACCACTGAATACCCGGTTTATAAACGCCGTGCAGCAGTGCCACGAACTCAGCAAATAGGCCCGCGTCGCGGCAATCGATCGCTTCAAGTATTAGTTGTCGAACAAACTCCCTAAACGAGATGCGGCCCTGTCGTGTAAAAATATCCCACAATGTCATCCCAAGCAACAAGTGAAACACCGGATTACAAAGCGATTTTCGTAGGACGTGCTGCCTTTGAAACGGTTCCGACGGAGCAGCCCATGTTGGTGCAAAACCAAGCCGAACCAGTTCATAATGCCATTCCAAGATGGCATCCCGTTCTCCTATGCGGCTATATTTCATTCCTCCGAGTGACCTGTGCGGTTTCGGATTGCGGCAAAACTCGCGCCAATAATCAGTGACTTTAGACAGCCCTTCACCGCGTGAGGAAATTTCTCCCGTCAGCGATACATGAAGCCGAGCTTCTTGACTTATTTGTTCGTTCGGGTGATGCGTGAAGGCAAGCGATGCGCTGTAAGGAAGCGCCTCATCCGCTAACAATCGGGCACTCGCTCGCTCCGGTAATCGCCCCCAGAAATCAGGAACTTCCAAACACAGAAACGGAGCGATGGGGTTATGGCACAGGGGAGTCCCGACTGCGAGCCAGTAATGTTTGAGAATTTGTTCCGGGGAAGTGTTGGGATGCACCGACAAGGCGTTGGCGGTCAGTTGAAAAGGGTCTTTTGGTGTGTAGGGCGTGTTCACTACTATCGCCTCCACTTCTCCGATCAATCGGGCAAGCCCCTCCGCCGTCGTGTTCGGGTCTTCGGCAATGAGCCTTCTTTCGCGCCATCCGTCGGTTTCAAGCGCAAGCAGCCCGGCCCGCTCTTTGGCCTCCCAAACCGTCAGCGTGTCAGCAGAAGGGGCAGCGGGCGGCGCGGTATTTGGCGTGGCAGGCATTGATGGATCGGGCAGTGGATGCGTTTCCATGCTTGTATTGTAGCGGCAGGCTCAGTGACAGGTGCAAGGATTGAAAAAGCATTGAAAAACGAGCCGCTTTTCCCGTCAGTTGCCGATTTGATTCTTTGATTAAATCAAAGCGAAATCAAAAATCGCACTTGATTTAAGTTTGATTGTTTTGGGCCGTTTGGCGCGGTTCCCCTCGTCAAAGCGCCCAAAGTGGCCCAAAAACTGTTTGATTAACTTGATTAAATGGCGTTTTTCAAGTGGAAATCAAAAACCGTTAATCAAAGAATCAAACCATCAAATCAAACGCTGGTGGTGTCAGTCCCGACCAGCGAAGTCACGCGAGCCATCGAGGTCGCCCTGCTGCAAAGCCTGTAGCCGCTGTAGCAAGACAATGTGCTGGCTGTCTTTGGGGCGGTTCGCCACGCGCTTCATCGCTATCAAATCGTCCAGCGATGCGACGCGCACTTCCCGGCCATCAATATCCCTAAGGACAGACCGATTCCACACACCCTCGAACGAGTCGATGCCGCGCCCTTTCGCCAGCAGATCCACGTTCCCTGATGCGGTTTCCATGGTCAGGTGCGTACTATCGGTTAGCACCTTCGCGTTTCGGACAAGCCGTAGTTCCTGCGCGCGTGCGGCCTGCGCGATGGCCTCCACATTGGCCTCCACATTGGCCGGGTCTTCTTTCGGAATAAGAACATCAACATCATGGGGCGTATGGTCTATCCCGTGCAGATGAAGTGCGACCCCGCCGATCACTACGAAGCGAACATTGCCGTCGGTCAGCAGGCGCAGCAGAAAGGCAAAGTCCGGCGGTTTAGAGGGGGCAGAGGACGGGGCCGGATGGCGTAAGGGCGGCCAAACAAGCCGTCGCAGCCGTCGCCACTGCTGCCAAAGGCTTTGCATCATTGGATCGGGTTCCCTTCATTATATCGGCGTGGACAACAGCGGTGGACAGTAGTAGGAGCGAGTGGCAGCGGCGGGCGTCTCCTTCCCCACGATGGCCCCGCCCGCCGCGCCGATTCATTGTACGGCAGGGCGAGCGATAGTAAAACAGTGAGCCTCATAGAACTGCACTATTGCTAATGGTTTGGATGCAGATGCTCGAGCAAATTCCGTAATTCTTCATCTTCGCCTGAAGCACCGAGAAATTCGGCGTTCTCCCACGAAACGCGAGGCATAGTTGCAGGGTTTGTGCCATCCATGTTAACCACACGAGCTTTATACAAAAGCGTTCCATAAAGCCTTGTGACGACAGTCGCACCCATGAGTTTGGCGTAGTCGAGTTTTGCGCCTCTGAGATATGCCTTTGTAAAATCAGCTCCTATTAAAACCGCGTTTGTCAGGGTAGCCCCTGCAAGAAATGCGCCTCTAAGATTAATACCAAATCGTTTTGAATAATTGCGCCACGCCTGCTCACTCTCCGCTTCAGACGCTGGTTTAGGTATAGGTCGTGGGGTCGATAAAGCGCAAAGAGCCAATGCCAGAGCGTCGCGCGTGTCTATTAAGCGGCGTGCGTTTGTTTCCATCTGCTCCAGCAAATTATGCTGGTCGTCTTGAGGTATTCCACGGTGCAGTTTTCTATGAACACGGCGATAAGATCGAAAATCATCTTCTGTTTTCATGTACTCAAGGGTTTGGCGTGTTGCCTCATCATTTGTTGTGAAAGGCGCGAACGTTGCTACTATCGACAAGTTCAAGGCTTCTGCCGGAATATCACTCGAGTATTCAGCGAATGATTTGATAAACGTGCTTTTTGCTGTTAGGTTTGCGCTATACAATTTGGCAATAAGTGTGCGAAGCAGCCGGTCATTTCGTTGCTTACCTTTTATCCATTTGGCTATATCCGCAAGAGCGTCTTTGTTGGCAGATTGTACGGAAGGGTTTTCTTCTATGAGTAGGGCGATAGCAAGAGGTGCAGCGGCACGCAAAAAGAAAGGGTAATTCTCCTCACAAACAGATTCATCTTCAGCGTTTGGCTTGTGTTGCCGAGCCATTTCCGCAAGCCTCAAGGCTGCATTTGCGCGAGTACGTGGATCGTCGCTGGCAAACCTATCTTGAATGTCTTTGAAGCGGTCTTCCTGTGCCTTCTCCTCAAATTGCCTGCGGTCGGCTTCCTGCTTTTTGATAAACTCGTTTTTCTGCCGCTCAATGTCGCGTTCTTTCTGGTCATAGTTGCGTTTGAACTGCATCCAAGCGAATACGACCGCGCCGACAGCCAGCAGAGGCTGTGCGAGCGTGATGAGGTGCGGCTGCCGATAATCGGTTTCGAGCGTAATTCCTTTGACCGGATCGTAAACCGTTTTAGTTTTCGCGCTTTGCATCAGCCACGACCAAACACCCCAGCCCTGTCCATGATACGCGCGCCAAAACTGGAGCAAGCAAAGCACAAGTGTACAAAGGGCTGCGAGCGTCCAGAAGCGGGCGGTTCGATTGTTTTTGAACAGGGACAAGGTGAAGCCGTCGGCTCGCACGATAAGCGACTTGGTGCGGTTCATGGAGGAGCGAAATCGGGCACGGAACGACGGCGCGGCATTTGTTTCTGCTGACGGGCTGGCTCCCGTGCCTATTGCTTGGGCGGCCTGCTCTTGTGACGCTTGTGGCACTTCCTGCGGCGCGAATGAACTTTGGTATGCAGGCGCGGACGTTTCTGCTGTCTGCTGCTCTTGCTGCTTCAGCACGGCTCGATGCTCCTTTGTCGGCGGCCCGGTTTAGCTTCAGCTCGCCGCTTCATCAATTCTACCGATTAGACCGGCGAGCGGGCGCGCAAGTTGCTTTTGTCGCTGTTTCCGTCGCTTGCTTTGGTGTCCACTTGAGCCGTTTGGCCCGCTGCGCGTGAACCGAGCATAAAAATGAAAAATCGGCCCGCTCCATCGTAAAGAGCCGATTTAGTTTTATGTAGTTTTATGGATTTGCGCGTTTCGGGCATTTTTGACTTTTTGGCCCGCTGTCTTGACAGATATTAACTTTGTAGGATAAATAGATATTGGGTATATGTTCTACAAAGTTAATATATAATCATTGACAGAAAAAGCCTATGCGGCACGAGTAACCACGAATGGGAAAACGAGCGATTATCGGAAATCTGGAGGCGGTTCTGCTGGGTTGCCTTTTGCGTCTTGGCATGGAAGCCTACGGCGTACCCCTACGGCGCGCTGCCGAAGAGGTGACGGGGCAGCCCTTAACCGTCGGCGCATTGTACACAACGCTTGACCGGATGGAAACCAAAGGCTTTGTCAGCTCGCGTGTTGGTGAGGCGACACCAGAGCGCGGCGGGCGAGCCAAGAAATACTTCAAGATCGAGGGTGCGGGCGAGCAAGCCTTTTACGAATGGGAAGCAGCGCAAGCACGCATCCAAGCCGGGTTCGGCGCGCTGCAACCGACGGGGGTAATGGCATGAAAAAAGACAAAAAGAAAAGCATTCCGCGCAGGACATTCACAATGTACGCCGGGCCGGATGTATCTTCGATTGTGTCCGCCGAACCGGTAGAAGAGGCCAAGATGCAGCTCGTTCTCAGCATAGAAGACGCGCCCAAGAAGGATACGCCCGGCGATTCGGCTATAGTTCGCGCAGCGGTTCAGCCGCCTTTGTACGCCCACTTCCTGATCTACCTGCTGCTGCCCAAAAAGCAGCGCGATGGGCTGCTGGGCGACCTGAGCGAAGACTATCCCGAAGTGTACACTGCTTTCGGCCCGCGCCTCGCGGCGGTGTGGTACTGGAAAAACGTGACGTTCTCGTTCGGGCCGCTTTTCGTTCAAGGCGTGATGCACTTGGTGCAGTGGTATCGCACGGCGAAGTAAGGAGAAGCAGGCACAATGGGACAGCGCGACAAAGATAGATGGCTCAATGCTTTTTTGCTGCTATCGAAATTAGCACAGGAAGATAACAAAGACCCGAAAAGCACAGTCGAACTATGTGTCACTGGCGTTGTGTTTGCGCTCACGGTTCTCGTGTTAGCTACGCATTCGTTGCCAACGTCGAGCAATGCGCCAGACAGCACAATAACTTTAACGCTTTGCTTCACTTTAGCACTCGCGCTTTTTACTGTCTTCGTGTCTTTTCGCACGCTCCGGAAACTAACGCGAATTAAAAGAAGGTTCGCAGAATTTGAGAAGCATCAGCTGGCAAACTTAGCGCAGGCGGCTACCCACAATCAATCAAATAAGCCTCACCACTCATCTAACAACGATGAATTTTGGATTAGATTGGCCCGCCGCGACCAGGATATGAATTTCCAGTTGGGTGATACGGAGGAGCAGTTTTCAGAAATGATTGAGGCAATGGGACGTGACGCTGCGATGCTCTGGTTACTAATCGAGATTATCAGCGCTTGCTGGTCGGTTTTACAGACGAAGGTGACGCGGCTCTTCCAGAAAATCGCAACAAAATAAGCGAGTGACAGAGGCCCAGCGACGCTTTTTGCCCGTTGCTTACGTCTACCCTTATGAGGCCCGAATCGGCGGGGCCGTTTTCTACCCACACAACCGTACAAGCAAGGGGAATAGCATGGAGCAGACTGTCTCAACGGCTTCGTTCTCTAATAATGCAGGTAGCCTTAGCCGTTTGGAAGTCAAGAAGCAGCATGAGCGGGCCATTGTCGCGCGCTTCTTGAACTTTTACAATGACGCGAACGGCACTCACTTCGTCGTGGATTCCGAGCCGGAACCGCCCGAAGCGATAGCCAAAGACGGCGACAATTACATTTGGCTGGAAGTCACCGACGCCTACTGGTCAGACGAGTACGCGAAAGACTTGAACTCGTTTGCCACGGGTGAAGCGCCTCAACCCGTCGGAGGTGGGCCATTCATGAACATGGACGCACAGCACGCCGAACGGTTTGTGCGCCTTGTGCGAAACAAGTTGTCAAAGTCCAGCTACAAACCAGCCTGCGACGCCCACGGCAAAGGCATACTCATCGTTGGCATGATAAGCCCGTTTTTCAACGAAACGACGATTAAGTTCATGCGACGGCGTCAGCAGGAAACCGCGAGCGAGCCGTCGGTTGACTTGAGGTATTTTGGCAAAATCTACCTGTACGACGGATATACATTTAGCGAATACGAATGGTAAGCCGAGGACGAAACCGGCTCAGATGCTTGATGCGTCTGAGCCGGTCGCGTTTGTGTTTGCTTCCCTTGAAGTGCATCGGCCCAAGCGCGGCCCGATTGGTGAACGGGAACGACTCCGACACATGACTAAAATGGCAACGAAAATTGCCGTCAAGAAAAATCACCTCTGCGCTCTTGATCCCTTTTGCCGCGTCGCCACGCCTATAAAGTGATGGCAAAAGGGATGTCCTGTGAAATCAGCTCGGAAAGCGTTTTGGATGGCGTTCAGGAAATTGTTCCGACGCTGTCGGACACCGACTTACTCCACCGTGCGCGATGCGGCAACCGGCCTGCCGCTGAACGCTTGCTGGAGCGGCATCGGCAACTCGTTTTTCGCACTGCAAGCCGCGCGCTCGGCAGTGCCGATGACGCCCACGATGTGACGCAGGAGGCACTGATGTACGCCCTTCTGCACTTGACGGATGTTCGGGACGGAAACCGGTTCGCGGCATATCTGCGGCAGGTGACGCTCACCCTTTGCACGGATTACCGCCGCCGTCAAGGGACACGCCACTTGGGCGAGCCACTCCCTTTGCGCGATGCGGCTGGGGAAGAGGCCGATCACGCGCAACGGATGGTGCTGCGGCAGGCATTGTCCCATCTACCCGATACGCAGCGCATTCCGCTCTTGCTACACTACGTCGGCGGCTGGTCGCTTGACGAGGTCGCCGAGCTGACCGCCACGCCGCTCAATACCGTTCGCAGCCGCCTGATGGCGGGCAAGCGCCGAATGCGCTCTGACCTGCGAACTACCTTCTTTTTTGATTCTGTCGCTAAAGGAAATTCTATGCCTGCTTCTGTATCTGCTTCCACTTCGTTAGACCTGTCCGAAGCCCATGTCACCGTTTTGCAGTCCGTTTACCCCGGTGCGCACATTCTTTCCGTGCAGGAAAACCCCGAAGCGTGGATGCCCTTTAACCCGCGCGTGCGCCTGTCGCTTGCCGATGGCACGGAAACGATTGTCGATTTTCGCGGCGACATCGCTAACAATCAGCGCGCCGCCCTCGTTGCCGCATTGGAGCAGCTGGGCGTGCCGGGGCCGTGCGTTCTCCATCCGCCTGCGGTGGGTGTAGGGGCGCTGTGCGAGCTGCCCCGTGGCGAGAACGTGTCGCTTTGGGTACTTGGCGGAACGCCGCACCGGATCCGCCTTGCCTCCGAGCGCGCTTTTCAAGGCATCGACCTGCTGCAAAGCGCGACCGATGGTTTGATGGCTGACCCCGCCGGTGCAACGTTGCCCCGCCGCACCCTAACGGACGAGGTTGATGTTCTTGTTTCCGATACCAAGTGGAATAGTGACCCGTGGCTGGCCGAAGAGGGAAAGTATCGGCGCGCATGGCTTGATGACCCGTGGTTTAAGGCAACACTTAAAACCGTTCACGCCGCCGTCGCCGACATCTCCGCTCCGCTGGTTTACACCGATTACACCCACTTCTTCCCGCAAAGCTACCGCATCGCGCCGGAGCAAAAAGCCTTTGACGAGTCGCTGGTTTGGCCGGGCGACGGTGGGAACGAACGCTATCAGGACAATCCGCTGGTAGAAATCGCGTACCTGTTCGGGCACTTCGGCGACCCGCTACTCGGCCTGTCGATGGTGTGGGTTTACGACTGCTATCCGTTCGTTCATACGGGCTTTGTGGAGGAGTTCTTGTGGCGGCGCGATGTTTCCCGACGCGAGTTCGCGCCCCGGCTTGCCTTGAAAGGGCTGCAAATGATCGCTCGGGATTCGCCCCTTCAGCGCCCAAAGGGGGAAGGCCGCGCCCACTGGGATCGGCTGCGCGGCTGGGTGGAACAGGCCGCGAGTTGGATGTAGATGGGTAGAGATAGGCGAAACGTTATGACAATCGACGGTTTGACGGTGAAGGCGATAAATGTTGCCTTCACCAACTACCTGCGGTGCACGAAGAAACTCACTGACTTGAAGTTCGACCTGCGCCTTGAAGCATTAGAAATAGAGGTTGCCGAAAACAAGCTCGTGTGGCAAATCACTTTCAACCCGAACACGCAAGCCCGAATGGCATTTACTCGAAGACACCCTGGCTGGTTCATTTCGCCAGATGAGTACTATTTGACCCTTGTCATCCGCAAATCTGATTTTAAGATGATCGACATCCTACCGCATTGGGCAATACTCGGACATTCACACGACCGAGATGCGAGATTGAAAAAACATTGAAAAACAGGTCGCTCATGGCGATTTAGTTTCATCAAGTTTTATGAAAGTCGCGGCTTCTTAACCGAAATGGTTCTCATAATACACATTATGAGAACCGTTATCGCCCCGAATCTATCTCGCTCAGGATATATTCACGCGGGGCAAATGCCAACTCAGCAACAAGCAAGTGACAGCCCTGAACGAAACGGTAGGAAACCGCCCGCGCATTACTGCATCGGGCGGTTGTCCTTCGGGATGGTTCTCATAAGGCACGTTTTCGGTGCAGGCAAAAACAAGGCTGCCGCAGGAACACCAAAAAGGTTTGGCTCACCGTCAGCAACTGATTTACTGGTCGTAGCGGCGCAGGTCGGCGGTCGCCCCCAGTCAATCAATCCACCGGCGACCACTGCTAAGGAATCGTTCAACCGGAATGAAAAGGAGCAACATGACCACAAGGAACAGCGCGACTTGCCAGTGCCGCGTGCTGACGATGGCCCACCCGACACCCCCGACGGCGACCAGTGGGCGTACGAAGAGAAGGGGGCCGAACAGAACCGTGCTGGCGAAACTCCCGAGATCGACCGAACCGGAGGCGCGCATCACCACTGCCACTACTACCAGCGCGGCATAGGGTACGTAGACCGTAAGCAGGCGCAGTCCCGCAAGATGGAAGGCGGTGGTCAATCCTCCGCGATCCGGCGCGACCGCGAACAGGATCAGCACAAGCAGCAGCGGCAGCACCAGCAACCGCTGCCCGAACAGCGCGCCGCGCCGTAGGGCGGCCCGGTAATAGTCTCGCTTGCGAATGAGCAGGCTCCACCCCGCCGCCGCGCGGAAACCCGCGCAGGCGGCATCCACCGTGACCAGCAGATATAGGGCAAGGGCGACGCCGAGCAGGGAAAGGGTATCCCGTGTCATGCGTCCCACCCCTCCAGCCGTTCCGCACGTCGTCCGAGCGCGGCCGTGAAGCGTTCGCGGAGGTCGGCGCGAACGCCGAGGACGGTCTGGAAGACGCGCGGCACCGGAAACCGTGGTGAGAGATGCCGCCCGTATAGCGCGGTCGCCATCCCGTCGGCCCCCTCCCGCGCCGCCCGGAGCAGGGTTTCGCCCGTGTGAACCCGGCGGGCGGAGGCAAGACCGTCGTGGCGGGAAAGGACGCTCCGGGTGCGCAGTTCGTGGAATAGCCATGAACCGGCGGGAGCGAACACCGAGGGCTGAAAGTCAAAATGGAAGAAGGCGCTCGCCCCTGCCGCTTTCTGCTCGGCGAAGAAGGTGGGCAACGCCGCCGCCGGGAAGTGATGCAGTATGCCGGTTGAAAGATACACATCGGCGGGCGGGTTCAGTGTGAAGGCGTTCGCAACGGCGAAGGTGCAACGCAGGCCCTCCGCTTCCGCCGCTTCTTGCGCGGCGGCGATCAGGGCGGGGTTGAAATCGATCCCCATGAGTTCCGTATCGTCACCGAAGCGACCTGAGGCGGCGAGGGCGCGGATCACGTAGCCGGTGCCGCACCCGATATCGACCACGCGCCGGGCACAACCCGGCGTAGGTAAAATAGACAGGAACGGTAGAACGATGTCCGCCACGCGCCGCCCGTGCAGGAACTCTTCAGAGATGCGCTGCATCTCGCAGTGGGACTGGAGCAGCACTCGATCGACGGCGGCGGGGTCGAGATACCCTGCGCCGTCCTCCGGCAAAGCTTCGATGTAGCGCGCGGCTACAGCGTCGCCGATGGCAACGAACTGGCGGACGGCATCGGTGCGCCGCACCGGGAGACGCTCCAGTGTGCGCGGGGCAAAGGAGACTATTGCATCACTTATCTCCCTGATTTCCCGGATCTCCCGGATCATGGCAGGCGGCATGGAACTATTATATCCAGGTCATCTGGTTTTGGTCGTACGCGGTGGGAATAGGAAAGAGGCGGTCGTAGCGCGAGACTGGCAGAATGACAGTCTCGACAGGCGCCTTAGCCGCCGGGGCTGGATCCTGCTGCCACGAACTTGGTGGCGACTACCAATCACAGCCCACATGGCATGAACCACCTCGCCGCTGCAGCACAGATAACCCCGCTCGTTTCCGCTTGTTTCCATGTTATAATTTCCCGTTATGCCTTTTCTTCCCCTATATGCCCCCCCGGCTATCGTGAGTCCGGCGAAACCCACCTCTGCTCCTGCCCCAGCCGCCGCGACATCAATTCCGCAGCGTCCGACGCTCGCGCCCTGGGTTGAAGCATTAACCGCACATGCCACCGATCCCCAGGACGCCCAAGATTGGGAGCCGGGTTTCGGGGGTCTGCCGCTCCTCCGAAACCCAACGTTTGGGCCTTCCTCAGGGCTGATGGTCAGTCTCGCTACCGGAAACGAGACGTATCTGCCCGAACCGGATCGGATCGTGCGGAACTGACAGGGCAGCGATGTCCTTTTCAGCCGTAGTTACCGGAGCGAGCTGGCACGCAAGGGTTACGGCTCACCGGGGCTATCGCCCGGCTGGGTACATAACTTCGATCTGGCAATCGTGGGAACTGCGAAACGCTGGGGATCGATCCGCCTCGTGTACCCCAACGGAGCGACAGACCGTTTCGATCCCGTGCTTGACAGCTCGGGGCGGCCCACCGGTAAATTTACCTCGTCATCGGATATTGCCGCCGTGGTGACCGGCGTTGCGTCCAGTACCACAGGCGATTGGCAGAAGATTACCGTTCGCTGGAAGGACGACAGCCTGTGGGTCTTCGAGCCGCAGGCGGTGACCCTGGGAGGCAAAGCTCCTGCAAATGCGTTCACCCGGCTCGCAGGTGATCCCGAGGCGAAAGACGGCAAGCTGTATCTCCTGACACAGCTCCAAGACCTTCGGATCGATTGGGACGAGCGCCGACGGGTGCGCGCCGTTCGCGTAGATGGCACTCTTCCAAGCGACCCCCTGCTCACCCTTGACTACAGTCCCACGACGGGTCTTCTCGCGCACCTGACCGATGCCGGGCGCAGACGCATTGATTACGGGTTCAAACCCCGACCGACGGCGGCAAAAAAAGCGCCCGGCACTACACCCAGTACCGGATCGAAGCAGCCCGTGCTTGCCTTTCTTTCGCAGCTTTACCTGATTGGATCAAAGCCGACCGGCCTGAACCACGTCGGTTACGACTACGTCGCCGGGCCGGAGAGCGGAGCGCCGCTTCTTTTGACCGTTCGTGTTCCCCACCCCGGTATGCCACCGGGGAGCCTTGCCGTCGTCTCCGCGAGCATCCGTTACGAGAAGGAGCGAGTCGCTTCGCACGAAGATGCCAACGGGGTTGTACACCGCTTCACCTACAAACCGACGGGAACCCAGATGGATATTCAGGACGGGACGGGCAACACGCTCACCTCCTTGGCCTTTACCATCGATACCTTGGGCCGTTTGAGGGCAATCAAGGATGTTCAGGGCGGAACGAAATCGTTCGGCTATGGTGACACCGACGCGGAAAACGCCGCCGTGCGCGCGGGAGCGTTATCGGTAACGTCGGTGAAGCCTGTTCCTACAGCTCCTGTTGCTGCCCCTATTCCTCCCGTGACGCCCATGCTTCCTGCCGCTCCGGCACGTCCCATCGTTCTCGGCAGCTACACGCTCACTCTGATCGCCCAGTTGGATACGCCGGATTATTCGTGGGCGGCCCGGTTGGGTGCGAAGCCCAGCCCTGCGGATGCTCCCGCCCCCGATCCTCGATCACTCGTTAGCATTGATACATATTGCCTGAATAACTCCGGTCTCGTCGCTATCCTCGGCACCACGACGCGCGGCGCAAATAATATGGACGGCGGCGGGTTAGTCAGGGTGATCCTGACAAGCGATGGCAAGCGGGAAAACCGGCTTGTTACGGTTGGCATCGGCGGGCCGGGTAGTCCATCGGTGGGGGGCATCACAGATCTTGAAACGGACTCTGCCTTCGGTTTTGCCGATGATGGCAGTGTCGTCTTCGGAGCGAATCATGAAAAAATAAGACTCGGACTGTTCCGCGTGACGCCCAGCAGAGTTATCACTCCCGTTGTCGGTCAGTACAGTGTAGCGCCAATCAAGGTTATGGAGTTTCACGATGTCCGCGTGATCGGGGGGGGAGACATCTGCTTCGAAGGCTTACTTATGACCGGTGATTACGATAAATCGCCCGAGGGACAACCCGTTCCCGATGCTCCGCCGTGGACGCCGCCGCCGGGTATGAGGATCGACGGGGTTTTTGTCATTCATCAGGGAAAACTACGCAGTGTCAGCGATGAAGTGAGGGCCATTGTGCCTTTCGGCTATGACACCACCGGTTATTATTGTATGAACGAAAGGGGGGACGCCGCGATTCTGTGCAGAACGAGTATGGTGGACACGGAGCGGATTTATCTTACCAGTGCGTCGGGCGTTCGGCTGGTCGCAAAGTCGGACAAGACCATGACGGACGTCTTCCCGGTCGCTATTTCCTCCGACGGCGCGGTGACGTTCCGAGCCAAACTGCTCGGCGATACAAGGGGTATCAACGGCGGTGGATCGAACGCGCGAGAATCGATCTCAGGGACTGCTTTGTTTGAGTGGCGCGATGGTCAAACGCGAAAGCTGATGGACGAAGACCCGCGCGGGATTCGTCAAGGAAGTCTCCTCGTCGGCCCGCAGGGCGAGCGGCTCTTTTTTGGCATTCGATCCATCCTGGAGAAAGGCTCCCGACAGGAACACCTGGAACTGCTCACCGGATCCGATCCGGTAAAAGACCTTCTCCTTGGCCCGGGCGTCTCGCTTTTAGGCGCAAAAATCAGGGATTTACTGTCTATGTCTCAGATCAACAAAAAGGGCCAGTTCGTTTTCATGGCGTCTTTGGACAACAAGAAGGCGGTACTCGTTCGCGCGGATCCCGCCGGGATGGCCCCTGAACCGATGGTCGAAACGCAGGGAGCCACCCCTCCCGGCGCGAAAAAGGCGATTCCGCCTCCCGCTGCTCCCACGACTCCCACGGTCGGCAAGCGGAAAAAGTAGACAACAAAAAGGGTCAAGCGCGGGGGATAAGAGGGATTCTGCGCGGGTGAACCAGTGCAGCGACGGCGCGATGATTTGCGGCTGGGCCAAGAGGTGGACTTTGAAGAGCCAAGCCCTTCACGGACGGCGGCATTTCCTCGGAGATGCGTCGTCACGGGCCGCAATCTTTGCCAGAAACCGCGCTAAAAATCGCGGGCGACTTTCCGATTGTACCGGTCAATCGCTTTTTTTGTCAGCGCTTCCTCTTCGTATGAAAGGTTTACCTGGAAGTTACTGCTCACCCATAACCAGATGACCGCTTTGCCCGGCTTGTTGTTGAACTCCCACGTGCTGACGATGTAGGCTTTGTCGGCGCGAATGGCTTGCCTTTCAAACCCGTCCCCAATACAGTACGGTCGGGAGAAATCGTACCAGTCGTGCTTCGGTTTGCCGAAACGCAGATTGAGCAGCTTCTTGGTGTCTTGATACTGACCCAGCACCCGCTCCTCACCGGGGCTGAACAGGACAACCGCCTTGTAAAATTGGTCATCGAGAAAGTACAACGTCACGCTCGTCACGTCGAAGCCGCCCATTTTGCCGCAGGTTGCATACAGCAAGTCCCCACCGCCATACCGCCCGTCCACGGTGAATCCCTTCGCCGTGAGTGCTTTTTTCAGGTCTGCGGGTGAGTCTCCCCATTTCGCCGCAAGGAAGCCGGGCAACGTGGTTTCGATTTTGGCGGGCAGGTCTTCGTCGGTTGCCGCTTGTGCCCCCTCCTGTGTTTCTTCGATTTTAACGCCCAGTTTGGTTTCTTTGGCTATAGCTGCGGGCGCACGCAAGAAGACCATCCCGGCAACAAGAAAAACAAGGGCGGCTATCGTTCGTGCCAATATATTGCTTGGTTTCTGCTGCATTTTTATTCCTGTTCCTCAGTACACCTGTCGATGTGCTTCGCCGTGGTTCTGTTCCTTATGGGGGTTGGCTGGGCATATTGCTATCCCAAAATGCGGTAGGCTTTGTTGTCGTGAACGATATCGCATCGGTCGGGAAAGTTACGGGGGCTTTGAATGTTTCCATTATACCCGCGACAATAAAACGGCTATTCACCCCTCAAAATGACAACATAGTAACAGTTCGCCGACGGCTTTACGCAGACGCGCAATGTATAGGCTTTCCTGATGGAACTTGGCGTCGGCTCCACCTTCGTTGCGCGGCAGCAGCGCATCGTGATCGGCGGCAAAGACCACCCGATCGATTTGCTGTTTATTCGGGGTGGCGCTTCCCAACGAACCCAACGCATTACTCCGCCCCGAAAGCAAACCGCGCCGGAAACGAGCGGCCCCAAGGGACGGCGCAGCCCAGCCAAATTTCCAGGAATTATGGATATTTTTATGTTCCATTGGGCATAAATGCAAACATTAGTTTATTTTATGAATACGAATTGAGCGGCAACCGGCGAGCCGCAGCGAACAGGAGTGCGTATGACAACCCTCTCGGTATATTCACTGAACAGTGGGCTGGTGGCCCTTTTGACGCGGACGCAAAGCGATATAGAGGAGGATGTGCCCGGCGGCGGGCGTGTTCTGATCACGGAGCAGGCCGTCGTGGCAGCCGTCGCCGAGCTGCTGGGGCCAAGCGCGCGGGCCACCAATCCGTTTGAGCAACGGCGTCGTAAGGAATTCTTGCGGCGGGTCATACGCGTCACCCGCGTCGCTCGGCTGCACGAAGATCCGCACCGAGCGGGGGAGACAGAAACCAAAATACCTACATAACCCACGGCTGACTAACGGTTGACTAAAACGATGGAAGCGTGGGGGAGGGAATCGGCTTTCGTGAACCGTGGGATTGCAGTGGCATCATCGCTTTTTGCTTTTTGCCTTGCTGGTCGATTTGCCCTTCCCGGCATCGTCGCCCGCTCCGCCTTCCACGCTTTTCGTTGCTATTTTCATTTGTGCGCCGCCGAAGTCCGCACCGGTATCCTGACTGTCCTCGTCCCAATCACTGCTCGCGTCACTGCTTCCGCTGGAGGAGGCATCCCGTTCGCCGTCGCCGCTGTCGTCGTCCTCGCCGGAGGATTTTGAGGCGGTGGCTGCGGGTGCGGGCGCGTTGAAATCGAACTGAGCTTCGTCCCGAACCTCGCCGGTCAGCATGTGGATGTAGTCGCCGCTGTCGCGGGCCTGCCATACGCTTGTGTCATAGGGAATTCTGCCTTCGGCGGGCGCAACTTCTTTTTTGCCGCGATAAGATACGTTTTTTGCCATTGTACTCATAGTATGGCAAACGTTCGTTTGTCTGTCAAGTCAGGAAAGACAAGCCAAAATGGCAGAGCGCGAGTAGGTGCAGCGTGAATGGGGAGGAAGGGTAGCCCTGACCGGGCAAGTGCGCCATGTGCACAAGCAACACCTCGCAGGGCTTATCCTTGCGGGGTGTTCAAGGCTCGATGTCCTGCCATCGCTTGGCGTTCACGAACCGCGACAGGTGGCCTACGTTGTCGGTCGCTACCACGTACTCTTCGGTGTCCAGTTCTTGTTCCAGCACCTGCGCGGCCAGAAGCACGTCGCCGTCAAGGGCTTTGGGGTCGGCGGTCGGTGTGCCGCTGTTGCGGGCGCGGCCCCACAGGTCGGCGGCGATTTTTAAGGCCGCGTCTTCGAGGGGCAAATACCGATGGGGCACTTCGCTATTGAAGGTGTCCAGCGCGGCGATACTTTTTTCGGCGTGGCGTCGGTTGAGTTCGCGGCGCACCTCGCAATCGGCGATGGCGGGAACTACCAGCTGATGGCCCGCGTCCTGCATGGCGTTGGCCCACGCTTTGACGGCCTGCACCGTCGGGCTTTTGACGGTGGGGTTGGTGACGCTGCCCAGCATATTCGTGTCCAGAAACGCGATCATGGCTGCGCCGAGTCGACGAACAAAAGGCGCTCGCCGGTCGCGCGTCGGTTGTCGTTTAGCGCGCGGGCGAATTCTTGCCATTCGGCTTCGGCGTGGGTCGCTTCGTCAGGGGTTGCGTCTGCTCCATCAGCAAGTTCGGCGGTGAGGCGCTGGATGCTGGGGGCGTTCAGTGCTTTTGCGTGTTCGCGGGGCAACACGCGGAGCCGGGGGGCTTTGCGCGGAAGCGGCGGCGAAGGGCGTCGGGGCGGAAACGTGCGGGCGAGTAGCTCGCTAATGGAGATGCCTTGCTCGGCGGCATGATCGCGCAGCGCGGTTTCCACTTTGGGTTTTAGGTAGAGGGTCAGGCTCATGGTTTCCACGTTCGCTTTCGCCATTTGATGGCTCGTTGGACGGATGGATCAAAGAGGCACGTAAGGGTCGGCTGCTTTTAGTATGCCCTGTCTGCGCCGGTCAATCAAGGCGGTCGTTGTGCGTGCTCCAGTCCCCGTGAGCCAGCGGCATGGTCTCTTTATTCTTCCTCGCTCCACCTAAAAACGAAATGGGGGTCACGCAGGCGCATTTGGGCTACCCATCGAACCAAACGGTTCCCATCATGGGTAAGATGCTCAAGCAGTTGCAGAGGCGAGCGGCCCCACAGATCGCGGGAAAAGGGGTCGAGGGCGACGGACGTATCAAGTGGCATAGCAAGGGCGGCAACTAAGCGATCCCGACAGTCCGGTGACTGCCCTGCACCATTTAGGCCGATATTCATAGCGGCACAGTCCTTCGGCTCCGTCACGAACGGGGTATCGACTCGATGGCTTTGTGGGTTACCCCATGTCGCAGCAAATACGGTACGGGCCTCGGCTTGGTTTTGCACCTCGCCCGCAAGGGCTATGTGAAGACCGGCAAGTTGGGCTACCGCTTTGCGCTGGGCGATTTGGCGCACGACCGCGTGTGGTAGAGCGGCCTCCCGCAAAAAATATCGCAGGCCATCGCCGCGTACCCGCTCCCAAAAGTCGGGGGTTTCCAAGCAAAGCAAAGGGAGGTTGGGATTGCGGCGCAGCCCGCATGAATAGTGTGCAGTAAACCCGTAGAAAAAATGAAGCCACTCCCATAATTGGTTTGGACTGGAGAGGGGCGCGGTGGGGTTGAAAGCAACGTCCAAACTCAGCAGTTCAATTAGGGTGAGGGGCGAGGTGTTCGGGTGGGCGGCAATGGCTTCAATGACGAGATGGCCTTGCTGTTTGGCTGCACTGGGTTTTGCGTTGGGGTTGGCCTGCCATGTGGCTATAACGGCATCGGTTAGCTGCTGTAACCTGGCTGCCGTCGTATCTGGGTCTTCGGCTTCATGGCGTATGCCTCGCCACGTCGGGGTTTCCGTGGCAAGCTGTCCCTCCCGTTCGCGCGTCTCCCACACGCTTGGTTGCCGCAGGACTTTCATATTTTTATTGAACGGTAAAGGGGTGAAGATGGGTATACGGACTGGCGCGCAGCCCACCCAACGTGCGCTTAAGGGGACGTATCATCAGGAGGAAAGTAGCCCTGCGCCGCGCCTACATTTCGCCGTGACCACTGCACGGATTTGTTGTTCGATTTCCACGACGCGCGACTCGTCTACGGTGAAGTCGCACGGCCCCGGCGGCAAATAAATCAATTCCAAAAAATGCCGGTAGTCGGGTTGAAGCACGATCTTGGAATGGCCCGCTTCCGGATCGAGGTATTGGTGCGTAAACCGACGGCGCAGCTCTTTCCGAAGGGTGTACCGCTCGAATAGTGCGCGGCCCGTCAAATCCATTCCGACGAAAAGGCAGTCATCGCTTGGAAGTGAAAGACCGTATTTCTCGGCGAGCCGTCCGCCGTCATCGAAAAAGGCGCGGACAATATATTGCGGATTGCCCTTGTGCCGGAAGGTGACCGAGCCTTGATTGATTGTCCAGCGCCACTGCGGGGAGGGGAGGAAGTGCTGCTCCAGAACCGCGACGATGTGGGCCAACCGGGGAATCACAGCAGAGCGGTTTGCCAGCCGGGTGGTTTGCCACGGGAGGGCTTTTACCTCGTCGGTGTGGGAGAGGCGGGTGAATTGGGATGCCATGAATTTTGTTGCCCTTTTAGACTACATTCCAGTCTTCGTGCCCGAGCGGCACGGCGCTGTGTACAAGTAAGGCGATTTACTGCTTAAACACGGCAATGAACGTTTCGCATTCGTGACGACATCCAAATCCGATCTCCTACTATTTGCCTATTTGGCATTTGATTCGGGACGGAGATACCCAGCTGCGTTGACGATATAGTACCATCCTCTTTTTCGTGCGTCCGTGTGGTAACGATGGAGATACTGCGTTTCTCCATTCCGTCCACCGAAGCCGTCGCGGCGTAAAATTTCGTTTACGAAAATGCCGCCGACGGGCAAACCAGAAAATTCTTCCAAACGCCTGTCGGCGATGTCGCAAATTTTATGCGATTTTTTATCCGATACTTTATGCCACAACTGATTGTCCGCAATTCGTAACTCGTCCCCCTCGCGGATTTTGTCTCGAATGTAATCGTGAAACTGAGAAAAAACCGATAGCTGAAATGCTCCAGCGCCCGTTTTGTCGACGGTATCGAAACGTCGCGCCGCACCACGAACGTATTCCATCTGCCATGCAGTTTTACTCTTAAGAAGAGCTTGTTCACGAGCGCCGTTTATCAGAAAAAGGCGATGACGAGCGCGAGTTATTGCCACGTACCGCAAACGCGTTTCTTCGGGTCGGGTATGTATTCCAAAACCCATCGCCGAACTTGCCAAAATGACCGAGTCGAATTCTAAGCCTTTGGAGCGATGCACCGTGGAAAGGATGATTTCGGGTTTGCTTCTCCCGGCGCTTTGAAGAAACGAGTAAAGCGGTGAGTTAGACGACTTATCCTGACGCACCCATTCAATAAAATCTTCCACCCGCTTGTGATGCCCGTTTCGCATATCCTGCTCGTACAAGTTAGCGGCTTCGACAACACCTTGTAGTAAATCAGCATTCCAAAATTCGGTGGGTAGAGATTTTTGCGCATCGGCGACTGACTCCGCACGAAAAGGCTGGTCTGGATACTTCATTTTTAAGGTTTCCAGCGTTTCGTTTACTTCCCGCGAATACGGTATGTTCGACCGACTACCTAAAACGCGCAGTTTCGCGCCAGTTGCATCGGCAATGCGCTTTAAGTCGGGCAACTTTTCATAAAGCTCTCCGTTGGTGCGAAATAAAACGGCTGTTTGGCGAAATCTATCGGACGACGTGACGGCTCGCCGTACATAGTCGGCAAGGGCCTCTGAGACGGATAACCGTTCTACTTCCCCTTTCTCTGCAGTTTCGCAGGCGTGCAGGCCGCGCGGAAAGAGAGTTTCGGCTTCCTCTAAGATGTCTTTATCGCATCGGTGATTAATCGTCAGTGCGAGGTCATGGGCCTCGAAGTCTTGTCGAAAGCGCTCAAACCAATCGGGACGCTCACCTGCCACCCTTTCGCCGTAATCAAAAATGCTTTGGTATGGGTCGCCAATCGCCGTTACCAAAGGCAAATGCGTGCCTCGAGAGAGAATTTGAAGCATTTCGTACCGCTCGTTCGTGATGTCTTGAAACTCGTCCACAAATACATGACCGGGCGGTTCTTTAAGCGGAACACCGTTCGCGCCAAACACCTCATTAAACTGGTCAATGGCATCCGCTACGGCGATATCGCGTATACCAGCCTGTTCGAGCCTCCAAAAAGCATAGGAATGGAAGGTATAAACGCGAACGGTTTCCTTGCGCCCCGATTGCAAAAGCAGCGCTTCCATGCGCTGCCGAACCTCTTCCACGACCGCTCGGGTGTACGCGAGAACGAGCAGGCGCGACGCTTCCATAGGGCCGCCCGCGTTTCGAGCAATATCGTCCAGAGCGATAAGGCGCTGGACGACACACGTTATCAAGGTATGGGTTTTGCCCGTTCCCGGCCCGGCCTCGACCAATACATTTTTCGTTTGCGCGGCACGCACGACCGCTTGTTGTTCGTGCGTCAACGTATTGTATTGTGCGAGCAACTCCGCGCCGCTGAACTCGTCTTTTAAGTCAGGCGCGACCGCGCCTGCTTTTTCCAAAACCACTGCGGCGGCATCGGGCTGGGAAGCGGCTAAGAAAAAATTCTTAGCGAAGGTTTCCTGTGCGCTTTTTTCGGGAATCCGGGTCAAGACGTGGAGGGCATTGAGCCGCCAAAGCCGCATCCGGTTGCGCGCGCCCAGCAGGTCGCGTGCCACTTCGTCTTCGGCGGTGTCAAAGGGATGATCAAAATTGCTTAAGTCGAGACGCACCGAAACCGGGATTAAATCGTTTTGCAAACGAACGATTCCCAGTGCCACCAAATAATGCAGAGTTAGTTCTAAATCTCCAAAGCGCATCTGGTTTAAGCGCGGATCCGCTGCTTTATACAATGCGTCAATGGTTTGAGTCGCCGCTTTGCTCTCACGCAGGTAATCAACTAATCTCCGCGCACGCCCCGGCAGGGCTTCGAGTGTTTCTCGCCACGTTGGCCCATCGAAGCTGCGTGAATCGTTATCCGTTAGAAAAACGCGATATTCATGTGCGGAAGGGTCGTTTTTTAAGTGCACCCCCGGCAGGCGGCGCAAAAAGCGCAACAGGCGCACTTTACGCTCGTCGAAGAATACCGCGACCCCATTCGCGGCCCTGTGCTGTTTTTTCTTCGGTTCGTCGTTGAGATACTCCGGATAGATATTGCTGTGCGTGAACTTCCACAAAAAACCTGCGGCAAGAAGCGGTTTGAACAAACCTTGCGCCTGTTCAAGCAGGTTTACAATGAATTCAATACTGGGCGTGTTTTGCCCGTTTTGGATCGCTCTTGTCCATTCGACGCCTATCTCGAAGGGGATCGAAATGGCCCCCAATCGCGCGGCATCAAAAAGGGCGTCGCGGGCCGCTGCATCGTTTTCCAATTCCAATTGCCGTCGCACGTCACGCTCTGAAAGCAGCGCGGATTGATCCGGCGTCGCGCCTTTATCCGCGGCCAGAGCGCGAATGGTTTTGGAGTTTTCCGATGCGGACGGATTATGTCCGAGCCGAACCGGCCAGTGGGTTAATTCAAAATCCCCCACCGTTAGCCGCCCCGCCTCTTCGAGATTGTGCAGCAGCATACGTTGCCGGGTCGCGGCGGCGTCTCGCCGAAAAAGGCCGTCATTCAGTGCGGGTTTGGTGGCTATCAGGTCGGCGGGAACGACAAATGAAGTGGGTGGCACGTCCGGTTCGGTGGCCGCAAGGCTTTTACGATAATCCGCCAAGGCGGTATGCATCGCTCTCACCATATCCCAGCGTAAACTTGAACGCAGAGTGCGGGCGCGCACCTTTTTGAAATCGTCTTCTATGTACGGTAAAAATGCGTCTGCGGCTTTGCGGTCGCGTCCTGCCCGCCCGATTTCCTGTATGTAATCCTCAAGCCCGGCGGGTGGTGTCATGTGGAAAACGTAGCGTATATTGGAAATATCAACCCCCATCCCAAACGCTTTGGTGGCAAACAAAACCGCGATTTTACCCTCCTTGAAACGAGCCGTGATGTCGTTCTTGTCGTCGCCGCTTCGGCCCGCGTGGTAATAATCGGCGGGGTAAGTCCCGAAGTCGGCGGCATATTTTTCCGCATCGTCGCGGGTCGCAACGAACACAATCGCTCGGTCTTTGTCGCAGTCAAACCGCCGCTGCGCCAAGGTATCCCGCACAAACGTCAATTTATCCGCGACGTCCGGGCAAAAATGACGTGTAATATGTTCGGGAAAAACACAAGCCGCTTGCTTTGTTAGTGCAGCACCGCTTTCGCAAACCGGCGGGTTATCTGGCTCGCTCATGTTGCTCCTCTCGAAACCCCAGCACGGTTTCTATGTCGTTTTTCGTAATGTGCGTTAAGGTCGCCGACACCAAAAGAACTGGGGCGGCGTTTTCTTCGGCGGCTTTGCGGTAGCCTTTAATGTCTTCGGCAACTTTGCGGTAGTCCGGTCGGAAGTCCAACCCCCACGAACTAATACAATGCGCCTCATCGAACACCCAAAATTCCGGTTGCTTTCCCGCATCGCCCTCGATCCGGTTTTCCAAAACACTGCGAAATCGTTTACTGCGAAATCGCTCTGGGGCAGTGTACACTATAAGTGTTTCGCCGCCCTCAATACGCCGGTAAGCTTCCTCGATTTCCGCGCGCGCCATATCGCCCGAAAGAGCTTCGACTTCCAGCCCGCACCCTTTTCGATGCAGCGATTCCACCTGATCGTGGATGAGGGCGCGTAGCGGCGAAATAACCACGGTAAGACGCCCCGTGCTTCTTCCGCGAATCAGGGATGCCGCCTGAAAAATAAGGGATTTGCCCCCACCGGTCGCCCGCTCGATATATTCGCAATCACAGGAAAGTCGATTTTCTTCTCCAAGCAGGCGCGTTAATTTTTCGCGCTGAAACGGGTGCAGTTCACGTTTCCCATCGCTGCTTGGCGCGACGAACTTTTGTAGCACCTCCATTTCCCAATTTGGATTAGGTTGGTATTTGCCGCTGCTTTGGTGAAAACCTACTTTTTCTACTTCGGAGCGGGAAACGCTTTGTTTCCAATCGCAGTGAAGGGTTCCGATTTTGGTCAGGGCTTGGCCGCGCGCGTTCCATAAACGGGCATCAAGGCAAACGAACTGCAGCGACGTGTCGGCCTCATGCCGCCAAAGCAGCATTTTTCCGAACGCCTCCCAATCCGGCCTTTCTTTCTTCATTTTCTCTGCCACCGACAGCAGAGCCGCGTCACTTTCCGAATGGTCTGGGGCGGCCTCCATGCCCTCCATATCGTCGGTGTCCTCGGCCTGCAAATCCGTTTCCTCTTGGTTCGCCGCCGTGCTGGAAGTTTCTGTTTGCACGGCAGTATTTGCTACGAACGTTTCCGGCAGCTTTTCCAAAACCACGACGGTTTGTGGGGGCAGGCTTTCCATTAGTATTTGTCCCCACAATGATTCGGGCAAAATGAGTATTCCCCCATTTTTATGCAGTCGGCGAATCTGCCGCCGCGCCCCGGATACATTTTGTGCCATACCGGCGTGTTTAAGCAGCTCGTGTAGCTTTTCCACTTCACCGTTTCTTTTTGTATTTACAAAAAGTAGGGTGAGGGAACCAGTGCGCCGCGCTGCCGCGATGGCGGGCAAAAGGCGATGCCAATAATCAATGCGTTTTGGTGATCCCGGATTAAAAGGGCCGTCCGCCGTTGCCTCGTAAGGCGGCTTGATGGCAAGCCATTCCGCATCCCGGACAGCCTTTCGTACGAGGGCGACCTCCAAACTATTGAAGTGCGCCGTGAGGTTCTCCCAATTGCACCAAGCCGCATCAAAATGCGGAATTAGCTTCCCCCACGCGGGTTTGGGCTGAATGAAAAAACGTTTGGAATCCTCCCATGCTTCCGTAGCCAGCGGTTCTGGCGCGTTTTTGCGAAGCCACTGGTTTTGAGCCAGTTCCACGGTAAGGCGCGCGTCGGCCTCTGCATGATGTGCGGTTTGAAGCGCACACGAATATCGCTGTTTTTCGGCGGCGCGGCACAGAGCTTCTTCTTCCGTTAAGGTATCCCACACCTTCGTCCAAGCTATGTGAACGCCCTTGCGACACAATTCCTTTTTGTCGTGTTCCTCGATATTGTGACCAGCAAGGATGCGTTCCCGTGCAAGGGCGTCCAAATGGCCTTGAAAGACACTGGTGGAAAATGGTGCGCCTTTTTCCTGTACATAACCCGTCGTGCCGTCGGACGGGATGAGGGCCGCCTCCCAGATCTCGCCGCCACTGGTTTCAATATCCAAACCAAGAAAAGGGTGTCGCTTCACTTCGTGCGTCCAGTAGGCAATCAATCGCTCGGCTTCTTGTTTTTTATAAAGGGGTAGGCAAACGTTTCGCCAAACAGCTTCAAGGCGCTGGGCAAAATCCACCGTAGGAGGCTCTTCGCACATACGCACCGCTTCCGGCACGGCGACAGCGCCCTGTTGAACCAGATGGCAGACGCTGAAGCCGTCGGGCAACGCGCTGCCCGTATTAGGTTCGACGCGCACCGGCGCGTTGTTTCTGCCAAACGTGAGCGCAAAACCATGCTGCTGGAACACGTAGGTTGAAAAATGGTATGAAGATAGGTCACGCATAAAATATCTCGATACGGTCAATAAAAATTAATGAAAATGGTAAACTCGTCCTCAAGCCGTGGACAACTGTTCGGACTGCTCAGTAACAATCCATCGCTCGGCAGTCGCTTCAAGAAACGGATTAACGATATTCAGAATTGTGTTACTGGTCGCTGCCGCTGGGTTTCGTAAAATAAGAATGTCCAACGAGCCTGCCTGCTCATCTTCGTAAACACGGTACAAATAATATCGGTCTCCATATTCCTTGGCGCGTTCCCATTCATTGTCTACCAAGCCAACGGCTCCGCTCGGCTGGCTTCTACCTTTGACCTCGATGAAGCGTTGGATCAGGCTGCGATCTGCCTTTTCGCCTTGTGCCTCAAACGTGGCGCGGTCTTCGTTGGTGGCGAAACTGACGACATCGCAGCCGAACCCCTGTTTGCCGGTGATATGCCCCACGCGCAGCGGAAAACGTCCCTGTCCATCTGCTGTTTCAAAACGAAACACGACGGCTTCGCAGTGGTCGCCCGAGATAGGGACGCGGCGCGGCTGCAGGGCACTGGGCGACGCGCGCTTTGTTTGGACCCGCCGCTTTATCTGACGAGGGGACGGCGCGGGATGGTGCGCGCCTGCGACGGCATGGACGGATGTGACATCTTTTTGTTTTGCATCGCCCAAAGGTGGTGTAGGGTACAGCGGGCTGGAAGGCGATGGGTCGTCCGGAGGTGTGTCTGCCGGGGCGGTATTAGGAGGCGGCACATATCCAGCCTCCGTTTCAGCACTCGGGTAAAAGTCGTCCACCGCATCCGGCTCAGGGCGCGTTTGCAACTCCGCGCGGGCCTCGTCCAGAAGGTCATCGGCGTTGCCTCCGACCATGCGCCGCAGCAAGGCAAGGCGGTGTTTGGAGGGGCAGCTGGCAAGCTGGGCGAACTGCCCGCGGCTTTCGACCTCCAACACGTCCGCGCACACGGTCGCAACGGCGTCACTTAAAATCGGGTCGTTCAGTTGGGGCGAATGGGGCGTAATGAGATAGGCCAAATCGCGGCTGGTTACGAACACGGTTTCGCCTATCCCATCGATGCGAAACCGCTCCTCGGTTTCCCCAAACCGCACGGTGGCTTCCACGAACGTGCAGCACACGATTTGCAGCGCGCGCAGGCCGCGCCGACCGGTTCCTTTGGAATCCGACGTGCGGCGCAGCGCGAAGATGAAGGGTTTTATCTGTTCGATTTCGCTTTGAAACGCCGCGCCATCGCCGACCGGCTCATGGTAATCGACCGTGACCTCGATCTGGTCACGATGGAGCGGGGCCACACCAAACAGTTTTCGTACCTGCGCCCTGCCCGCACCCTGCGCGATGTCTACCAGGGGAATCACGCTCGCCAGCCGCGATGGCAGCGCGTTGCCGTCATGGTAATAGAGGGTGCTGGCGGGATAATAGCCTTTGACGCCGCCGTGCTCGCCCCACATCGGCACAGCTGCGGGGTGCTGGTTTTTTTCCGCTTCGGTGGGTTCACAATCGGTGCGCTGCAGCAGGATGCGATACAGGTTCCGTGCCTGCTGCCCGTCGGGATCCACGGTGGGAAGTTGCGTGAGCAATTCGTAGATTTCACCCCACGCCATATCTTCGAGGGTCGTGCGAACCCCCACCGTCATGAGGGCGCTTTGCAGGCGCGATTTATCCAAACCGAGGCTTGCAAAAATCGGATGCGCGAAGTTTATAGATGGGCGCGGCAAGAGTTTCTGTACCGTTTCGGGCACATCGCGCGCCAACAGGCACTCGCCCGGACGGCGCTTTCCGTGGGCCGTGGGAATCCACGGGGTTTCTTTTAATTGCCACAATATATGCGACGGAAGCGGCTGGTTAATCACAAGGCGGTAGGATTGTTTTTTGCTGAAGAGCAGGTTGTAGCGTGCGCCCGTATCTCCGGCTTGGCGTAGCGCATCGAACCGTGCTTGATCCAAAGCTATCCACGCCAAAATGGCGTGCGGATCGGCATTACGAAGGATATCCTCCAAAAAAGAAAGGGTCGTGACACTCGTAAGGAGTTGCTCCTTCAGGTCTTTATCCGCCCAGCTTGTTAGGCGGTGGGGAGCGTCATCCAAATCAATGGGCAGCCGCAGTTTGGCTTGAACGTACTGAAAAAAGTCGCCTCCCATAGGTCTCTTTTCGCCGAGTTCCGGTTTATCGGAAACGCCGAGCCAGCGCAGGAAGGCAATGATCTCCTCCGGGCGGCCCTCCAACCCCAGCGTCTCGGGGGAGGAGACCAGCGCTTGCGGGGCGGCGACGCCGTAAAGAGCTTCGGGCAGGAGACCGCAGGAATAGTCGCCGCCGAAGCATAGCTGGGTCGCAGAAATCCAATCGTCGGTGCGGTTTATCAAGGCGAGGTTCAAGCCCTGCAGGCGGGACGCACTCCCGTCTTGCCGGTACGAGCGGAACAAATCAAACAGGGCGCGCAGCGAATCGGTTCGATAGCCGTCCGCCGACGTTGGATCGGCAGCGGCTTTGTCATTGGCTTGTGCGTGAATGCCAAGCACGAGGTTGTTGAAAGCGTATTCCTGAACGCCGTAGGCGGCAAGGGCGTGCGTCAGCTCCCGCCCATCCCCGTCGCGGCGGTCGCGCAGCGCCCCCATCAGCTCGGCACTGATAAGCCGCAGCCTCATCCAGTCCGGCAAGCGGAATGTGACCCCGTCGGCAGGCGGCAAAAAAACGCGGCAGTCCGGCTCGATGATTTCCTCGTCCTGTGTGATCAAAAGCGACGGTGGGGGATTGTTAGGCGTGAGGCCATACTTCACGAGTGCGGTGATCAGATTCGCCCGCTCCGCGACGTTTAGGTACGGCGAAACGATGTTGAGCCGCTGTCGCAACGCGGCTTCCGGCAGCGGGGAAACCGGCATTTTACGTAAAAACGCTTCCAATGACCCGCGAACGGTGCTGTCGTCGGGGAGTGATGCGATCACATCCCCGAACTCGTCACGGGGGAGCCAGTCCCCGGCGTCGATGATGTCGTCAACCGACGGGTAGCGTTTGGATAGCAGGGCGTATCCGTCGCTTGGCAGGCGAAACGTCAAATCGCGGGTCGGGAGGATCGCGCACCGTCGCGCCGCGTCCTGCACCGTTTCGGCGAACTGCATCCTGCCCAGTGCCGGGTCGATGCCGCCCGCGCCGGGCACGACGAGCGATAGGGCGTGCCACGGATCGGAGGGCACGGCGAAATGCTGGGCGGCGACGCGCACCAAAAACCGGGCGAGTTCGGAAACGATATGGCGGTTTGCGGCGTTTTCGCGGATCTGCTGCCGGTTGTTGGTGAGATCAAGGGTTGCGTGGGCAAGGACGGGATAGGGAAAGCGCGCCTGCGTCGGAAAGTAACTGAACAAGAAGCCGGGGGCGTCGCTTGGCGATTCGGGCACGGCGACTTTGATTTCAAAAGGAACGTCGCCCAAACGGTCGGCGGGACGACAGTCCGGGGGAAGATGATCGCTGCGCTCGAAGATCTCCCACGTTTGGGGCACGGGCCGGTCATAGCCCGTAACCGTGACTACTTGACGCGACGGATGCTGCTTGCGGGCGATTTGCCACGTTTTTTCAGACCCGTTGTGGCGGAGCGTCAGGCTTTGAAGATGGTTGGCAAACAGGAGCAGGGTCGGGCCGAGGGCGTCCATCTGCTCCTTGACCTCCGCATACGCGGCAGGTGATTTGAATGGAAGGGCGATGACCGTGTCGTACCCAGCGTTTTGCAGGGCTTGGGCAGCCACAAGCGTTGCAGACGGTACGGCGTCCGCCGCGTCCCCGCTCAAGGCGCTTTGCGGTGGTACAACGCGCGGAACGTTCAAAATGGCGATGGGCAACTCGTCGTCGAGATGGTATTTATCGACTTCGCGC
>CAXTBP010000051.1:17497-29598 GCA_964241985.1 uncultured Armatimonadaceae bacterium | reverse complement strand
GAATGGATTGATTTGGAGCAATCCCGGCTCGCCGAGGTGTATGCTGGTGCACTTCGACGGCTCACCGGCCTGCTTTATCAAGCGCAAGACTACGACCGCGCCCTTGAGTTTGCCCAGCGGGCCGTACAATCCGATCCGTTGCGCGAAGAAAACCACCGGCATTTGATGCGGCTGTACGCCGCGCTCGGTCGCCCCGAAGCGGCCCTCAAAGCGTTCCACGCCCTCGAAACCGTGTTGCGAAACCAGATGAACGCGCCACCGTCCGGCGTGACGCGCGATTTGGTCAAGCAAATCGCCGCCCAATCGGCGGGCGGTTTTGCGGTTTCCGAGGGCGGCGAGCCGGAATCCGGCGACACGCGGTTCGCTACTCTGGGTTTCGACAGCGCAAGCGAAGGCTACAACGACGCCGCGCTGGAAACCGACGCCCCGTATTCGTTTGAGGCGTTCGTGGGCGAAACCATTCTTCCGTCGTTTCCGTCGGCGGTGGTTCCCACTCCGGTTACCGTTCCCATGACGAACGCCGCGCAAACCGCAGCCAGCGAAAACGCAATCGGTAGTTTGCCGCTTCAATGGACGCGCTTTTGGGGCCGCGAACCCGAAATGACGCGGCTCCGCGATCTGCTTTGGCCGGACGTGCATAACCCCGTCCGATTGGTGACCTTGACTGGGCCGGGCGGCGTGGGGAAAACGCGCCTTGCCGTGGAAACCGCTGCCTGCCTGCGAACCGAAACCTTTGGCGGAGGAATATGGTTCGTTCCGCTGGAAATACCCGAAGAGAACGAAACGCAAACGGGATTTTCCGAAAGCGACTTTGTGACCCTTGTTTGCGCGGCGATTGCGCGGACGTTGCGCCTGCCCGAACCGCACGGGGCGGACTGTTTGCAAAGCGTGATTGATGATTTGTTTGGAAATGACGAGCCGCCTTCCACCCTGCCGCTGCCGGTTCTTCTGATTCTGGATAGCTCGGTGGTTACCGAACCCGCGCTGCACGCCATCGCGCAGGTGATACAAGAACTCTTGGAACGCGCGCCAAACGGGCTTTTACGGTGCGTCGTCACGTCGCGGCAGCGTCTCAATGTCGCTTTTGAACGGGCGTTTGCGGTCGAACCGCTGCCCGTTCCGCCCAAAGCGTGGTTTGTCGATCCATTTTTCGAGAGCGACGCCGCAAATGGCCCTATCACGCCCGCGTCTCCCGCACCCGCGCCCGCGCATTTGGTCGATGCGCTCGCGTTGTACCCGTCGGTCGCCCTATTTGTGGAGCGCGCGCAGGCCGTGCGGCCCGACTTTCAAATCACGCCGCGCAATGCTTTTTCCATCGCCGATTTGTGCTGGCGCTTCGACGGCTTGCCGCTCGCCCTTGAACTTGCCGCGACATGGACGCGGCTACTCACGCCCGCCCAAATGGTAGAAAAAAGCCGCGAAAACCCGTTTGCCCTTCTTGCTTCCGAACGGCGCGACCTGACCGCCCGCCACCGCGCGCTGCATACCGTTCTGCAAAGCGAAACGCGCGATTTGTCGCCCGAACTGCGCGTGTTTTTGGCGGTTTTGTCCGTGTTTGAAGCGGGCTGGACGCTCCACGCCGCGCAAACCGTGCTTAAAAAGATCCAGCAAACGGAGGCGGGTAAGGAAGTCGCCCCAATGCCGTTAGACGCGCTCGCTTTGCTGGACGCGCTGCAAGCCCGCTCCCTCGTTCTTTCGCAGGAAGACGACCACGGGCTGCGCTTCCGTCTTTTGCAAACCGTTCGCGCGTTCGCTCCGCTGCTCATTTCCAGCGGGTTTCTTGCGCTGGTACGCCACGCCCACGCGCAGTATTACGCCGACTTGGCGCAGTCCGCCGAGCCGTTTTTAAGTGGAATGGTTGCGGAATCATGGCGCGCGCCGCTCGACGATGAGCAAGAAAATTTGCGCGCCGCCCTGCTCCCCGCCGTTTGTTCAACCGATGATGAAGATGTGGAAACGGTGGAGCGCGGCCTTGTGACCGCTTCGGCGCTGTGGCGCTGGTGGTACGCGCGGGGGAAAAGCGCCGAAGGCAGCCGCGTTTTGGAGGCGCTGCTCGCGCAGCCTGCGGCAAATCAAACCGCACCCGGCTTGCGCGCGCGTGCCTGCCACGGCGCGGGCCGGTTGGCGCTGAACCAAAATCAGGCCGCGCGGGCGGGCGCGCTTTTCGCTCAGGCTGCCGCGCTTCTTGGTGAAGAAGCTGCTGCGAGCGTGGATTGTGAAACGGCGGGGGAAGCCCCGCTACGTCCTGCGATACCGCCTGCTGTGCTTGCGACCGACCAAGTGATTGCCGCACGTGCGCAAAATGATTACGACACCGTACTTCCCGCGCTGGAAACGATTTTGGCGGAAAAACAAAAAGCGGGCGATGCGTGGGGTGTCGCCGTTGCGTTAAGCGATTGGGGAAGCGAACAGGCCCGGCGCGGCGAGACGCAAAGCGCGCTAGGTGCTTTGGCGTGGTCGGCGTTTCTGCGGCGTTCGCTGGGCGACCGATGGGGCGCGGCGGAGGCCGACATCAGCCGCGCCCAAGTGCTTGCCGCTTTGAACGAACATTTGCGTGCAGGCGACCTGCATGCGGAAGCGGAAAAAGAAAAAGCCGCGCTTGGTGACGTGCAAAGTATTGCGGCCTCGTTTCTGAATTTGGGGTATGTCGCGTCCGAGCAGGGCGATTGGGAAACCGCGCTGCCGCTACTCCGCGATGCGGCCTCGCTGTATCAAACCGAAAACGACGGCGCGGCGGCGGCACTCGTTTGGTGGCTTATCGCTCGCTGCGCCGCCGAACGAAACGAAATTACGCTGGCCCTTTCCGCCGCCGAAACGGCGCTTACCGAAAGTCAAGGCGGAAATGCGCCGGTTGTGAACGGTCGTCCCGCTCCGCCGTCAAACGCGGCAAGCGATGACCGGTGGAGCGGCGCGCCCGGCGCACCGGAGCCTGAAACGCGGGTCGCGCGGCTTGCCGGGCGCATCGTGAAACGGCTTGCCGGTTTGTCGGCGTCCAAGCATAATGCACTTCGGTCGATAGAATTCGGCAGCTTTTAATTTGGTTTTTAGTGGCGTTGAACCGTAATGCTTTTTCCTAACCTTGCTTTTTCCGCTTCCGAAGCGCTCGTTTCCGTCCACGACGCAGCGCGGCTCAACGCGCTGTATGAATCTGATTTGCTCGATACACCGCCCGAAGCGGCCTTTGATCGTATCTCGCGTCTTGCCGCGCGTGCGCTGGGGACACCGAGCGCGGCGCTAATCCTCATTGACCGTGACCGACAATACGTTAAAAGTCTGTTCGGCATGGAGTTTGATATTCCGTACGGTCAGTGCTTGCAAACCCCATTGTCGCATTCCGTATGCCAATACGTAGTGGAAACCGACGCGCCGTTCGCCTTTGATGATGCGCTAAAAGACGGTTTTTTTGCCACACATCAAGCGGTCATGGAGATAGGTATCGTCGCGTACCTTGGCGTACCGATCCGCTGGGAAGACCCCAAAGGAAAGCGGCGCGCTTTGGGCGCACTTTGCGTGTGGGATACAATTCCTCGCGTTTGGCAACCCGAAGATGTGACTCTGCTGCAAGAGTTCGCTGCTCTTGTGGAATCCGAGTTTCGTCTGCGCGCGGCGGCGCAAAAAAGCCGGAAGCAAAATCAAGCCCTGTCGGACGCCCTTGTTGCACAGGCGCTTAGCGAAGCGAAATTTCAGGGTTTCACGAACGCATCGCCGCTCGGCATATTCGTTCTCGATACCAAAGGGGATTGCATCTACGCCAATCCCAAAGTTCGGCAAACGACAGGCGCGTCGTCGGAGGAGGAACTGCTGGGCCGAGCGTTCACGGCGGCCATTCACCCCAGCGACCGCGAGCGCGTCATGCGCCGGTGGGACGAGGCGGTTGTTCTTCGGCGCGAACTGCACTCCGTTCATCGTATGGCGCGTTCGGATCGCATGGGCCGCGACATTTGGGTTTCCACCAAAACCGCGCCCCTTTACGGCGAAGTCGTTGACGGAAATGGCGGCGAGTTTTTGGGCTGGGTGGGAACGTGCGACGATATTTCCGAGCGAAAGGCCGCCGAAGACGCGCTCACGGAAACGTTCCGTTTCGTGCATCAAATCACGGAAACCGTGCCGCTCATTATGACGGTAACCGATTTACGTCAGCAGGAAAACGTGTACGCCAATCACGGCTTTAGCAGCGTTCTGGGTTACCGTGCCGAAGCCCTGCAAAACACGGCGAAACTCCCGCTTTTGCACGAGGCAAACACCTCGGAAGGTGTGCCGGAAGCCGACCGGGCTTTCATCTATTCCAAAATGCACCCCGACGACCGCGCCGGGTACGACGCGCACATCCGGCAGGTTTTGCAGCAGGCGGCGGGGGAAACACCGCTTGCGCACCAGTACCGCTTGCAGCACGCACGCGGGCAGTGGCGCTGGTTCCGGTCACGGGACGCCGTGTTTGAGCGCGACCGCGTAACCGGCGAGCCGACCCATTTGCTTTCTATCGCCGAAGACGTGACGTCGGCGAAAAACCACGAAGACAAACTCCTCGCGCTGACCGAGCAGTTGAAGCGAAGCAACGCTTCGTTGCAGGAGTTCGCCTCGGTCGCCTCGCACGATTTGCAGGAGCCGCTCCGCAAGGTGCAGGCGTTTGGCGACCGCCTCCGCAGCAAATATGGGGATATTTTAGAAGGGGACGGGGCCGAATACCTCGACCGAATGCTCGCCGCGTCGGCGCGAATGCAGGCACTCATCGACGATTTGCTGCGCTATTCGCGCGTTTCGTCCAAAGCGCAGGAATTTCGCGTGGTGGATCTGAACGAAATCGCGCGCGATGTGGTCGGCGATTTGGAAGCGCGCATTCAACAAACCGGGGGGCGCATCACGCTTCGTCCGCTGCCAAGCCTTGAATCCGACCCAATGCAGATGCGCCAGCTCCTGCAAAATTTGCTGAGCAATGCGCTTAAGTTCCACAAGCCCGACGCCGCGCCTGAGATAAACGTATCGGCGGAAATCGTGGCTGAAGAAACCGCTTCGGTGTGCCGAATATCCATACAGGACAACGGAATCGGCTTTGAATCCCAATACGCCGAGCGCGTTTTTAACGTGTTCGAGCGACTGCACAGCCGAGGGCACTACGAGGGAACCGGGATGGGCCTTGCCATTTGCCGAAAAATCGTACAGCGCCACGGCGGAACCATTGCCGCGCACAGTCTTCCCGAAAAAGGAACCTTATTTTTGGTTACGCTTCCCGTGACACATAGAACCGAATTGACAAGCGGTCAGGAAACGCTGCCTGCCGCTTCCGCCTACCCGTCGGCGGAAACTCCATTCCTCATGGAAACCAAAGGAAAATACAGCGTATGAAAGACAACGCTTCACGTTCGGACAAACGACCGGACGTTTTGATACTCATGGCCGACGACGACCCCGACGACCGAATGCTCACCCGCGACGCTTTCGGCGAATGTGGCGTAACCAGCAATCTGGTTTTCGTCGAAGATGGCGAAGATTTGATGGACTACCTCCGAAAACGGAATAAGTTCGCAAATCACGACGCCCCGCGCCCCGGTCTTATTTTCCTGGACTCGAATATGCAGCGCAAGAACGGGCGCGAAGTGCTCAAAGAACTCAAAAACGACGACGAATTGTGCCGCATTCCCGTGGTCGTTTTGACCACGTCGCAGGCCGAAGAAGACGTGTCCCGCGCCTATCAACTGGGAGCCAATTCCTACATCACCAAGCCAGTCACCTACGAAGGTCTGGTCAACGTGATGCAAAGCCTCAAACAATACTGGCTGCAAACGGTGGCCGTGCCGCGCGATACAGCGAGCGAATAATGCCTTTAACCAACACTTTGCCGCGCGCCCCAATGAATGGTTTGTCGCACGGCCCGAGCCTGAGCACCGGTTTCACCGGGTCGAGCGCGCCACTCGCGTTGACGCTGCCACTGACGCGCGTTCTCATCATCGACGACGACGAAGATGATTATTTCATCACGCGCCATCTTTTGAGTGAAATCGAAGGGCAGCGGTATGAAACCGAATGGATTAGCGACGCGGACGCGGCGCGGGCGATCATGACGGACGAAAGCCGGTCGTTCGACGTTTGTTTGCTCGATTACCGTTTGGGGCGCTGCGACGGCATCAGTCTGATGCGCGAAGCCATTCTGAACGGATTTACGGCCCCGATAATTTTGTTGACCGGGCAAGAAGACCACGATGTTGACCGCGAAGCCGTGCGCGCGGGCGCGTCCGATTATTTGGTCAAAGGTCGCATCAACGCGATCTTGCTCGAACGGGCGATTCGTTATGCCGCGCAGCAAAAGCAAACGCAGGACGCACTCCGCGAACAAACCGAGTTTGTTTCGGCGATTATCGACACCGCCGGTGCGCTGGTTATCGTGCTCGACCGCTATGGCTATATCGCCCGTTTCAACCGCGCGTGCGAGCAAGTGACGGGTTGGACGTTTGAAGAGGTGTTCGGCAAGCCCTTGTGGGAGACTTTGGTCGCGGACGAGGACGTCAAACCCGTGCGCGCCGTTTTCGATGGATTGATTGCCGGACAATTTCCGATCAACTACGAAAACCATTGGAAAACCCGGACGGGCGAGTTGCGCCAAATATCGTGGTCGAACACCGCGCTTACCGGGCGCAACGGGGCCGTCGAATACGTTATTTCCACCGGCATCGATGTGACCGAACAGCGCAAAGCCGAGGAAGCCTTGTCGCGCGCCCGCGAACGCGAAATCGAAGTGGGCGCGAGCATACAAAAAACGCTGCTGGTGCGCCGCCCGCCCGATCATTTGCCGGGTTTGTCGGTTGGCGCGAAGTCGGTTCCGTCACAAAAAATCGGCGGTGATTATTTCGACTTTTTCATCTACGACGACCGCTTCGTCGATGTGATTTTGGGCGACGTGATGGGAAAAGGCGTGCCCGCCGCGCTGCTTGCCGCCGCGACCAAGAACCATTTTCAGCGGGCCGTTCGCCGTTTGGGCTTGGCGCTCGCGCCGTTTGGACGACTGCCGCAGCCGGAAGAAATCGTATCGGCGGTACACGCGGCTTTGACGCCCGAACTCGCCGATTTGAACAGTTTCGTGACGCTCGCTTATATTCGCTTTGATCTGCTGACGCGCGAAGCGCGGTTTGTGGACTGCGGGCATCCGCGCCCGCTGTGGGTTCCCAACGGCGCGACAGAGTGCCAAACGCTTTCGGGCGAAAACGTGCCGCTTGGTATGAGCAAACGGGAAGTATATAAGCAAAGCGTTTTTCACTTCGACGCGGGTGATGTGTTTTTCTTCTATTCCGACGGCTTGACCGAAGCCTGTAATGGGGAAGACGAAGAGTTCGGCGAGGCGCGTTTGATGGACGCCATTATGGCGAACCGGCATTTGTCGCCGCGCGAAATCACGCAAAACGTTCATCAGGCGGTCGTCGATTTCTGCCGCGACAGTTCTTCCACGCCGGACGATTTGACGTGCGTGGCCCTGCGGGTCGAAAACTGGCTGGCCCCGGAGCGGCGTGCGCACGATTTAATCGAACTGGAAAGCGATGCGAACGAACTGGAACGCGCGCGCGATTTCGTAACCGCGTTTTGCCGCGACAAATGTTTGATCCCCGGCACGAACGACACGGCGGTTTGCGAAGACAGCCAAGACTTGATCGCGCTCGCGGTGAACGAAGCGGCGGCAAATGTCATCGAGCACGCCTACGAGGGGCGGGAGGATGCCATTTTGCAGATTGAGGCCGAGGCGTTCGACGATCAAGTGCGGATTCGATTATGGGATACGGGCGTGCCGTTCAAAGCGCGCCATGCAATTCCCGACCCCGTTTTTGATGGCAGCAAAGATTCCGGCTTCGGCGTCTTCATCGTGGAGCAGTGCTTCGATTTGGTCGAATACACACGCGACGACATGGGCCGCAACTGCTTGGCGCTCATCAAATACTTTTCGTAGAAAACAACCAACAACCAACAACCAACAACCAACAACACCGTAACAAGGAAACCGATTATGAGCTTGAATGCACGACAAGAAAAAATGGGTGACGTGCTGATTGTGTCACCGGCGCTGGAAAAACTCGATATGAGTACTGCGGGCGAGTTCAAAAAACTTATGGCCCCCGTGATGGAAGAAAACAAGCGCGTCGTTTTGGATATGGAAGCCATTACGTTCGTGGACTCGTCGGGCTTGGGCGCGATTTTATCGTGCCTGCGCGAACTGTCCAGCGCGGGCGGCGATCTGAAACTGTGCCACGTGCAAAAGCGCGTTCGCATCATGTTTGAACTCGTGCGAATGCACCGCATCTTGGCGATCTGGAACACGCCCGAAGAGGCCGTAGAAGCCTTCGACGCATAGCAAATCGGTGTTTTTTCGCGTGCGCGGGCGTCTGATATGATTATTGCATGAATGACGCCCTGAATTTGACCGAGGAAAACAAACCCGAAAACACCGACGCGCCCGCGTATTTGTACGATACCTTGCGGGCCGAAGCGACCGGCCTCTTAGCCGCAACGGGCTTGGTGTCGCCCGAACTTATCGCGCTCGCCGCGCCCAAGCCGAACATTCCCGCCGATTTGGCCTTTCCTGTTTTCGCGGCGGCAAAATCTGCGGGCGCGGGCAATCCCGCGCAATGGGCGCAAACGCTCGCGCAGGCTGTCGTTTTGCGCGAGGGTGGCTTGATTGGAAAAGTGGAAGCCGCCGGGGGATTTGTCAATTTTTCCGTTGCGCCCGCGCTTTTTGCCAAAGAAGCCGTTAAGGAAGTGGAACAACTTGGCGCGGAGTTCGGCAAAGACGCGAGCGTCGGACACGGGCAAACCGTAATCGTCGAGTATTCATCGCCCAACATCGCCAAAAAACTGCACGTCGGATCGATGCGAACGACGGTTATCGGGCACTCGCTGTATCTGATTTTGCAGGCGCTGGGTTACAACGCGATTGGCGACAACCATTTGGGCGACTGGGGAACGCAGTTCGGCTATATTCTTGCCGCCATCCATGACCAAAACCTCACTCCGTGGAACGACGCCGACCCCGTGGCGTCGCTGATGAAAATCTACACGGAGTATTACCAAGCCGCAAACGGCGACGGCAAAGCCGTTCCGCCTGTTGTTGCCGACCCCGCGAAAAAAGAAAACGCCCGGGCGTGGTTCAAAAAACTGGAAGACGGCGAACCGTGGGCGCGGCAGACATGGCAAACCGTTATTGATTTGTCGCTACGCGAGTTCGACAAGACCTACGAAAAACTGGGCATCCACTTCGACACACAGATCGGCGAAAGTTACTTTGAACCGGTTTTGCAGCCCTTAATTCAGGAAGCCCTCGACAAAGGCGTGGCGACGGTTGGAGACGGCGGCGCGATTGTCGTGGATTTTGGCGAAGATAGCAAGCTGCCTACGTGCCTGCTTCGCAAAAGCGATGGCGCAACGCTGTACCAAACGCGCGACGCGGCAACCTGCATCTATCGGTGGAACACCTACCATCCGGCCCGAAACATTTATGTTGTTGGTGCGGAGCAGAAACTGCACTTCCAGCAGGTTTTTGAAATCGCCCGCCGATTAGGCTACACGGAAATCGCCGATCGCTCCGTCCATATCCCGTTCGGCATGGTCACGGCGGCGTCCGGCGAGCGGTTCGCAACCCGCAAAGGCAACGTGATTTTCGCCGACGAGATTTTGGACGAGGCCATTTCCCGCGCCCGCGCCAATGTCGCCGAACAAATCGAATCGGGCAAAACGGAACTAACGCCAAGCGATACCGATGAAATCTCCCGAGTTGCGGAAACGCTGGGTATTGGGGCCGTGATTTACGCCGATTTGTTTCAAGGGCCGGATCGCAATATCGCCTTCGATTGGGACAAAATCCTCAGCAACGACGGCAACACGGCGGCCTACATCCAGTACACGCACGCCCGCTGCCGCTCCATTTTACGCAAAGCCGGAAGCGAAGCAATGGCAAGCGGTGAGACGACCGCCTTACTGGTCGCGCCGGAAGAACAAAGCGTTCTCAAGCAGCTTGCCAAAATGCCGCAGGCCGTCCGCGAGGCGGGGGAGAAGTTTTTACCCGCCTCAGTTGCCGAATGGACGTACACACTGGCCCGCGAGTTCGCCCGGTTCTACCACGAGCATTCCGTGTTGGAAGCACCCACGCCCGAACTGCGGCAGGCACGGCTCGCGCTCGTCGCCGTCGTCGCGCAGGGCCTCAAAAACGGGCTTGCTTTGCTTGGCATCGGCGCGCCCGAGCGAATGTAAGGCGAAAAGCAACAAACGCTCCGCTCTATTATTGGGGCGGCGCGTTGTGCAGAAACTGCGCGGCGTTTGCGAAATACGCCTCCATAATTGGGCGAACGGGCGCAAACGCGGGCACGGTGTCAAGGGCCGCGCTCATACAATCAAGCCATGCCCGGCTTTCGTTCGGGCCAATCGTGTATGGAAAGTGACGCATCCGCAGCCGGGGATGCCCGCGCTTTTCGGCGTAAATCGCGGGGCCGCCGAAATACTGCATCAAAAACAGGGCCAAATTTTCCCGCGCGTCCGCCATCGCATCGGGATTGTCCAGCGGATAAAACCGCCCGATGGCCGCATTTTTCTCCACGGCGTCATAAAAGGCGTCGGCAAGGGCGGCGAATGCTTCCGGCCCGCCGTTGTCGTCACCGCCGACGGCTTGGTACACGTCGCGCGCGACCACTTCGCCTTTGGGCAAATACACCGGATTTAGCATCGTTTATCCATTCTACAGGCGCGGGTCAATTGGCTCGGATTCCAGCGCCAGTACGCCGAACGCGCATTCGTGAACGCGGCGGAGCGGCTCGCGGCGCACGAACCGCTCCAAACCCTCGATGCCAAGCGCGAACTCTTTGGCGGCAAGTGCGCGTTTTCCGCCCAAGCCGCGCTCCCGCAAACGGGAGAGATTTTCGGGCCGCGTGTATTCCGGGCCGTAGATAATGCGCAGATACTCGCGGCCCCGCACCTTAACGGCGGGCTGCGTTTTGGGCGGAGGCATAAATTCCCACGGCTTGACGACCATGCCTTCGCCGCCCGCGCCGGTTTTTTCTTCCCACCATGCCGCGCCCGACGCCCGCGAATCCGCGTCGTTTGTGTCCACAATCTGCGTTTCGGTCGCCACGAAAAGACCGGGATTTGCATCGCGCAATTTGGACAACTGCCCGATATGCCAGCCGTGGTTTTCGTGCGTGAACGTGCGTCCCGCGACGGCAAGCACATGAAAGGGTGCAATTTTCAAGTCCGCAATGCCGCTGCTGTCAACGTGCCAGCAATAGCGCGCATACGCGGCTTGGTACGCTTCCACGTCGGCGAGTCGTTCGCGCAGGGTTTGCGCGATGGATTCGGTTCCCGCGATGCCGCGCCCGACGGCGGCTTCGGCGAGCGCGATTTCACTTGCCAATGCCATCCGCGCGGACGTGCCGACCGGAGCGTACTGCTCTTTGAGCAAGCCCTGCGCTTTTGCATTCCACGGCATGATTTCCACGTCGAGCGCGCACCAATCTGTTTCCCATTCGTCCCACAAACCCGCTTGTTCGAGGGCCTGCGCGGCGGAATCGAGAACGGCCTGCGTTCGGTTTGTGTCGTCAAAAAACGGGCGGCCCGTGCGCGTAAGTACCGCGCCGGTTTCGTTCGGCTCGGCCCCGAAGCGAACCCGCGCAAACTCGGCGTTGCGGCACACGACCAGCACCGCCCGCGACCCCATGTGCTTTTCCTGACAGATGACCCGCGCGACGCCACGGCCCGCATAATACGAAAACGCTTCTTCGGGCCGTTCCAAATAGCCTTCCGCTTTGCTCGTTTCCACGGGACTCATGGTTGGCGGGAGATACATCAGCCAGCGCGGATGGGCGGCAAATCGGCTCATCACTTCGAGGGCTGCGTTCGCGTTTTCGGCGGCAATTAAGACGTTTCCGGCCAGCCGCGTTTCCACGACGCGCCGCCCCGTAAAGTCGGCGAGGTCGAGAACGTCGTCGTGCTCCCATTGGGCGCTTAATTGGCCCCCCTGCCCCCCAATAATGGGGGGTTCTGAGGTTGCCCCTGCGCTGTCCGGTGGGGCGTCCGGGTTCGCAACCGCCCTGTCAGAACCCCCCAATAATGGGGGGCAGGGGGGCGTATCCGACGAC
>CAXTBP010000051.1:0-17487 GCA_964241985.1 uncultured Armatimonadaceae bacterium | reverse complement strand
GTTCCGCGTAGATTTCGCGGGCCTTGACGAACACGATTTCTTTTTCGGGCCAGCGCAATGCGGTCAGCGAACCGCCGAACACGCAGCCGGTGTCCAAATTGACGGTGTTGTTTAGCCACTCCACGGACGGGACGGGTGTATGCCCGTACACGATGGTCGGCTTGCCCCGGTACTCGCTGGCCCAGTCCCAGCGGACAGGCAGGCCGAACTCGTCGGTTTCGCCGGTCGTATCGCCGTACAAGGCGAAATCGCGGATGCGGGCAGACGCGCGGCCTACCATATCTTCTTTCAGTCCGGCGTGCGACACGGCGACAGTCCCGCCGTCAAGCCAAAGATGCGACACCATTTTGTCCACGAAGGCCGCGAATCGGGTGCGGAAGGCTTCGCGGTCAGGTTCGGGCAAGGCGTCGATTTGTGCGAGCGATTTGTCCAGACCGTGCGTAATTTGTACGTTTTTGCCCTGCAATGCCCGCATGAGTTTGTTGTCGTGGTTGCCCGGCACGCAAAACGCGGTTCCGGCTTGCACGGCGTCCATGACCAGATTCGCGGTTTCGACAACCTTCGGGCCTCGATCCACCAAATCACCGACAAACACCATGCGCCGGTTTTCGGGATGTCGCCACACGGCTTCTGTGTCCGGCGCGTAGCCAAGCTGAGAAATCAGGTCGGTGAGTTCGTCGAAGCAGCCGTGCACGTCGCCGATAAAATCGAAGGGGCCGTGTTCCTCTCGTTTATCCGTCCACAGGGGAACGCGCGAAAACGTGGCCTGCGCGATTTGCTCTAATCCGTCTATATGGAAAACGTACCGGAACCCTTCGCGCTTCAGTTGATTGCCGCGCAGGCTTTTTCGCAACTCGCGGACGTGGCGCTCCACAACGTGCGGGCCGAACGCGCGGTTCGCGCGGGATTTGTTGCGGTCGTGGCACACGCGCTCGGGAACGTCGAGGGCGACAACAACAGGCACGGCATGAAAGCGCCGCGCAAGTTCGATGAGCGGTTTGCGGGCGGTTTCCTGCACATTCGTCGCGTCGATAACGACGGTTTTGCGGCGGCGCAAACGAATAGACGCCATGTAGTGCAGCGCGTCGAAAGCGTCCTGCGTTGCATCTTGGGCGGTTTCGTCGTCGCTGACGAGGCCGCGGAAAGCGTCCGACGATAAAATCTCGGTCGGCAAAAAATGGGCGTGGGCGAACGTGGATTTGCCGCTCCCCGACGCGCCCATCAGAACGATGAGCGAAAAATCCGGCAGTTCAATGTGCATAAGGCGTTTAGATAACTTCGTTTATATTATCGCCTCGTGCCGCGTTTCCGTGTAAGGGAAGAAGCCGGTAAGATACAAAACGTGCCGATGGGAGGCAACTTGTGGAAGAAAAAACCTACCGTTCTTCGCGGGCGAGCGGCATCGCCATCGTAAGTGCCATTCTCGCTGCTATGGCGATGTCGGCTATGGAAGTGCCGTATTTGTATCTTGTCATTTTGTGCGTCAGCATCTACATAACCGTTTTTAATTTGGTGCGGCTAAACGACAAGCGCGAAGCGGAATGGCAAAAGAAAGCCGACGAAAAGGCCCGCGAATTGAAAGCGAAGCGTCTTCGAGAAGGCGAGTAGCCGGACAAAAGAAAACCGCGCCCTTCGTTGGACGGGGGCGCGGTTCTTAGCGGACGGTGACTTCGACGGAGCGATTGAAGCCCCGCGATAAGGCGAAGTGGTTTGTATCCACGTGGTCGGCGACGCGATCAAATTCGCGGTCGTGGCGCTTTTCGGTGAGCGCATTCTGTCCGGCGGCAACAGCCGCGAGGGCTTCGCGCCGAATGAGTTCGGTCAGTTCGCCGTTGTCGAGCCACATTCCGCCGCAGTGGACGCAGTAGTCGATTTCGATACCCTGTCGTTCGACGGGCGTGAGCGATTGGGCGCATAAAGGACAATACATAATTTCGGTTCCTTTCTTTTCAGGTCAGTTTAATTGAATAAATCCGGGGACACTATCGCATCCCATTAGTCAGACACTAAATAAACGATTTTAGTTGCCCTTTTTCGTGACGGTTTTTCTTCTATTCTTTAACCGATTTTCACGACTTTTTACGGCGACGCGGGCGTCTTCGTTTCCAATAAACCCAGTATAAAGTAATAAAATTTTTTGGACGTCGCTCAAAAGACGCTATTTTCCCTCAAACGAAAGGTGTATTTCGCTCAGCGCCCCACGGAAAAACCGTTATCGTCGCTGTCTTTTGCATGGCTCGTTTGTGCGCTTCCTTCCTTGACACAAAAGGGCGTTCGGGTTAGAATTTGTACCGATGCCCACCGCCGTTGACGCCGCACCAATACCTCAAACATCCGTTTTTCAATTTGCGGTTCCGGGGCTTGCCGACGTCAACTACGACCTGCCCGACGCCCGCATCGCGCAAACACCTGTTTCCCCCCGCGACGCATCCCGCCTCCTCGTCGTTCGGCGGCATCAACCCGACGCACCCATCGAACACCAAATTTTTCGCGATCTGCCCGACCTTTTGGAAGCGGGCGATTTGCTCGTCGTCAACGAAACCCGCGTCACCGCACTGCGGCTTTTCGGCGCGCGGCAGGGAACGGGCGGACAGATAGAAACTCTGCTGCTGCGGCCCCAACCGGAAAGGGGCGCGAACACATGGGCGTGTTTGGTGCGACCGGGCCGCAAAATACAAATCGGCGACCGCTTGGTTTTCGAGGGCGCAGACATGCTTACAGCCGACGTTTTAGACCGAACGGAAGGCGGCGGGCGCGTTTTGCAGTTTTCTCTAATCGGCAAAGCGGGCGCACGCGACGCCGACGTGGAAACCGCCCTGCAAACCGGAGGGCGCGTGCCCTTGCCGCCGTATATCACGGCTCCACTCGCCGACGCCTCGCGCTATCAAACCGTGTACGCGCAAACGCCCGGCTCGGCGGCTGCGCCCACGGCGGGCCTGCATTTCACGCCCGAACTGTTGGCGCGCTTGGAGCAAAAAGAAATACGAACGGCGCGGGTGCGCCTTGATGTCGGCTTGGGAACGTTCCGTCCGCTCCGCTCGGATAATCCTGCCGAACACGAAATGCACCGCGAAGCGTTTGACGTACCCGTAGAAACCGCCGATTTAGTCAATACGTGCCGGGGCCGCGTGATTGCAGTTGGCACAACGAGTTTACGCGCCCTCGAAACGGCGGGGCTTGCCGCCGCCCGAAACGGCGAATCGGCCCGCGTGTCCGCGATGAACGGCGACACCGACCTTTTCGTGTATCCGGGAAGCGGGCATACTTTCCGAGCGGTCGATGGCCTCATCACCAATTTTCACCAGCCGCATTCGACCTTGCTGCTGCTGGTCGCCGCGTTTTGCGGCAGCGAAACCATGCGGGGCGCGTATCAAACCGCGCTCGCCAGCGACTACCGATTTTTGAGTTTCGGCGACGCGATGCTTGCCTTATGAAGACACGCAACGCGCCGCCCGCAAAAAACAAGCGAATTTAATATAAAGAAAAACGAAGCGGAACCCGACAAGCAAATGGCGCTTGCTGGGTTTCGCCGACAGGAAATGGAACCGACGTGCGTAGTTTGGATCAGTATCAACGGTATATCAAGCAGCGGGAACAAACCGCAGGGGACACAAACCCTCTGGGCGAAGCCGCCATCGCGAGCGCGCTGATTGCCACGCCCACGCCTAAAGTTGTCAAAAAAGCGGCTGCGAAAGCCGCGCCCGTCGCGCCGAGCGAAGCCCCAACAGAACCGTCGGCGAAAACGCGCTACGTTTTGCGGGGCGGGGTTACGGTTCCCGTGACCGAAGGACAAAGCAAAGAGGCGGCGAAAGCGTCGGACGTTCCCGCCGTCGAAGCCGCGCCAAATCGAAAGCCCGCCCCCAAAGCCGTCACGCTTCTTGAACCGGAACTCGTGCCGGATGCCGCGCCGCACGACGAAATGACTGCGAACACGCCCGCGTCGCTGTGGGAGCGGCTGCCGCGCCACATTCAACTGCTGGCGCAAATCCCGGCCCCACTGGAAGAAGAGGTCGCGCAAAAATACTACACGCGCGGTTTTCGCGAATCCCGCGAAGAGTTAATCGAACGTTTGCTCGATCCGCCGCTGACGCTGGAAGAAACGGCCCGCGTGCTGGGCGTGTGCCCGGCGACCGTGCGCCGTTACACGAACCGGGGTGTGCTTCTGCATCAGCGCACGGTCGGGCAGCAGCGACGGTTTCGCTTGTCCGACGTGCTCCTGTTTTTGGAAAAACAGCAAAACAAATCGGCAAGCGCGGCCCGGCCCAAAAAGTAACTGCCGAATATGAGCCGCTTGGTTAATCGCACCGCAAACCGGGTCCTTGCCGAACGTGCTGAAATTGCGCGTAACGTCGGGCGGCTTTTGTTCGGTTTGATGGGACAACGCAGCATCCCCGAAAACTACGCGCTCGGCTTGCTAAACTGTGACTGGATCCATACGTGTGGATTGCGCGTGCCAATAGACGTGCTGTTTTGCGACCGAAGCGGAATCGTTCTACAAATTTTGAACCGTGTACCGCCGTTTCGCATTTTGCCGCGCGTCAAAGGCGCGGCGATTGCATGGGAAACCGGTGCGGGCGGTTTCGCGCCGCTGATTGTCGCGCTCGGCGACACGGTGGTTTTTGAGTAACCCAATGTCCGAGAAAAACCTGCGGGTCGGCTTGTTCACGGAAAGCTACGCGCCCGTCGTCAACGGCGTTTCCACATCGGTAAAAACGCTTTCGCAAGAACTAGAACGCTCGGGGCACACGCCGGTCGTTGTCGCGCCGAGCTTCAAGGGCTACGACGACGCGCCGGGTGTGTCCGTGGTGCGGCTGCCGTCGTGGAAGACGGTATGGAATCCACAAAACCCGTTCGCGTACCCGCCGATTCCGTTTTGGACGCCCGCGCCGCTCCGAACGCCGGATTGCCGATTTGCTGTCGTCCATTCGCAGCAGCCGTTTGGGATGGGCCTGCACGGTGAAGCGACGGCCCGCCGTTTGCGCGTTCCGCTCGTTTCCACATTTCACACGCTGTACACGGAATACGCCCATTATTTTCCCGTCGTGCCGCCCGCAATCGCGCACCGCTGGCTGGTCGGGGTTTTGCGCGGCTATTACAACGCCTGCGATGCCGTAATTGTGCCGTCGCGGGAAGCGGGCCGTCGCTTGGAAACGATTGGCGTTCGCGGCGACTTGCTTCACGTTGTGCCGACCGGGGTCGATGCCGCCGCTCCCGTTTCGCCCAACGCTGTCGCCGAAGTTCGCAGTACTTATGCCATCGTTACCGACGCGCCGATTTTGCTTTTCGTCGGGCGATTGGCGCGGGAAAAGAATTTGGAGTTGTTGTTCGCGTCGTTCGCCGACGTTTTGCAGAGCGGAAAGTTTCCAACGCCCCCCGTGCTGCTGCTGGCCGGAAGCGGGCCGTGGCGCGAAGCGTGCGAAACACTGGCCCAACAAAGCGGCGTGAGCGAACAAACGCGGTTCGCCGGGTTCGTGTCGCGTGCGAACTTGCCCGCTTTGTATTCGGCGGCAACCGTGTTTGCGTTCCCATCGCCGACCGAAACGCAGGGTGTCGTTTTGAGCGAGGCGCAAAGTTACGGTTTGCCGTGCGTTGTCGTTGAGGGTGGGGGAGCGTCCGAGTTCGTGCGCGCTGGCGTTGACGCCCTTGTTGTACCGCCGCGCAAAGAGGTCTTCACGAACGCTTTAATGGATTTGCTGACGAACGAACCCAAACGGGCTGCGTTCGCAGAAGCCGCCCAAAACAGCGATTTGCGCCCGACGCCTGCGAACATGGCCCACGCGATTGTCCAGATTTACACGCAAGTTTATCGCCGATAAAAACCGTGCGTAACGCTTGAAAAGTGGGCGCTTAAACCCAGAGCGGCTTATACTGAAAACACACCGTTCCGTTTTTGACCGCTTTGACCGCTTTATTTTTTGACAATTCGCTAAGGTTGTTCCGCAATGCCGCTTTTCCACCGACGAACCGTTTCCTTTTTTACCGCAAGCGCGACACTCGCCTTTTTAGGCGCGCTCGGCTGGAACGGAGCGCAAGCAACGGGCAAACCCCAAGCGCGCAAATCCGCGCAAACCGCCGCGAAAACCGTAGATTATAACCGCGACATTCGCCCGCTGTTATCCGACAAATGCTTGGCCTGTCACGGGGCCGACCCCAAAGCCGTGCAGGCTGGTTTGCGGCTCGATACATGGGCGGGCGCGACCGCGAAACTTTCGAGCGAGTCACGGGCGATTGTGCCGGGCAGTCCGCAAAAAAGCGAACTTATCGCGCGGATACAAAGCAAAGACGCCGCTGAACAGATGCCCCCGCCCGCCTCGCATAAAACGCTAACCGTCGCAGAGAAAAATTTGCTCGCGCGCTGGATTTCGGAAGGGGCCGAATATAAGCCGCATTGGGCGTTTGTAAAACCCGTTCGTCCGCCGCTTCCCGTCGTTCGCGCGAAAAATTGGCCCATCAATGGCATCGATTATTTTGTGCTGGCGCGGTTGGAAAAAGAGGGGCTTGCGCCGTCGCCGTTCGCGTCGCGGCAAACCCTCATTCGTCGCGTATCGCTGGATTTGACGGGCTTGCCGCCGACGCCCGCAGAAACTGTGGCTTTTGTTGCCGATAAGTCCCCGAACGCCTACGAAAAAGTGGTGGATCGACTGCTCGCCTCGCCGCGCTACGGGGAAAAAATGGCGCAGGCGTGGATGGACGGGGCGCGCTACGCCGACAGCAACGGCTACCAAGCCGATTACGAGCGTTTCCAATACCGATGGCGCGATTGGGTTATCGACGCCTACAACAAAAATATGCCCTTCGACGAGTTCACGGTCGAGCAGATCGCGGGCGACTTGCTGCACAACGCGACCGTCGAGCAGAAAGTCGCTACCGGATTTAATCGGAACCACCGCATCAACACGGAAGGCGGCGTCATTCCTGAAGAATGGCGGGTCGAAACCGTGATCGACCGTGCGGAAGCCACGTCCGAAGTGTGGATGGGCCTCACGATGGGCTGCGCCCGCTGCCACGACCACAAATACGACCCGGTTTCGCAAAAAGATTTTTATCGCTTCACCTCCTATTTCAACAACGTTCCCGAAACCGGCAGCGGGCCGGAACGCCCGGTCAATCATCCACCGTTCATCAAAGCCCCTACCGCCGAACAAACCGCCACCCTTGCCGCGCTAACAACGGAGGCGAGCAAGGCGCACGAAGCGCGAGAGCAACGCGAAACCGGCTACGGCTACGACAAGGCTGAAGCGTTTTGCCGCGCGTCCGTCCCGCAGGAGCAGGCGCGTTTGGCAACGGGTCTGGAAACGCGGCTGACGTTTGGGCAAACGCCCGCAGGCGCACAGGTCATCGGGAAGCCCGCGTTCGATGCACTGGGGAACGTGTCGGGCGCGGTACGGCTGGATGGGGTCTCGTTTCTGGACTATGGGCAGGGGGGCGCGTTTGAAAACGGGAAGGGCGGTTTTTCCTACGGCTGTTGGATCAATCCGCAGGAAGCGACCGGCGTTCCACTGTCGCGCATGGATGACGCCAACGCCTACCGGGGCTGGGACATTTTCATGGCGAACGGGCAAATTTCCGCCCATATCGTTTCGCATTGGCCCGACGATGCCGTGAAAGTCACCACGAATGAAACCGTCCCGACGGGAAAATGGACGCATGTTTTTGTCACGTCGGACGGTTCGGGCAAAGCGTCGGGCGTCAAAGTGTATATCAACGGTCAACCCGCCACGCTCCGCACCGATTCGGACACATGGCACGGCGGAACCCTCGTTGCCGATAAACCGCTTCGCGTCGGCGGGCGTTCGACCTCGATGGGTTTCAAAGGCAGTGTAGACGAAGCGCGGCTCTACAAACGCGAATTGCCGCCCATAGAGGTCGGACGTCTGTACGCCACGGATCAACTGCGCCCGATTCTCACTGCCGAGGAAACCAAGCGAACGCCGGAGCAAAAGCAAGCGATAATCCGCTATGCCCTAAGCGAAAACGCGCCCGATTACCAACAACTCATCAAGCGCGAAGGCGAAACTGCACAGGCCCGCGATGCTTTTGATGCAGGCATTCCAACAAGCATGGTCATGGAGGAAATGCCCACGCCCCGGCCCGCGTTCGTGCTTGTGCGCGGCGAGTACGATAAGCACGGCGAGTCCGTTTCTGCCGGTTTGCCGCCTTCGCTGGGCGGACTTCCCGCAGGCGCACCAAACAACCGACTGGGGCTTGCGCGATGGATCGCAAGTGCGGACAATTCGCTAACCGCGCGCGTCGCCGTCAACCGAATGTGGGAAAAGTTTTGGGGTACAGGCATTGTCGCAACGCCAGATGATTTTGGCGTTCGCGCGGATTTTCCGTCGCATCCCGAACTGCTGGACTGGCTGGCGACCGAGTTTGTCCGGCTCAAATGGGATATGAAAGCCCTGCAAAAAGAAATTGTGCTGAGTGCCGCGTATCGGCAGTCGTCGGCGATACCACCGCTCTTGGCGCGGCGCGATAAAGACAACCGATTGCTCGCGCGCGGGCCGCGTTTCCGGCTGCCCGCTGAAACGATCCGCGACCAAAGCCTGTTTGTGTCCGGTTTGCTGTTCGAGAAAGTGGGTGGGCCGTCCGTGCGCCCGTATCAACCCGCCGGTTTTTGGGACGAAACGAGCGTTTACGGAAATCTTCGCAATTATAAGCATGACACCAAGCCCGACGGTTTGTACCGGCGCAGTTTGTACACATTTTGGAAGCGTACCGCCGCCCCCCCGACGATGTCCCTGTTCGACGTGCCGGGCCGCGATACGTGCCGCATTCGCCGCTCGCGCACGAATACGCCGCTCCAAGCCCTTGCTTTGATGAACGAAACGACGTTTGTCGAAGCCGCCCGCGTGTTAGCGCAAAACATGGTGGCGAAGGGCGGTCAAACGCCGCAGTCGCGCATCAACTACGGCTTCCAAACCGTGCTGGGCCGAACGGCGACGCCAAACGAGCAGAAAATTTTGCAGGCCGGTTTGCAAAAACGCTTAATGCACTACCAAGCAGCGCCCGAATCCGCAGCCGCGCTTCTGTCCGTCGGCGACGCTCCGCGCCCGCAAACCGCTAACAACGCTGAACTCGCCGCTTACACGATGACCGCAAGCGTCCTGCTCAACTTGGACGAAGCGATTACGAAAGAATAGTTTCCACTCATGCCGCCTTCCGACAATATAGTACTACAAGCGCAGGACGTGGTGAACCGGCGCACGTTTTTGACCCGTAGCGCGTCCGGCTTGGGCGTTGCCGCGCTCGCGTCGCTGTTTGGCGACGCCGGTTTTGCTGCGCCGCCCGCCCAAAAAATGGGCGTGGCCTTGACGGGCGGGCTGCCGGGCTTTCCGAATTTCGCCCCCAAAGCAAAGCGGATTATTTATCTGCACCAGTCGGGCGCGCCGTCGCAGTTCGAGCTATTCGATTACAAGCCGGGCCTTGCGAAATATAAAGGGCAGGATTTACCCGCGTCCATTCGCAACGGGCAGCGGTTGACGGGCATGACGTCGGGGCAGGCGAATTTTCCCGTCGCGCCCAACATATTTCAGTTCGCACAGCACGGCAAAGGCGGCGTGTGGCTTTCCGAACTGCTGCCGCACCTTGCCACACAGGCCGACAAGTTGTGTGTGATTCGCTCTATGAATACGGAAGCCATTAACCACGACCCGGCGATTACATTTTTCCAAACCGGCTCGCAGCTTGCCGGACGGCCCTCCATCGGTTCGTGGATGAGCTACGGCTTGGGAACCGAAAACCGCGACTTGCCCGCGTTCGTCGTGTTGACCTCGATTGGGTCGGGCCGGTCGGACGATCAGCCGCTGTACGATAGGCTGTGGGGTTCGGGCTTTTTGCCCACGCAGCATCAGGGCGTCAAGTTCCGCAACGCAGGCGATCCCGTTTTGTACCTTTCCAATCCACCGGGTGTGGATACCGATACCCGGCGCGAAATGATGAACGAGGTGAAATCGCTCAACCAAATCAAAAACGCCGACGTGCACGATCCCGAAATCTCCACTCGCATTTCGCAGTACGAATTGGCGTTTCGGATGCAGGCGTCCGTGCCGGACTTGACGAATTTGAAAACCGAGCCGAAAGCCATTCTGGATTTGTATGGCCCGGATGTAACGCGCCCCGGCTCGTATGCCGCCAACTGCCTTTTGGCCCGCCGTTTGTGCGAAAAAGGCACACGCTTCGTCCAGCTTTTTCACATGGGCTGGGATCATCACGGTAATTTGCCCAATGCGATACGCGGGCAGTGCAAAGACATTGACCAACCGACGGCGGCGCTTTTGCAAGACTTGGAACAGCGGGGCCTTCTCGACGAAACGCTCGTCGTATGGGGCGGTGAGTTCGGACGGACGGTGTATTCGCAAGGGGCACTGACGGACACTAACTACGGGCGCGACCACCATCCCCGGTGCTTTTCGTTGTGGCTCGCAGGCGCGGGTATCAAGGGCGGCATGACCTATGGCGAAACCGACGACTATTCGTACAATGTCGTCAAAGACCCGGTTGGCGTCCACGATTTGCACGCTACGATTTTGCATTTGATGGGCGTTGATCATACGCGCTTGACGTTCCGCTCGCAGGGCCGCGATTTCCGCTTGACCGATGTGTCCGGCGAAGTCGTCAAGTCTATTTTGGTCTGAAAATGATCGATGAAGAAATAACATCCTTCATCAACGCCTGCGGCGGAAAGATGGACGACGAGAACGACGCCTTAACCGAATTGGAAAAAGTGGCGGCTCTGGTTTCGGCAGTGGACTTTGAAATTTCGCTGGGCGGACTTGCGGGGTTTTACTACAACTCGTCGGGAAATCAATGCCTTGAAACGGTTGCGGCTCTCGAAACCATCGGGGCGAATAAAGCCGCCGTCGCTCTTTTGCGCTCTGTCCAACTGTTCCCCAACACCACGCGCGTTTCACAGCGTGATTATCGTCAAGAACATCTGCTGGATTTGTCCGACGAATTTCGTGCCATTGAGGCGGAATACGAAAAACAAGATCCCAGTGTTTGGGAGTTACTTACATCCTACGTAAACGAAAACATCGGGGCTTAAACCCTTTGTTGGTTTTAGCGCACCGTGTTTTGGTTCCAATGATGCGACGTTAAAACGTCGCATCACTTGGTGTCGCTTTTGCGGCCTACGATTGCTTGCTTGCCTTGATGTAGGAACCCAAACCCAAAAAGGTGGGCGCCCACAAGCCGACAAAAATTCCCGTTTCGCGCTTGCCGCTGGCGAATAAATAAATCGAGAGCGCGATAGAAGCCGCGCTGGATAGCAAAATAACCTGATCCGTAAGTTTATCGTCCATCGAAATTCCCCCTTGTTCCGGGCCGGTTTTGCAGTTTGCGTTCGGCCCGTTAGTCCGCTCAACGGGAAGGGCAGGGAATAGTTCGCATTACTTTGTTTATTTGCGTTTATTTGCGAACTATCCCTACACAAACGGAGATTTAGAAGCATGTCAGCTTTTGGCGGGAGCGGGAACGCCTTGAAAACGTGGGTCGAATAGGCCGGGAAGTTCGCCGGTGCTGTCGCCAAATTGAGTGACGGGTGTGCCGACGCAGTTGAGGACGGTGCGATAGAGGTTGCAGAGTGGGGTTTTCTTGTCGTAAATCAAGTGGCGGTTTGTCGATAGGCCGCCGCCTTTTCCGGCAAGGACGATAGGCAAATTGACCGGGCTGTGCGCGTTGCCGTCCTTGATGCCGCTACCGAACAAAACGACCGAATGGTCAAGGAGCGTGCCGTCGCCTTCCTTGATGCCGTGCAGTTTTTGCAGCAAATACGAATACTGCGCGATGTGCCATTCGTTGATTTTTTCGTATTCGGCGAGTTTGGCCGCGTCGTTTTCGTGGTGCGAAATCTGATGATGTCCGCCGCTCACGCCGGGAATAAACGAGAAATTCTTGCCGGACACTTCGTTGGCGAACATGAACGTGGCGACACGGGTGGAATCCGTCCAAAAGGCGAGCGCGATAATATCGAGCATCAGGCGGACTTGTTCGGTATGATCGATGCCTCGCTTGCCATCGGGAACGGCGTAATAGTCTTTGATGCGCCCGCCCAGTTTGTTGATTTCCATGCGGGCCAAGCCGTTGTCCTGCACTTCGCTTGCGCGCCGGGCGGAATCCCATGCGATGCGCTTTTCCACAGAACGGACGGCCTCGAAGTATTCCTGCAATTTGGCGCGGTCGGCGTGTCCGATTTTGTGGTTCAACCGCTGGGCGTCCGTTTGCACGGCGTCCAAAATGCTGGCGTTGTCGGCGTTGGTGTCTTTGCTGCGGGCGTTTTGCGGGCGGAATAAACGGTCGAACGCCATCTGCGGGTTGATTTCGCGCGAAACGGGCGTCGTCGGCGTGTTCCACGAAATATGCGAGCCGTAAAGCCGCGTCAAGCCGACGTTGGTATCCACGCCCGTCGTGACCGGTTCGACCGACAGTTCCAGCGACGGCAACGCGGTCAAGTTCCCAATCCGCGACGCGATCAGCTGATCCAGCGATACGCCGCCGACATTGAGATTGCCGCCCGTCGTTTTGGTCAGCAAGGTTCCCGTCAAAAACGGCGCGACCTTGAAATAGTGCCCGTCCCCGCCCGTGCTTTCGCGGTTCATCAATTCCTGCAAAACAAGTACGTGCGACTTGACCGGCGCGAGCGGGGACAGTGTAGGCGAGAGTTCCCAATCGCTGCCGGTTTTGGCAGGCGACCATGTCGCCGGGTTGACGCCGTTCGGCATATACAACGCGGCGAAGCGCACGGGAAATTTTGCCTGTCCGGGCGCGGGGGGAGCGGAAAACGCGCGGGCGTCGCGGGGAACCATCGCTTCGAGTAGCGGCAAACACATGGAAACGCCCAAACCGTGCAAAATCGTGCGGCGCGAAAGGAGGGAACCGTCAGCCATTGAAAATAACTCCTGTATCGTCTTTCAGTATAGCATAGGCGTAGCATCGTAGGGCAGGGCGGCGCTTTTTCCTGCGGCCCGTTTTCTGCTATGATGTACCGGGCCGACGATCAAAAAAGCCGCGCCCGTAAAAGGAAAATCAAATTATGAACCGCTTCACATGTATTGCCGCCGTATGCGCTATTGCCGCGCTGCTTTCGCCGATTTGCCAAACCCCGGCCCACGCGCAAAAAGACGGAAAATTATCGGGGAAATCCGCCAAAGTGTCGCAGGCGAGCGTCGCGCTAAAAGGCAAGCCGTTTGCGACCGTCGCCGCAAGCGACGCCAAAGTCAAGGGCGCAAAAGATCCGAAAGACTTGGCCGGAGCCAAAAAACTCATCGGCAAAACGGCGGCCTTTTCGGGCACGGTCGCCAAAGTGTTTGAACCGGGCGGTGTCGCATTAATCAACTTCGACAAGGACTATAAACTGGCGATTACGGCGGTCGTGCGGTCGAAAAACTTTGCCGCGTTTCCCGATCTAAAAACGCTGGAAGGCAAAAAAGTCCTCGTTTCCGGCAAGGTCGAAGAATACAAGGACACGGCGGAAGTGATGCTCGAAAAAATGGACGACATCAAAGTCATCAAATAAGCCAAGCAAAAAGCCCGCGCGGTTACCGCGCGGGCTTTTCGCTCTTATGGCGTTTCGTCCAAGCAAAATCCCATCTGTTCCAGAAGAATAACCACCGTTCTGCGCTGGGCGATGCTCGACGAAAGCGACTCCTCAATCACGCGCCCGACCGCAAACGTTTCCGGTGGCTCGCACCCCGCGTCCACCCATTCTTTATCCCATACGTTTTCCGCCGACACGTAGCCGATAAAATCCCGAAACGCTTTGGCGGAAATTTCCAAATTTTCCCGAAGCGCGGCGGGCGAAGTGCCCGCGAGCGTTCGGGCGGGAAGGTCGCGCGGCTGCCAGCCGACAGCGGCATACATCGCGCCCAGCCAGCCCATATCGCCGTTGTTTTCGCCGCAAAGGTAAATCAGCGTTTCGCGCAGGGTTTGGGGCGGGTCAACAAATCGCACCACGCGGCTTTGAAAGGCGAGCGGCGCGTCCAGTTGTTTGTCACTGAGAAGTTCCATGCACGCTAAAATGCGGCGTTTTTCGCAAACGTCTTTTTCGAGCAATCGGTCTACCAAGTTCACGTTTCTTCCTCCGGGCTGCGTCGTAAGCGACGCGGTTTTAGGATGGTAATGAACCCCGCTCGCTCCGGGTAAAAGGCGAACCTGCTGAGCGGCCCGACGATACGCGAGCGGCGACAGCCCGAAGGCGCGCTTGAAGGCACGGGAAAAGCCTTCCAACGAGCGGTATTCGGCATCAAGGGCGACAACGGTCACCGAAGTCGCCGTCGCCCGCAGTTCATACGCGGCTCGCTCTAAAAGCAGGCGTCGCCGAAGCGCGCCCGGCGATTCGCCGACCGTTTTTTCAAACACGCGCTGAAAGTGATACCGGCTCATGCAGGCCGCTTGCGCCATCGCGCCCGCCGCCTCGTTTTGCAGCGAGCCGGACATAACCCGTAGCATTTCTTGATGCCGGTTTTCGCGTTCCGGTTGGGGGCGCTGGGGGTTCATACGCGGTTATTTTACCGACTTGATGCGCGCCCGACTTGACCGATTTTGCGCTTTTTCAGGGTTTTTGTTGCGCGAATTTCCACGCTTCGTCGAAAAATCCCGCCTCGGCGATTTTGCCCGGCGCGAAGGCGTCGGGCGGGGTTGTCGTGTCGATAATGGCCCAGTCCGGCAGTTTGGGGCGCTGGTTGGCGTTGTTGAGCAAGTCGGCCTCGCGGAACGTGATGCCACTGTTGATGACGACATAGCGGGCCGGGTTGAGCGGGTTCGGATAGATGAACGCGGGAACGATTGCGCCCGCCGCGTAGGTTTTGCCGCCCGCTTTGACGGCTCCGGTGTTGTCGCAGGTAAGCGGCAGTTTGGACTCGATGCGGGCAAGAAGCGCGTTGCTTTTAGGGTCGCCCCATAAAACCAAATTGCTTTTGGCGATGTCGGCGTCGGTTATCGCGCTGTCATCTTTCACGGGCGCGTCGCCTCGGAACACAGCCCGCCATTGTTTTTGCGCGTGCGCCATTTCCGCGCTGACCCAATCGGTTGTTTGCGGCGTGTAACCCGCGCCGCGCGTAGGGCGCACGAACAAAAACGAGGTCATGAAAGCGTCGTCAATCGGGCCTTGCAAACCGGGCTTTTTTCGCAGGAAGTTTTTCGCCTCGCCCTTATCGACGATCCATTTGCCGTTTGTTCTGACGAACTGCAAGCCCGCCAATTTTTGCCCGTCAATCGTCACGGTTTTGCGGTTTGCGCGGGGCGCGACGGAAAACCGCGTCACGTTTTCGGTCGTGATAACAAGCGCGGTATGCGATAAGTCGGCGTTCAAGCGGGCGCGTTCCCAATGCTTGCCCAAACCCGTCACGGTCACGTAGTCCATCGTGTTGTAGCGGAGCGTCCACGTCGTAAAGCGCAGATGTTCGGGCGTTTGCTGACGGCCTTTTTCCACGGCGGCGTCCACAAAGGCGTTGATAACCGGCTTGCTGGACGTTTCGTATTTGTGCCCCGTATTCGGCCCGACGACGCGCGTCAAGGGCAATCCCTCGTTTTTTAAGACCTCCTCCATTTTATCGGCGGCTTGCTTCTGCCCGTCCATATCGCCGTTGTAGGCGACCGTGGGGCACTCGCTCAAATTCACGGCGTAATCCGTGGAATCGTACCAATGCAAAAGCGATTTTTCCCATGTTGGCAGCGGGGGCTTTGCGGGATCGTCCAAACGCAAAAAGCCGATGGTTTCCGAAAAGCCCGCGCCGGGCGCGGCAGCGGCCCACGTGTCGGAATGGTGGGTCGCGTACTGCCACGCCGACGCGCCGCCCATCGAAAAGCCGCGCATGACCAATTTATCGTCGTCAATGGCGTAGCGCGTTTTGGCGTTGGCGAGGGCTTCAAACAAATCCACCTCGCCCGCGAATCGGTTGGCGCAGCAGAACCGCCCGTAGGGCTGCAAAACGAACGCGCCGGGCGGCGTAAATTCCCCCGCCGATTTTTGCCGTTGATCGATGAAAACGACTTCGCTCAAGGTTTCGCCGCGCCCGTGGCAAAAGAAATCCATACGCCGCTTGGTCGTTTCGCCGGGCGTCCATTCGGGCGGGACAAGGAGGCCATAAGGCTGAATGGAGCCGTCGATTTTGGAAACGTAGCCGAGCGCGACGAGGCCGGTTTGTGTCGTCCACGGGGCGGTTCCGCCTTTAAGTGCGTCGGCGCGGGTCATGCCTTGCGCGAGAAGTTCGCGCGCCGTTTGTATTTCCCGGTTGTTGAAAAACTCGTTGTAAGTGAGCGCGGTTTGAACGGCCCTATGGTAAATCTGCACATCGGGCAAAAAACGAACCAAATTTGGGTGCGTTTTGGGCAAATCGGCACGCAACGCCACGATGGTGCGCCCCAGCGCATCCGCGCCTTCGGAAAGTTCTTTGCGGTCAGCATCCGACACAACAATGCCGGGCGGGGGAATAGGCGACACGGTGCGCGGCGCTTGCGCCCAAGAGGCCGAGGGCAGCGTCAGCGAATAGAAAGCCGCCAAGCAGGGTATCACACAAATTGAACGCGCCGAAACGCGGAGGGGGCCAAGCATCCAGTAACTCCTTTGAAGCGTGCGACGGCCTCGTAGCCGTGCGCCGCACAGGTGTTTTTTTCGCCGCACTATGCGATAAACCCTGCCCCGGTGTGGCAGTTTAACTTACCGAACGGAAAACCTATCCAACGTGAAATCAATTCGATTTGCCTTAACGCCGCTGTTGGCGCTTGCCGCCCTTGCCGGAACCGCATCGCTCGCGTGCGCGCAGGCCGAAGCCCCGCCCGCCCCCGCGCCTAAAGCCCCGGCTCCGCCGCCCAAATCCGCGACGAACCCGGCTCCGCCCGTGGACGACGACCGAGGAAACGTTGTCGCAAAGCCCATTGAGTTCGGGGAATTGGGGCAGGGAATCGCCAAGCCTAAACTCAAGATGCCGTCCGGTGCGACGGCAATTCGCCAAGTGTCGGCCCCGTTCACGCAAAACGGCGATGTGGCCCTGCTTAACCTGTACAAACTCAACGGCGTTGTTTTCATGGATTTGTTCACGTCTAAAAGTAACCAGCCGTGGACAATGCGCAACCATGTCCGCTTGAAAAGCCCGCTGCCGCTCCGCCCCGACCAAATGGCTTTGACGCTCCGCTATTTGGAGCCGCAGCGCAAAAAGAGTTATCTCATCGTTGCCGCCGACGATGCCGGGATTTTAACGTTCGCGTTCCCGAAAGGCTTTGGGGGAGCGGTCGAGCAGCAGCAATTTTTGGCGGCCTCGTCGTCCAAATCCGCTGTCAAGCGGACGTATGACTTCGGCCAAACCGATAGCCGGGGCTTCGTCATCGTCAAAGCGACCGTGGAAGGTTCGGGCCAAATCAGCCCAACGCAAGACGTGCAGTTTTTCGTGTGGAACGGCAAGTCCTATATCCCGCGCAAAGCGAACTAAACCGGCCCCCCTGCCCCCCAATAATGGGGGGTTCTGAGTGGGCCTGCCGAAACTGTAAACC
>CAXTBP010000050.1:0-29744 GCA_964241985.1 uncultured Armatimonadaceae bacterium | reverse complement strand
GGCGACCGACGACGCAATTATCCAAGCCGTTCAGTGGAAAACGCCCGTGCTTTTGAGTGTGCCCTGCTGCCAGCACGAGCTGAACGGCAAAATCGAAAACGCCGCCCTGCGCCCCTTACTCAAACACGGTTTGCTTAAAGAGCGCACGGCATCGCTTGTCACCGATGCGTTGCGCGCCCAAGTCCTCGAAATCGCGGGTTACGACGTACAGGTTTTGGAGTTCATCGACATGGAACATACGCCAAAAAACATTTTACTTCGCGCCGTCCGCAAAGCCAAACCGACAAGCGCGAGCGTTCGCAACAAGCAGGCGGGCGAATACCAAGCCTTTTGCGCAGTTTGGGGCCTTGACCGCCCGTATCTGGAAGGCGCGTGGGAAAAAGCCCTCGGCGTGCCTTTGCTGTTAGCCGCGCCGAACGAAAGTAAGGAAGCCGCGTGAAATTGCTCGTTACCGGTGGGGCCGGGTTTATCGGAGCAAACTTCGTGCGTTACATTCTTGCCAAGTACCCGGACTACGACGTGCGCGTTTTGGACGCCCTGACCTATGCGGGAAATAAAGCGAACCTTGCCGACGTGTGGGGAAATCCGCGCTTTTCGTTTGTTCAAGGCCGCATCGAAGACGCGCAAACCGTGGACAAAGCCGCCCAAGACGTAAACGCGATAATCAATTTCGCTGCCGAATCGCACAACGACCGCACGATTTTAGAACCCGGCGCGGCGATGACGGCGAACTTCATGGGCGTGTACACGGTGTTGGAAGCCGCTCGCAAATATAATACGAAATTTTTCCAAATCTCGACTGACGAAGTGTACGGCATTACGGATGGCGTGTTCACCGAAGGCGACTCGATGGAGCCGAACCAACCGTATTCGGCGGCCAAAGCGGGCGGCGATTTGCTGACGCGGGCCTACCACGAAACCTACGACGTGCCGACCCTCGTCGCGCGCGGGTCGAACACGTTTGGGCCGTTTCAGTACCCGGAAAAACTCATTCCGCTCATGGTCACGAACGCCATCGATGATTTGCCGCTTCCCATCTACGGCGACGGGCAGCAAGTCCGCGACTGGCTTTTCGTGCACGACCATTGTGCGGGCATTGATTTGGTGCTGCATAAAGGCACGCCCGGTGCGGTCTACAACTTGGGCGGCAACTGCCCCAAGCCGAACTTGGAAGTCGTCCAAGCGATTTTGGCCTTGCTCGGCAAACCCGAAAGCCTGCTTCGCCGCGTTCCCGACCGCCCCGGCCACGACAAACGCTACGCCTTGAACACGCAAAAAATCCAATCGCTCGGCTTCCAAACGACCAGCACATTTGAAACGCGCTTGGAAGAAACCGTGCGCTGGTACGTGGACAATGAACCGTGGTGGCGCGCCATCAAAGAAAAGCAGGCCGACTACCAAGCCTTCATGAAAAAATGGTACGAAGAACGAAACGGGTAAAATACCCGTAGATCGTAACGCTTATGTCAAACCCCGCCGACGAAACGCAACCTTTGCCCGATGACGCGCCGACGCGCTTGTACCTAATTCGGCACGGACAGGCCGTGGTCAATGTGGAGCCGATTATGGGCGGCATGAAGGGCGATACGGGCTTGACGCCGCTCGGAATTGAGCAGGCGACCCGTTTGCGCGACCGCTTGCTGGCGACTGGGGAAGTGAAGCCCGACATATTTATCGCATCCACGCTGCCCCGCGCTCGGCAAACGGCCCAAATTATCGCGCCCGCGTTTCCGGGTGTGGAACTCACACTGGATGATGCCGTGCAGGAGTTTCGCGTCGGGCCGGACGCCGACGGGTTGACGTTCGACGAGTACAAAGCCCGGTTCGGCTGGCACGATTTCGCGGACGACGTGTTCCAAGAAACCGATCCGGGCGGCGAATCGTGGGCGACGTTTTTGCTGCGTATCGGGCAAACCCTGACGCGCATCACGCGCGCACATCGGGGCAAAACGATTGTTGTTGTGTGTCATGGCGGCGTGATCGATGCCGCCTTTATGATTTTCTTCGGTTTGAATGCTTTCGCAGTTCCCAGTGTCGGGTTGCACACGGTCAATACATCGCTGACCTTATGGGAGCGCGTCAAGCACCGGGAAACGATGCGCTGGCAGTTGTCGTTTTACAATGACGACGCCCATTTGCGGGGCGCGGGCGTCAGCCGGGGCGTGAATATCGACTACACGGCGCAAACTCCAGTCGCCGCGCCCACCCTTCCCACCCAGCAAACGCCCGAAGAACTAAACGCCACGGCGGAAGCGGAAAAAGACGAGCGCGGCCCGCTTCCGCTGGAACGGTAAGCCGGTAGAGAATCGGTTTTTTGTGCTCATGCGGCGCATAAAAAAAGCCCCCTTGCGCTATCGCAAGGGGGCTTCTGAGTTATCGGTGATTTCGACCGTCGCGGTTCGTGAACCCGATGCGGTTTCTATCGTTGTTGTCGCCGCGCCGTCGGTCGCGGTCGTTACGGTCACGGTCGCTGCGATCCCGGTCTTTTCGGTCGTTGTTGTCGCGCCGGTCATCCTTGTGGTACTTTTTGTCATCTTTTTTGTCCCACTTGCGGTCGTTGTCTCGCTTGGCTCGGTAGCCGTAAGCGGGCGCGTGGCGCGGCGGCTCGGCCTGCGCTGAAGGGGCCGCGCCAACCACGAGCCAGCCCATACTAAGAATTCCTATCGCCGCAACGGTTATTGTTTTGGCCTTTCGGGCCATGTTCGATGTCATATCTGATTTTCCTTTGGCGGGACGGCAGAAGCGCAAAGCGGCTCCGCACCATATCCGCATAGTAGCGCTCACGGCAGCGGGACTTTGGTTGTCCCGGCATGGTGCGCTGGTTGATTTTTACCCGTTGTTTGCCTCTTGTAACCCTTGCCACCGATGCGGACACAGCGGGCTGCTTTTTATTCCGTTATACTGGTTTGAACTCGAAAGAAAGAAACCTATGTTCGATCCCTTTCCGCCCTGCCGTCGTTCTCGTACCCACCCACAGTCAGTTTCGGGGTTTACACTGATTGAATTGCTCGTCGTCATAGCGATTATCGCTATTTTGGCCGCGATTTTGTTTCCCGTCTTCGCGCAGGCCCGAGAAAAGGCGCGCCAAGTCGCGTGCTTGTCCAATATGAAGCACGCGGGAACGGCGGTGACGATGTATTTGCAGGATCACGACGAGGCCTTTGTACCGACCGCGAACTACGCCGAGCCGACGCCCGGACGCACGATTTGGACGACGGCGGTGCAGCCGTATATAAAAAACGAGGGCGTGTTCAACTGCCCGTCCGCCTCGGGAACCGCGTTTCCCGCAAACTGGAACGCGCGCGGCTACGCCTCGATTGGCTACTCGTCGCAGATGTCGTATGACCCTGCCGCAGTGGAAGGCTTTAAGGACGTTTCGGTTTTACCGCAATTGACGGAACCCGCCCGCATTCCGCTGTTCGCCGATACGCCGAACGCCGATGTCGCGTCGGGCGGTTTAGGACTGTATCGCAGTTATACGTTCGATCCGTGCGTGGCGGGCAGCAAAATCAACGCGACCGACGTGCGTTTGTCCACGCCGCTCACCTCCGACCGCGACTTGGTTAAGGAAATGCCGACGCTTCCCGCCGGATCGTTGAAGCCAATTATCGGGCGGCATCATGCCACCGGCAAAGACACGGGAATGGTCACGATTTTGTTCGCGGACGGGCACAGCAAATCCCATTCCGCCGCGAGTATTTTAGCCCAAGATAAAGGGGCCAATTTGTTGTGGCGCTTCCGAGGCTGCCCCACGCCGTAAGCGTTGTCAGTCAACCGGCGCGGCAACATCGACCGTTTGCGCCTTCGCCACATCTACAAAAACCGACGGAACAAGGGCGACGAGAAAGCCGCGCTTGCCCCCGTTGACCCAAACGGTCGGCAATTCCAAAATCGTGCGCTCCACATACACAGGTAAATTCGGTGTGCGCGTTCCAAACGGACTGGTTCCACCGAACTGGTAGCCCGTCCATTTTTGCGCCGTGGCCGCATCGCACAAGCGCACGCTTTTGACGCCGATGTGCCGCGCAAGCGTTCCCGTCGCCAGTTCCCGGTCGCCGTGCATGAGAACAAGAAGCGGCGCTTTCGCCTCCGTTTCCAAAACGAGTGTTTTGATAATCGCGTGTTCGCTAACGCCAAGCACCTTCGACGAGTGCGCCGTGCCGCCTTTTTCGACATAATCGTAAACGTGTGGCGTAAATGCCACGCCCGCCTCGCGCAAAACGCGCACGGCGGGCGTGACCGGGTATTTGGCTGGGGCACTCATAGCGTGTCTCCTGCCGATGTAGCCAAAAAGAGCGCCAATCTATGGGTTAGAAGGCGCAGACCCACTGGGTTGCGCTGCGGCCTGCACCTCGACATAATAGCCGCTGTAGGCAACGCCGCTGTTGGTGACAATTTCCCCGCGCTGGGCGGCGCGGCGCAGAGCCGGAGCGGTTGCGGTCGTCATGCCGGTGACGCGCACGGCCTCCCCGACTTTCACGATACGGGTGCTTTTACCAGACTGTACAATCTCGCCTGCATCGCCTTGTTCGCGCACTTCGACCGCAAGCGTGACGGTTTTATCGGTGTTTTGCGTGGGCGTGACGGTAAGAATAAATCCACTCAAGTCACGGAACGTTGACAGCGTTGCGGGTTTGCCATCCATGCCGCTCACAATCGGGGCTTGCTCGACTCGTTCGGAAACCTTTCCGTGCGTATCCACATCGTAGCGGACGAGGCGCATTTTGACGATGTGCATTATAGGCGGCACATCCGTTTTTTCTACTTCGGCTCTGTAGGCGGCAACGGCGGCTTGACTGCCGCGAACGGTGATACTGTTGTCGCGGTTGTGAATCGTGACTTGATCGATGCCCTCTACCGTTTTAACCGTAGCGGGAACGGCCCGCGCTTCCAAATACTTGAGCGGGATGGTTGCCGAAACGGGCGGCGTTTGTCCCTGCGCAACGGAAACAACGGCGAGCGCGGCAACCGCGCCTGCGATACCGAACGATAATCGTTTCATTGAAACAACACTGCTCCTTTGATGCACGAATGGGCGAGTTAGGCCGGATACGGAAGTTTATTCGATACCCGGCCTATTTCCTTCTTTACGCGCCGACGCCTTCGCCGCTGTTGATGGCGTCCAAGCGGGCCGTGAGTTTGGTTTGCTTGTCGGTAATTTCGTCGGCTTGGGCGCGGGCTTTGCCGACAACCGCTTCAGGCGCGGACTGTGTGAACTGCGGGTTGTTCAAGCGGACAAGGAGGCCGTCCAAGTCTTTTTGCAGCTTCGCCAAGTCTTTTTCGATGCGCGCTTTTTCGTGCGCCAAATCGGCGGCAGTGGCTTGCGGGCGGGGTAAACGCACGTCGCCGTAGCGGGTCGGCGTAAGAATGGTTTCGCCGGTTCCTGATCTATCGCCGAGCGTGAGCGGGTCGAAGCGTGTCAAGAAGGCGATCAAATCCGCGTTCGCTTGGGCGATGTTTTGGGCGCTTTGGTCGCGGGGCGCAAAGAATACCGGGCCACTTTTAGGCAGATTGTTTTCGGCCTGCGTATTGCGAATCGCTCGCGTGATTTCCCGCACAGTTTCCCATTCGGCCTCGGCGGTTTCGTCGCGCAAGCCCAAGCCGCGCGGGAACTCGGCAAGGGCGAGGAAGTCGGTTTGCGCCAGCGTCTTCGCGCCGGGCAGCGTTTGCCAAATCGTTTCGGTCAGATAGGGCATGATGGGATGCAGCAAGCGCAACGTCCGCTCCAGCGTGAACCAAAGCACCTGCCGTGCGGCATCTGCGTCCGCCTGCGCGAAGCGCGGTTTGGCGGCTTCCACGTACCAATCGCAGAAATCATCCCAGAAAAACTCGTACAAGGCGCGGGCCGCGTCGTCCATTTGGTAGGAGTCAAAGGCCGCGTTTACCGCGTCGGTTGTTGCGGCGAGGCGCGACAAAATCCATTTGTCCACGAGCGTTTCGGCTTTGGGGTCGCCCTGCGGGGGCGTGTAACCGTCCAAGTTGAGGAGGGCGAAGCGCGAAGCGTTCCAGATTTTGTTGGCGAAGTTTCGGGCCAGTTCCACCTGCTCCTGCTTGCCGTTTCGGATGGGCTTGATGCGAATGTCCTGCACCAATCCGGCCCGGCTCATGAGCGTGTAGCGCAAGGCGTCGGCCCCGTATAGATCGATTAGCTCCACGGGATCCACGCCGTTGCCTTTGGATTTGCTCATGCGCCGCCCGTGCTCGTCCAAAATAGTCGCGTGGATGTACACGTCGCCGAACGGTTTCTCGTTCAGGAACTCCTCGCCCATCATCACCATGCGGGCCACCCAAAGATACAGAATTTCCTGCGCGGTGAACAAAGCCGACGTGGGATAGTAATAATCCAAATCGGCGTTTGTTTCGGGCCAGCCAAGCGTGGCGAACGGCCACAAGGCGGACGAGAACCACGTATCCAGCACGTCGTCGATTTGCTCGATGTCGGCAGTTCCTGCTTTTGCCTCGGCGGCTTCTTTGGTGCGGGCGACCACGAACGTGCCGTCGGGCTTGCGCCAAACCGGCATTCGGTGGCCCCACCACAACTGCCGCGAAATCGGCCAATCGCGGATGTTTTCCAGCCAGCGCACGAATAACTCACCGTAGCGGGCCGGGATAAATCGCACGTCGCCGGTTTGCGCGGCGGCAATCGCTTTTTCGATTAAGGGCGTGCCCGCCATTTTGCAGAACCATTGTTCGGACAAAAGTGGTTCCACCACGGTATTGCACCGCTCGCACCGGCCCACGGATTTGTTGTGCGGCTCGGTTTTCACCAAGTACCCGCCCGTTTGCAAATCTTCCAGAATACGGGTTCGGGCCTCGAATCGGTCAAGCCCTTCATACGACCCTGCGTTCTCGTTCATTTTGCCGTCCGGCCCGATGACCGTAATCGACGGCAAATGGTTTCGCTGCCCGGCCTCGTAGTCGTTGGGATCGTGCGCGGGCGTCACCTTTACGGCCCCGGTTCCAAATTCCATCTGCGCGTAGGTATCGCCGATTAGGGGAATGGTGCGGTCGGTAAAAGGCAAAATAAGTTGCTTGCCGATAAGGCCCTCGTAGCGCGGGTCGTCGGGGTTCACGGCGACGGCAGTATCGCCCAAGAGCGTTTCGGGGCGCGTCGTCGCCACCGTCACGCCGCTTTCCATTTCTTCCGCGAACGGGTAGCGGATGTGGTACAGGAAACCTGCTTCGTCTTCGTGTTCCACTTCAATATCGGAAATCGCCGTGCGGTGAAACGGACACCAGTTCACGATGCGATTGCCCCGGTAAATATAGCCCGCGTCGTACAATTTCTCGAACGTTTCCAATACGGCATCCGAGTACGCCGTGTCGAGCGTGTAGCGCGTTCTGTCCCAATCGTAGCCGCAGCCCAAGCGTTTGAGCTGGCTCAAAATGGTCGAGCCGTAATCGCTCGCCCATTCCTCCACGCGCTCCACGAACTTTTCACGGCCCAAAATATGCCGCGTCAGTTTTTCTTTGGCGATGGATTTTTCCACCACGGACTGCGTGGAAATTCCGCCGTGGTCGGTTCCCGGCAAGATGAGCGTGTTGTAGCCGCTCATGCGCTTCCACCGGCCCAACACGTCCATGAGCGTGTGGTTCAAGGCGTGGCCCAAATGCAGAACGCCCGTAATGTTGGGCGGTGGCACGGTGATGCAGTAAGGCGTGCGGTCGTCGGGCGTGGCCCGAAAGCAGCCCGCTTTGAGCCACGCCTCGTAAATGGCGGCCTCGGTCGCCTGCGGATCATAGCGCGTCGGAAGTTCGTTGGTTGTCGTTTCGATATTGGTTGTCATTGGGTTTTCCTTAAAAACAAAAAAGCCCTGCATCCTCGGACAGCCTGCGGCCCATTCCGCCCGAAGGCAAAATAAAACCAAGCAAACCATCCGAGGACGCAGGGCTTGTTAAATCCGTGCGCGTTACCACCTCGGTTCAGGAAGCGCGAAACCTTCCGCGACTCCTGCCCTCACTGTGTCGCAATAACGGGCGAACCCGGCGCGTTCTATTGACCTACCGAAAAAACGGCGGGCGTTCTTCGCGCGGCCTGTTCCGCAAACCTCGTGTGAGGCGCGAAACAACGGGGTGACGTTCGGCGAAAGAACCCTCGCAAAGGCTTTCAGTCGGTGGCCTTCGCTCCCTGTTGAGCGTTTGGGTTTCGCGTACTCTTCCCGTGTAGCCGGAAAATCGTTGTTGGGACAGTATACCGCGTGCAAAATTTCGTCGCAAATAAAGAAAAAAATCTGTGCGAGGAGGGAAAAAGCGCGTAAATAGTGAATTAACCCGCGTTAGGACGGGTAAAACAGTTTTATCCGCTGTCTTCTAAGAAAGAAGGTTACTTGTTATGAACGTTGTTGGTTCGTTTCATAAAGGGAAGGTATCTGCGAGGAATGGCTTCACGCTGATTGAACTCCTCGTGGTTATCGCTATCATTGCGATCCTTGCCGCTATCTTGTTCCCCGTGTTCGCCCAAGCTCGTGAAAAAGCGCGGCAGGCCTCTTGTCAAAGCAACCTGAAGCAAATTGGGTTAGGGTGCTTGCAGTATGTGCAGGATTACGAGGAATTGTATCCGCCGCGCTACATCGACTATTGTCCCGCAGGTGGGCCGGTTCCTTGTTCGACCGGTTTTGTGCGCCACAGTTGGCGCGAAATCGTTCAGCCGTATATCAAGAACGGGGGCGCGTCAGGGACGCCAACTGGGGTCTTTGCTTGTCCCTCGTCCGCGTGGACAAGCGGATCAACCACAAATCCTCCCAGCGTTGCACAGTACGTGATGACCTGCGACTTCGACGAAGACCCGAACTGTGCGACGCGCGACGCGAACGGCAACCTGACCAACGTGAACTGCGTAGGTCGCGGATACAATTATCACGGTGCGGACTACGCGCTTCCTGCCGCCGAAGTCAAGGCTCCAGCAGGAACCATCTATTTTGCGGAAACGCCTCTGTGCTCCCCAGTGGACTCCGGCAAAATGTGCGGGGATAACTCGGTGCGCGCCTGTCCGCCAAAATCGATTGACCCCGATCATTACAACAAAGTGCTGAATGGCACGACGCTCTTTACTACGCACACCGATGTCAGTAACCAAAAGAGCGACTTGCGGCACGGTGACGGGCTTGAATATCTGTTCTTCGACGGGCACGTGAAATGGATGAAATCGGCGCAAACGGTTCCGCCGATGAACGCAAGCGGCGTACCGACCGGCAAAGGCAATATGTGGACGGTCACCGACACCGACTAAGCCGCCTCAAACCCGTGTTTGCGCTTCGTGACAAAAAAGCCCGCCATTCGGCGGGCTTTTTTATGGGTGACTTGGTTGAATTAGCGGCGCAACGAAACCGTTTCGTGCTCGCCGTACGCGGGATTGGTTGCGTAGGCGGCGTTAGTTGTGCCGGTTTTTTCCACACTGTGCAGGCGATTTTCGACTTGCGACAGGGCGGCGTCGAAACTCATATCGAAGCGGGTCGTGGTTTCGCGCAGGGCTTCCATTTCGTGGCGCAAGGCGGCGACTTCTTCAACGAGCGCGGGCGAGCCGCCGACCGATTTGTTTTGCAGTTGGGCCAGTTTTTCCCGGTGCTTAAGCACCATACGAACGATAAAGACCGGCGACATCATAATGCCCGTACCGCCCAAAATACCCGCCAACCATAGAAAAAATTCTGCAGGCGACATTAGCGACCTCTTCCTACGGTCAATGGTTCGGCTTCCACTGACGCACTTTGGTAAGCCGCGCCTCCGGTTTGCCGGGTTTCCACGCGATCCACGCGGTTTTCAAGTTGCGTGATGGCGGCATCGAAACTCATGTCAAAGCGCGTGGTCGTGTCGCGTAGCGCGGCGACCTCGCTGCGCAGGGCTTGCAGTTCGGCTTCCACATTCGCGGGAACCTGCGCGCTTTTTTGCGTCTTAATTTTCGCCAGTTCCCGCTGATGGCTCGTAATAATGGCTACGATAGGTATCGACAAAGCCATCATGGGAATAACCAATACCCAATCCATTTGGTAGTTTCTTCCTTTATTCGGCGGCGATCCGCAGGGCGTCGGCGAGCGTCAAGCGGCCCGCGTACAGTGCCTTACCTATTATGACCCCTTCGACGCCGTTTGGTTGCACGGCCCGCAGCGTGGCAATATCGTCCGGCCCGGAAACCCCGCCCGACGCCAAAACCGGCAATCCGACGGCCTGCGCGATGCGAACCGTTTCCTCGACGTTCGGGCCGCGCAGCATTCCGTCGCGGGCTACGTCGGTGAATAAAAAGCGAACCGCCCCCAAATCTTTCATACGATGGCAAAACGCTTCCGTCGTTTCGCCGGTCGTTGCTTCCCAGCCGCGCACGGCGATTTGTCCGTTTTTGCTGTCGGCCCCGATGATAATTTGGTCGCCAAAGGCGGCGAGCATTTCGCGGGCCAAGTCCGCGTTTTGCGCTGCCGACGTGCCGACGATAACCCGCTTCGCGCCCGCATCGAGCAGGGCGGAAATCGTTTCTATGGAGCGCACCCCGCCGCCGACCTGCACCGCCATTTGCGGCACGGACGCGATAATGGCGCGAATGGTGGACTGATTGCGCCCTTCGCCCGTCCGCGCCCCGTTCAAATCCACGATATGCAGCCGCGCCGCGCCCGCGCGAGCGAAGTCTTCCGCCGTTCTAAGCGGGTCGTCGGCCACTTTTTCGTTTGTGGCGTAATCGCCTTGTTTGAGGCGCACGGCTTGCCCGTCCAGCAAATCAATCGAGGGAATAATTTCAAGCATGGTTATTTAGCCGTTCCACCGCGCCCAGTTGTCTAAAATCCGCAGACCAACGTCGCCGGATTTTTCAGGATGGAACTGCACCCCCATGATATTTCCTCTGGCAACGGCGGAGCAATAGGGCGCGATAAAGTCGGTGCGTGCCGCAACCGCATCCAAGTCGTCGGGCGCACAAAAATACGAATGAAGGAAATACGCCATCGCGCCGTCTTGGAGGCCCGCGAAAAGCGGGGCATCGTTTTCGGGCGCAATCTGCAAACCGTTCCATCCGATTTGCGGCACTTTAACATTGCGCGCGGCCTCGCCCAAATTGCGCTCGTCAAAGCGCTTGACTTGGCCCGGTATCAGATTGAGACCTTTGTGCGTGCCCATTTCCTCGCTTTCGGTGAAAAGCAACTGCATCCCGACGCACACACCCAAAAATGGTTTGCCGCTGTGCGCGGCTTCCAAAACGGGCGCTTCCAAACCCGCCGTCCGCAGCGTGTTTATCGCGGCCCCAAACGCCCCGACGCCCGGCAAAACTACGCGCTCCGCGTGGCGAATGGCGTCGGCATCGCCGGTCACGTGGGCGACATGGCCCGAAGCCGCGAACGCTTTTTCGACCGAGCGCAAATTGCCCACGCCATAATCCACGATAACGATTTTCGCTTCCGCCATTTACAGCACGCCTTTGGTGGACGGGATAACGCCGAGCGTTCGCTCGTCTAATCGGGTCGCCATATCGAGGGCGCGACCGAACGCCTTGAACGCGGCCTCGGCGATATGATGCGCGTTTTTACCCGCCAGTTTTTGAAAATGGAGCGTCATCTGCGCGTTCTTGGCGACGGCATGGAAAAACTCCTCGACGAGTTCCGTGTCGAACGTTCCGATTTTTGCGTGCGGAAAATCGACCTCAAAATACAAACCGCCGCGCCCGGAAAAATCCAGCCCGCACACAACCAAGCTTTCGTCCATCGGAACCATCGCGTGTCCGTAGCGGGTCAAGCCGCGTTTGTCGCCGACCGCGTCGCGGAGCGCGGTTCCGAGCGCGATACCCACGTCCTCGACCGTGTGGTGATCGTCGATGTGCACATCACCGGTCGCTTCGATTGTTAGCGAAAGAAGGCCGTGCCGAGCGATGTGCGTGAGCATGTGGTCGAAAAAACCAACGCCCGTTTGTACTTTGCTTTCGCCGGTTCCATCCAAAGTCAAGTCAACGAAAACGTCAGTTTCGCTGGTTTTTCGCTTAATTTGCGCTGTGCGCGGGGCTTCCATATACACGCAGTATACAGGGAGAAAAGGCCCCCCTGCCCCCCAATAGTGGGGGGTTCTGAATGGGGTTACCGATATTGTAAACCTTCCAAAAGTACGGGGACGTGGCTTCAGAACCCCCCATTATTGGGGGGCAGGGGGCCGTCTGGTTTGCGGGCGACGGCGAAAACGGTCAGACCGAACGGCATTGGGGCGCGCAAACTGAGGCGTCCTTCCCATGAAAGCAGGCCGCGCAATAGGCCGTTGATGGGTTCTGGTGTGACGGCGGCGTCCGCGCGGGGCGGTGTACCGGGGCGCGCGAACCGTTTTTGCACGCCCCGCCATAGCCACACGGGCGGGAGCAGGGCCGAAACCGTGTAGGTCAAATGCGGAATTTCAAACCCGGCCTCATGAAGCAAACCGCGCATTTGACGGGCGACGTACCGGCGCTGGTGCATCAAGGCGACATCGTGCCCGCTCCACAAGCCTTGATAGGCGGGAACCGTGAGAAATAAAAAGCCACCGGGCATAAGGACTCGGCAAATTTCGGATAGAGCGGCGCGGTCGTCAGCGATATGCTCGACGACATCAAGGGCGATAACCGCGCTAAACGTATTCGCGGCAAACGGAAGCCGCGTCGCCGACGCGCAGGCAAGGTGCGTGTGCCTGCGCTCTTGACAAAACTGCAAGGCGAGCGGCTCCACATCCACGCCAACGACGGTTCCCCGCGCGGCGAGTTTGTCCATCGTTCCGCCGGTTCCGCAGCCGACATCCAGAAAAAGCGGATAGGCGCTTTTTGCTTCCGTACCCGAGGGCGGCGGCAAAGGTGGGGGGAACTGCACGAGGGCGCGCAGAAGCAAATCGCGGCGGGCCGTAAACCAGAAGTGGCGATCTTCCAAGCGGAACATTTGCGCGTATTCGTCGCGGTTCATCTGCTACGCAGGCTATCACAGAAAGTTCACTCGTTACGCGGGAAAATTAAAAATACCCAAAATATTTTTTTCTAAACCCTTGATTGTTGGTATTTTATGATATAATCCTAAGCACCGGAGGCTCTTTGTTCTAAAAGTTTTCGGTGAATTTATTCCATTTCATTGTTTGGGGGGTTTGTTATGTTTTCATCCCTTCGCGGCGCACGGCAGGCCAAATCGGCATTTACGCTGATCGAACTGCTCGTCGTCATCGCCATCATCGCCATCTTGGCCGCTATCCTCTTCCCGGTTTTCGCCAAAGCCCGTGAAAAAGCTCGACAATCGTCGTGCGCTTCCAACCAGAAGCAAATCGGTCTCGCGTTCTTGGGCTACATCCAAGACTACGACGAAAAGTTCCCACCCGTTTCCAGCACCGTTGTTGTTGGTGCAAACACCTATGTGAACAACTGGGGTGTTGACCTTGTTGGTGGCGGCAACTCCGCCATCACCGGCACTGCGCCGTCGCTTATCAGCTCGTATGTGAAGAACAACCAGATCTTCACGTGCCCGTCCGGCCCCCGCCCGTCCACCACGACGGCAGCGATTGCCTACATGTACAACGACTTGATCGCCACCAAATCGCAAGCCGCTTTCGCCGCCGTCGCTTCCTCCGTTCTTATGGGTGAATCCACGGGTGCGACCGGTAATGGTAATGCCGCGGCTACCACGACGACGTTGCGCTACAACGCGGGTCATGCCATCAACGTCTATTCCGGTCGTTCGGCTACCACCGCTGACACCAACGTGATCAACGGTTCGCCGACCGCCACGACCCCGCCTGCGGTTGGCAGCGCTGCCTTGGAAGCGGCTAAGTTCGCCGATGTAACCCGCCACTCCGACGGCGGCAACTTCCTGTATGCCGACGGCCATGTCAAATGGAGCAAAATCACGTTGAACGCCAACGGTATTCCGCAAACCATCTACTACCCGGCGGGTAACACCTACACGCCTTCGGCAGTGGTTTCCGGTTGCGCCACGACCCCGGCCTTCATCGACGGAACCTGCCAACCGGTTCCCGGTGGCAACATGCTCGGCTACGCCGGTACATTCAACATCAACTAAGTTCTTCGGAATCTTAACGAAGAGGCCCGCCTTCAAGGCGGGCCTTTTTTGTTTGTTTATTTAACGCGCAAAAAACACAATAGCAATGTGTGGTCAGTTTTAGATAAGGCGCGTGCTTGCTTCGTCCACGTCGCGGTGCATCTGCTCAATAAGTGCGTCCAAACCATCGAATTTTACCACCGGGCGCAAAAGCAGGGCGAACTCTATTGTAACGGTTTGATCGTACAAATCCCCGTGAAATCCGTCCATCAGGTACGCCTCAACCGTGCGCGGCGCGTCGTCCCCCGGCGTGACGGTTGGATTGGTTCCCACGCTGATTGCGGCGCGGCGTTTGGTTCCATCGGCGAGATAAACGTAGCCCGCGTACACGCCCGCGCCCGGCGCGAGGAGCGCGGCGGGAAAATCGAGGTTCGCGGTCGGGAAGCCCAGCGTTCGGCCCATTTTACGTCCATGCGCGACCAAGCCCATGAGCGTGTAGTTGCGGCCCAGAAGTTGAGCGGCTTCCACAAGGTGTCCGGCGGAGATTTGCTGGCGGATGCGGGTCGAGCGAGCCGGAACGCCATTTACGAGAACGGGCGGCACGACGCACACAGTGAAATTTTCGGTTTGCCCGGCGCGCTGCAAAAAGGCCGCGTCGCCTGCGCGGTTTTTGCCGAAGCGGAAATCATCGCCGACGATAAGAACGCGCGCGTTCAAGCGTTTGCGCAAAACGTGAACGAAATCGATGGGCGACAAATCGGCGAGGGTGCGGTCGAAGCGCGCGACCCAAACGTGCTCGGCCCCCGCGCGGCGCAGAAGTCGGGCGCGTTCGTCGAGGGTTCCCAAAAGGCGCGGAACGTGCGTAGGCGGCGCGAACAGCGCGGCGGGCAGGGGATCGAACGTAAGCGCGGCAGGCACACAACTTTCGCGCTCGGCTTCCTGCGCAGCTAAACGGAGCAGGGTTTGATGCCCCAAATGAACGCCGTCGAAAACGCCCAGAGCGAGCGCAGTAGATCGGGCGTCGCCTTCTGCGAAGTCCGCCGTGCCGTCAACGTTTAAGAAACGGAAGGGCGATTCGTCGGGGTGCGCCACCGTTACGAATTATCCTTTGCGGTGTCAATGGATGGGGGCAATGTGAAAACTTTGAACGGGTGCAGCAAACCCCGCCTATCGCTGCGGGCAAGCGCAAGGAGTGCGCCGTCGTGCAGCAAAGCGACAATCGCTTCGGATTCCCCCGCTGAGTTTTCCACATTTTCCACAGAGTTTTCCACATTGTGTGGAATCGGGCGACCTTGTTTCAGTTCCACCGCGTCCGCCTCGCTCGCGTTTTGCTGGGGAAAGGGCAGGGCGCGTTCCATCGGGATGCGGTTGGTTTGCGCGGTTTCCAACGTCAATTCGGCGAGCGGCAGGGAACGGTTCAAAGTGAATGGGCCGACACCATCACGGCGCAAGGATTTCATGTGCGCGGGTAAACCGAGCGCGGCTCCGATGTCTTTACACAGGGTTCGGATATAGGTTCCGCCGCCGCACGTCACATCAAGTGTGGCTTCAGCATTCGGGCCGGGCATAAAATCTGAAAGCACGATGTTGTGGATGGTAACGGAGCGAGGCGCACGTTCGACCGTGATACCTTCGCGTGCCAAATCGTACAAACGGCGGCCTTCGTGATGGAGCGCGGAAACCATCGGCGGAACCTGCAAAATCGGGCCGATGAACTGGGGCAAAACGGCGGCGAGGTCGGCTTCCGTGACGTGTGAGGCGTCGGCTTCCGCTTCTACTTTTCCGCTGGCGTCTTCCGTAGACGTGGACACGCCCAAAAGGAGGCGGGCCGTGTAGCGTTTGGGTTCGAGCGGCAGATGTGGCAATAGGCGCGTGGCCTGACCGACGGCGACCACGAGAACGCCGGTCGCGTCAGGGTCGAGCGTTCCGGCATGGCCCGCGCGTTTGGTTTGGCACACGCGGCGCACCCGGGAGACCACATCGTGGCTCGTCATCCCGGCGGGCTTATTTAGAGAAAGCAATCCGTCCATGTCAGTTAAACGGCGGCAGACTGCTCGCCCGCAAAAAGGTGGGGCAAATCGCGGGCCATCTGTTCCTGCACGGCGGCAACTAATTGGCTTTCGGCGGTTTCGATGGGGCCGTCCAAACTGCACCCGGACGCCAATCGATGCCCGCCGCCGCCGAACCGGGCAGCAACCTGCGACACGTCCAAGCCGTCGCGGGCGCGGAGCGATACCCGAAATCTTTGGTTGGGTGTTTCGCGCAAAAACAAGGCGGCCCATGTTCCTTCGACCATGCGGATCGCGTTCACGACACCTTCCGTATCGGCATCGGTCGCGCCGAAGTCGGCGAAGTCGGTTTGCGTAACGTGCGTCCACACAATCGTGCCGTTTGATGTTTTTTGCATTCTATCGAGGGCGCGGCCCAGTAGTTTTTGCGCGCCCCACGGCTTGTTTTCAAAAACCTTTTCGGCGATGTCGTTGGGCGACGCACCAAGCGCGATCATTTGCCCGCCCAATTCCATCGTGCGCGGCGTGACGTTGTTATAGCGAAACGAACCGGTGTCCGTTAAAAGCCCGCACAACAAACACGTCGCCATATCGCGGGTGATTTCCACGCCGAGCGCAAGGAGTACGTCGTATACGATTTCTGCCGTCGCGGCTGCACGGGCATCCAAAAGGCGTATTTGTCCGAACGCCCCCGCCGTGACATGGTGGTCAATATCCACGACTGTTTGCGACGCGAGAACGGCTTCGCGGGCCGTGCCGGTGCGGGACAAATCGCCGGAATCCACGACGAGGGCGAGCGGGAAATCGCGCCGCTCAGTTCCCGTTTGCACGCGCTCCGACGATGGCAGGAACGCGAGCGTGGGTGGCACGCCATCGGCGGAAAGGCACGTCGTTTTTTTGCCTATGGCTTCCAAGCCGAGGGCAAGGCCCAACAGTGAACCGAGCGCGTCGCCGTCGGGGTTGATGTGGCAGGCGAGCACCATTTCGTCCGCGCTCCGAATGGAGGAAACCACGGCGTCCATGTTGTCGCGCGGCAAAGCGGGAACCATGAAAAAACTATGCGCCTTTCCGCCCGGTTTGCTGGGTCGGCGGGGTTGCGAAATCGGCTTCCGTCATTTGCGGCAGTTCGCGGGGGCGACCGACGCCCGCGCTGGTTTCGTCGTCCTCATCGTCGCCGTAATCGGCGGGGACATGATCATACTCGCTGCTGTCTTTTTCGTTCTGTTCGATGGCTTTACTTTCTTCGCGCAGCAAATCGAACATACGGACGCCGCGCTCAATGCCGGTATCCATGCGGAAAACCAGCACGGGAACCGTGCGTAGTTCCATCACTTTGCCCAGCAGTCCGCGCAAAAAGCCGGACGCGCCTTGCAAGGCTTTAATCGCTTCGGCTTTTTCTTCGGGCGTTCCAATGGCGGAAATAAACACTTTGGCGACGGAAAAATCGCGGGCCACGTCCACTTCGGTGACCGACACGAGGGCAAGGCGCGGGTCGCGCATTTCGCGGAGCAGTATTTCGGCGAGTTCCCGCTTCATCATTTCGCCGACTTTGGCTTGGCGTAAGGTAGGCATTGTTTATCCTGTTTTTGCGACGCGAATTGCTGCGCCCTTATAAAAATTCCATGCCGTAGTCGTCGAGAACGGCGCGGAAATCGTCCTCCACATGGTTGACGACCTGCGACAAGACTTGATTGGCGAACTTCTGCTCGTTGCTGACGATCACGACGGCGACGGTGGCCCGCCGCCAAATATCGAGTTCGTCCACTTCGGCAACCGACACGTTGAACTTATTGCGCAGTTTGGCGCACAGGCTTTTGACAACCTGCCGCTTGTCTTTAAGCGACTCGGCGGTTTCAATCGACAGATGTAGGGTTAGTACCCCAATGTGCATGGTTTGGCGCGGGCGGAGCGAGGCCCGCAGCAATTCGGTAAGGGATACTGCCCCGCGCCGTGCGGCGCGGGGCAGTATTTGGTTTATAACTCGCGCGGGACTTGGCGCATCTCGAAGCACTCGATGATGTCGCCGATAGCGAGATTGTTGTAATCCCGGAGCGTGATACCGCACTCGTAGCCGGTTTGTACTTCGCGGGCGTCGTCCTTAAATCGCTTCAAGGTTTCGATGTCGGCGGTTGCAAGCAGCGTTCCCGCCCTGTAGACACGCGCTTTGGCGTTGCGGCGAACCAAACCGTCCGTGATATAGCAGCCCGCAATCGAGCGGCTGCCCGGCAAGCGGAACAGCTGCCGCACTTCGGCTTTGCCCAAAGTGGCTTCCTCGTAGATCGGGTCGAGCAGACCAACCATCTGTTCTTTTACGGCGTCAATGAGTTCGTAAATGATGGAGAAGGTTTTGACCGTGACGTGCTCGGTTTCGGCTTTTTTCTCGGCCCCGCCCGCAAACCCGACGTTGAAGCCGACCACGAGCGAGTTTTTGGCCTCGGCGTCTTTATCGGACGAGGCGATCAAAACGTCGTTATCGTTAATCGCGCCCACGCCCGACAAGAGAATACGGGTTTTGACCTCGTCGTTGCCCAAGTCGGCAAGCGAATCGCGTACAGCCTGAACGGAACCCTGCACGTCGCCCTTGACGACGATGTTGAGTTCCTTGACCGGGCCGCTCCGAAGTTGTTTGTACAGGGCTTCGAGCGTGACCATGTTGCGCTGACCCAGCCGCTCTTCGCGGTCGTTGGCGTCACGCCGGGCGACAATCGCGCGGGCGTCTTTTTCGTCGCGGGCCACTTCCACGCGGTCGCCCGCGTCCGGTACGCTGCCAAGCCCGACAATTTCAACCGGCGACGACGGCCCGGCTTTGGTGAGTTTCGCGCCTTTTTCGTCGCTCATGCCCCGGATTTTACCGAAGTGCGTTCCGGCAACCACGACATCGCCCATTTTGAGCGTGCCCTGCTGAACAAGCACGGACACGACCGCGCCGCGTCCTTTTTCCTGCTTGGCCTCGATAATGGTTCCCTGCGCTTTGCCGTGCGGATCGGCCTTGGGTTCGACAACCGCTTCGGAAACGAGCAAAATCGTGTCCAGTAAGTCGGAGATGCCTTCGCCTTTTTTGGCCGAAATGTTGACGGTTTGCACATCGCCGCCGAAGGCTTCGGGTACGATGTCGTAGCGCGTCAAGTCGGTCAAAACGCGGTCGGGGTCGGCGTCCGGCAAGTCCACTTTATTAATAGCGACGATAATCGGAACGCCCGCGTCTTTGGCGAGTTTGATCGCTTCTTCGGTTTGCGGCATGATGGAGTCGTCGGCGGCAACCACGATAATGACAATATCGGTGACCGACGTGCCCCGGGCGCGCATCGCGCTAAACGCGGCATGACCCGGCGTATCCAAGAACGTAATGCGCTGGCCTTTTTCCTCGACTTGGTACGCGCCGATGTGCTGGGTAATTCCGCCCGCTTCGCCTGAGGCAACCGAGGCTTTGCGAATGGTATCAAGGAGCGTCGTTTTGCCGTGGTCAACGTGGCCCATAATGGTCACGACCGGGGGCCGCGAAACCATGCCCTGCCCGCTCGCGCCAACCCCGGCGGCCCGGTTTTGGGCGGTGCGAACGCGGTTCGCCGAAGCCGCAGTGGGTTTGTTTGCGGGCACGGGCGGACGTACGGCAGTGCCACCCGTCAATGGCGCGGCGGTGCGAGCCGCACTGGCAGTTTGCGTTTGGTCGGAAGAGGAGGTTCCGTTGGTTGTCGGCGTTCCGGGTTTCGCGCCTTCCGGCGGAGCCGCAACCGCCGGGAAACGGACGGATTTATTTAGCTTCTGCGCGATGCGCTGCACGGCATCGGGAGCAAGTCGCTGATTTATCGGCGCTAAAACACCATAGCCGACCAGAATTTTCTGGATTTCTCCAGCCCCGACCGACAGTTTCTCCGCCAAGTCCTTAATGGAAATCATGGCCGGAATTTCAATCGGTTCGCCGCTGCTTGCCGCAGGCGCGGACGCGGCTTGCGCCGGTGCGGCTGCGCGGGATGCAGGCACGGGGGCGCGCATCGCCGATGCGCCGTTTGCGGCGGAGCCGTTCGACCCGTTGCGGGCCGACCCGTTCGACGCGCTCGTCCCGTTGCTGCTTGCGGGCGCGGTGGCTGTTGCCGCTACGCTGTCTTCGCTGACGGAATCCGCGCGGCCCGCAAATGCGGCACGGGCGCGGGCCTCGTCGGCCTCGTTCAAATCGCTGGAAGGACTCAAACGCTCCATGCCCATTTGGGTTAGCGTTTTGACCATTTCCGTATTCTTGACGCCAAATTCTTTGGCTAATTCGTATACCTTAACGGGCATACCGTTACACCTCTTCTTCCGTTCCAAAACGCTTAGATACTCATGGGGAGTCTCCTGCTTTCGCTTTGCGTGAAATAGATTTTTATAAACTGCACTGCGGACAATATCGCCCGGCAATGACACGAAGAAAAAGGGCCGCCGTTTTCTTTGCGTCCCTTTTTGTATTATATCGCTTTTTGCGCCCGTTCCGCTTGCGACGGTTCGGGTTCCCCGTCTGCGGCGGCTTCGCGCAACTGGGCCACCGTTTCTTCGGGAAGAACGGCTTTCAAAGCGCGTTCCAACTTTTTCTGTTTGAGCGCAAGGTTCACGCATGTCAGAGTGGCGCACACATACGCGCCTCGCCCGTTCTTTTTGCCGGTCGCATCGTACACGGCGGCGGCTTGCGGCGCGTCGCCCGTCACGCTTTTGTCTTGTGGCGGGCGAACGACGCGGAGCAAGCCTTTTTTGCCGCCCGTCGTTCGGCAGGCGACGCACGTACGTTGCGGAACGTGACGCACCGGTTTCGTCGCCGTTGCTGCCGTCGCCGTCATGCTACGCTTCCGGTTTGGGCGCGGGGGCGTCGCCCGTCGCGTTCACGTCGGCGTCGCCGGAGATTTCGCTCAAATCGTCGCCGAACGTAATCGGTGGCAACTCGTCGCCAAAGGTAATCGGCGGCAAAGCGGCTTCGGCTTCCGGGTCTTCGGGGGCGGTTTCGAGGGCGGCGGCGGCATCCAAAAACGCCTGCTTGGCGATCTGCGATTCCGAGCGAATGTCGATTTTCCAGTTGGTCAAGCGGGCGGCAAGACGCACGTTTTGCCCGGATTTGCCAATGGCGAGCGACAACTGATTATCGGGCACAACGACAAACGCGGATTTGGCGTCCTCGTCCAACTGCACACTCGAAACGCGGGCGGGAGACAGCGATTCGGTAATGAACTGCTTGTTGTCGCCGCTCCAGCGCACGATGTCGATTTTCTCGTCGAACAGTTCGTTGACGACGGCCTGAACCCGCGCGCCCCGATGCCCGACGCACGCGCCCACGGGATCCACGCGCTCATCGCGCGTCCCGACCGCGATTTTCGACCGCTGCCCGGGTTCGCGGGCGACCGATTTAATGCTCACAATGCCGTCGTGGATTTCGGGCACTTCCAGCTCGAACAAGCGGCGGATCAAACTGGGGTGCGTGCGCGACACCATCACGGTCGGGCCTTTGGGGCCTTTTTTGACCTCGTACACGAACACTTTCAAGCGGTCGTTGGTACGCCCGTACCGCTCGGACGGAACCTGCTCCTTGATAGGAAGGTAGGCTTCCAATTTGCCCAAGCTAATGACGACGTTGCCGCCTTCGCGCCGGGAAATCGTGCCGGTGAGGACTTCGCCGACCTTGTCGTTGTACTCATCGAAGATCTTTTCGCGCTCGCCTTCACGGATGTCCTGCTGCAAAACCTGACGGGCTTTGAGGGCGGCGATGCGGCCCATCTGCTCCATCTCTTTTTCGCTGATGCGCTCTTCGACCGTATCGCCCAAACTCGCGCCGGGCTGTTGTTTGCGGGCGTGGGCGAGCGGCACCTCAGCAAGCGGGTTGGTTACCGACGCAACGACGGTGGACACGCGAAAGGCTTGAAAGCCGTTTTTGCCGCCTGCTGAATTGCCCTGCTCAATACGGAGCGTCACATCCTGCTCGGTGTTGTGGCTTTGCTTGTAGGCGATAACGAGGGCTTTTTCCAGAGACTTCCACAGCGTTCCCGGATCCAGTTCTTTTTCCCGCTCGATTTGTTTAAAAGCTTCGATAAAATCCGCGTTCATTCTGCCCCGGTTCTCCTGCCCTTTTGCAATTATTTCGACGATGCGACACTTCGCTTTTTAACGTCCACACAAATAAAAAAGCGGGCCATGCGGCCCACTTGTTTCAGCGGTAAAAAATAATGAAGGCATCGCGTTCGGTTCCAACACTGGTTCCCTAAACGTTCCACCGCTTTGAAACGGACAAAACCGCACGTCTTGCCCGTTGTCAGTATACCATGTGGGCAAAATACCCCGCAAGAAACCCGGCTTTTTACGGCGTCGGGGGCGTGACTTTCATAATGGCACGAACACTGGGAAACGTTTATCAACTTGTCTTTGTACAGCGCAGAATCTCGTCCCTTACTTGTTCCGGTGTTTTGCCAGCGGTATAAATCGTGTGTTTTGCCAAAGCCGCGTTGCAGGGGCTGTAAACTAAGTACTTCGGGTAGGGTTTGCGACGCCGTGTTTCTAAAACCCGTAAGGATTCTTCCGGGTCAGGAGATGGCAGCATCAACACAACGTTTTTGTAGGGTTCAAGCGCTTTGCGAACCCGTGCAAAGCGTTCAGGGTTGTCGGAAACGGTCTGCGCGCCGCCCATATCGACAATGTGGCTGGGATTGCGTAACAAAACTTGCTCGACGGTATACGGATGGAAACTGACATCATATTCGTTGAAAGCAGCCTCACCCTCTTCATCATAAATCCGATTTGCCTCATTCCCGCTCCAGCCGTTTTCTTGAGCGTAGGTATAGGCGAGTTCGTCCAACTCAACGACCGGCTGACCGAGTGCCTTGCCAAGAAGACCCGCCACGGTCGTTTTTCCTGCTCCCATCGGCCCTATAAGCACTATGTTTTCATAAAGATCGTTATACAAACCTTACACCATTTAGCCTTTATTTAAGGTGTGAAGCAAGGGCCGCGTCACAGTAATCGCTAACGTGAAGCATACGGTCACGGTGTCGGGGAAACCGTCACGGTATGCACGGTCGTCGTGTCGCCGTCGCCCGTTGTGGTTGCGCTGGGCACGGGGTCGGCGGTTTTCGTGATGGGCACGGAGCGGTCGCGGGATACGATGTAGGCGGCGCGGTAATATTCTGCGCCATCGGTTAGCTCCACATAATACGTACCCGGCGCTTCCAAATCGTAGTCGCCGTCGCGCTTCAGCGTCCAAACGTAGCTTTCGCCTTGCCGCGTGAGCGTCGTGCGCTGATCGCTTCCCGACCCGTCCGCGTCTTTGTAGCGCACCAAAACGGCGGTAAAGGTCGGCGGGGGCGCGTTGCGCGTCCACGCTAACTGAAACACGGTCGAGCGCCCGATAAACACGGTTCCCGGGGCGGGCGAAATCTCCACGGTTGTGACGCTGCCCGCCTGCGTGCCGGTTTCGGCGGTGGCTTCTTTTTTGCCGCCGCCCCCGCAGCCCGTGCTGTGTATCAGAAGCAATCCGGCGCAGAAAAGCGTCGCGGCTCCGGCGACAACGCGGCGACGAGTGGTAAGAAAAAAGCGCGGTTTCATACTCCGTTTAGAGTGCAAAATAGGGGATTTGCTTCAACATTTACGCTATGGCCTCTCCCCCAGCCCCTCTCCTAAGAGGGAAGGCGAGCCAATAGACCGTTTGTTTGGTGCAAGGCGTCGGCTAAACAAAATGAAGCCGTCGCATTTGCAGCCGGAGACGATTTATAGGCTCCCCTTCCCTCTTAGGAGAGGGGCTGGGGGGAGGCCTACTACTTCTCGCTAATCCGGGCGGCCTGCACGAAAACCACGAGAGCCGACTGCAAACCGAGTTCCGTTAAACGGTAGCGACTGCGGCCTGCGCTTTCCACAACTTGTGCGTGGATCAGTTCGCGTAGATGATGGTACAGCGAACCGGTTGTAAGGCCCGCCTTTTCCTCCAACTGCGCGCTCGATTGTGGGCCGTCGGCGATGAGGACGCGCAGCAAGGCGATTTTTTGTGGCGCGCTGAATGCTTGCCCAAGCCGGGCGGCCTGCGCGTCGGACACTTCCAATATTCCATTTAATCCGCCGTGAACGCATAAATCATTCGAGCCGTCCACGGTTCCATTTTCGTCTTCGCGCCGGTAGGCATGGGCAACCGCGACATAGGCCGACCGGGTGTTTTTGCCCGCGCCCGCATCGACGGCATCACGAAGCCCTTGCAAAAACGACGCGCCTCCGTCATCGTCGCCGCGTTTTTTTTCGGCACTTTCGCGCGCCGGGATATTTGTTCTTTCGCCGTCGTTTGTCGCTTTCTCCGCAGGACGGGCGGATTTCATGGCGTCCACGTCGGCGCGCAAAGCCGTGAGTTCCTGCAAAATCCGCTTCTGCAAGTTGCCGCTGCCGCTGTCGTCCTTGCTTTTTTTGCCGCCTTCTTTGGGTTCTTTCGCTTCTTTGCTGTCCTTGCTTGCACCCGCCATCGAATATATCCTTTATTATGCTATTTTGTAATTACAATATAGCGTAAATACGGGATTGTCAATGTCGGGAAAAACGGGTATTGTGTATGCGGGATAGGGTCGCGGAAGACTAAGCCCGATTTTGTGTTTCGCGCTGTTTTGCGGACGTGGTTGACAACGCCGTATTTCTTAGGAACCAATTCATGCCTGACGTGCCCCCTTCCGACGCGCCGCCCGCCTCGGCGACCGCTGCCGTTGCTCCCGCCAAAGTGCTTTTGGTGGATGACGAACCGGCGATTGTGGACGCCGTTTCGTATAACCTGCGCCAGCAGGGGTTTGTGCCGCTTGTTGCAAATGACGCCGATACCGCGCTCCGCTTGTTCAAAGAAAAAGCCCCCGACGTTATTTTGCTGGATGTCATGCTCCCGTCCGGCAGTGGTTTCGATGTGTGCCGCTTGATTCGTAAAACCGGCAGTCGCGTCCCGATTTTGATGCTGACCGCGCGCATCGCCGAAGCCGACCGCGTGTACGGTTTGGAGTTGGGGGCCGACGATTATTTGGTCAAGCCGTTTGGAATGCGCGAACTCATGGCGCGTATCAAAGCCTTGCTCCGCCGAAGCGCGGCAACGGGAGAAGCAAGCGCGAACAGCGAAGAAAACACGAGCGCGAAATCCGGCGGCAGCGGCGACACGTTTACGGTGATTTCCATTTCGTCCATCGACCTTGTGCTCGACCCGCAAAAGCGCGACGCCCGAATCGGCGACAAACCGCTCACGCTGTCGCGCAAAGAGTTTGATTTACTCGCCCTGCTTGCCACGCATCCGGGCCGCGTGTTCGACCGGCCCACGCTTCTTGATCGTGTGTGGGGGCAGGACGCCTTTGTGGACGACCGAACCATCGACGTGCATATCCGCTGGCTGCGCGAAAAAATCGAACCCGAGCCGTCCAAACCCCAATACCTGCTTACGGTGCGCGGGGTTGGGTACAAATTTCAAGGTTAGTTGAAACGAGGTGCTTTGTGTCGTCGCCGCTGCCGCTTGATAGTGTCCCCCCCTTTTCCCCCGTTGACGCTGATGGGAATAGTGCCTGCCCGGCATGGCAGGCGACGCTTGCGGGCGCGGTAAACGAGGGCGTACTTCTGGTGAACGGCGACGGACGCATCGGCGGCGTCAATGGTGCGGCCTGCGCTTTGTTCGGCGTTTCTTATCCGCCGCCCACTGGGCAAGTTGTTGGGCAAACGCTCTTGGAAGCCACGCACCTTCGCCCGCTCGCGCAGGCTTGCCAAACCGCACGGGAAACCAATACGCCCGCGTTTTTGCCCGATGTCGCGCTCGTCGGGCGACAAGCGGGCACGCGCGTTCGCGCCGCCGCCTATCCCGTGCCAAACGGCGTTTTGCTCGTTTTAACCGACCAAACCGAACTGCTCCGTCTGCAAACCGTGCGTACCGAATTTGTCGCCAATGTTTCCCACGAACTGCGAACACCGCTCGCTTCCATTCGCGCCACCGCCGAAACGCTTCTCGACGGGGCGATGAACGACGAACCGGAAACCGCGCGGCGTTTCCTCAAAACCATCATTCGTGAATCCGACCGTTTGGTGCGCTTATCGGAAGATTTGCTGGAATTGTCGCGGGCAGAAAGCGAAACGCGCCCCCGCCGCGCGTTTGATTTGCGCGTCCTTGTCGCCGATGTCATCGCCCGTTTGCACAGCCAAGCCGAGCGTCGGCAAGTGGTTTTTAACGCGCCTCCCGCCGTCGGTGCACCCATTGACATGATTGCCGACCGCAGCGAAATTGATCAAGTCGTATTCAACCTCATCGACAACGCCCTCAAATACACGCCCGCGCACGGCAGTGTTACCGTCACGCTTGCGGTTTCAACCGAACAAAATACGGTGCAGTTTACGGTCGCCGATACGGGAATCGGGATATTGTCGCAGGACTTACCGCGCGTGTTTGAGCGATTCTGGCGGGCCGACCGCGCCCGCAAATTCGCGCGCAGCGAAGACGGACAGCAAACCGGGGGAACCGGACTGGGGCTTTCCATCGTAAAGCACATCGTGGAAGCGCACAAAGGAGTTGTGCGGGCCGAAAGCGAATTGGGTCAAGGGTCGCGCTTTATCGTGACGCTGCCGCTCGCGCCGCCCCAAACACCACCCCAAACGCCCAGCGCAGTTTCCTGAAATCCCGCTTATAATAACCGTTATGGAACAAACGTCGCCGCTGTCCGATCAGCTCGCCAACATCAGCCCCATTCTCATTGTTGGGATTGTGGCCGCCCTTACTTTTATCCGCGTGTCGCTCGCCAAGAAAAAAGACGACTGGGCGCGCACGGTCAGTGAAACTTGCGATACCGTCAGTTTCGTGTTGATTCTCGCGTTTCTCTTGATTCGCCCGTTTGTCGCGCAGGCGTTTTATATTCCGTCCGAGTCGATGGAACACACGCTCCTTGTGCATGACCGATTGGTCGTTAACAAATTCGCGTATCGGGTCGGCGCGCCGCAGCGCCATGATGTCGTCGTTTTTGAGGCCCCGCCCGAAGCGAGCGACAAACCCGAAAGCGAAAGCGTGGATTTCATCAAGCGGCTTGTCGCGGTTCCCGGCGACACCATTCAAGTCAAAGCACCCGTTATGAAAATCGACGGGCAGGTTTTCGACGCCAAACAAAGCGGCTTGGCCGTGTACGACCCGAGCAGCATGGACTCCCAAATCCACGCCTATCTGCACGGTCGCTTAGGTTTGAACAACGACGACGCCCTAAAAATCTTCCCCGATTATTTATTGATCAACGGGCGCGACAAAATCACCAAAGAACAGTTGGCGGAAAAACTGGGCTATCCCGGCGCGAAAATTGAACTGACGCCCGGCAAAACGCTCGTCAATGGTAAAGTCGAGGAGGAACCCTACACCAATGAAGACCCCGACTACGATTACCCTGTCAGCGGCGGCCCGCTCACCATCGAACCCAATGCGTACTTCATGATGGGCGACAACCGCAACCACAGCCGGGACAGCCACTATTGGGGGCCGCTCAAACACCACTCCGACGGCAGCGGGCGCATCGTCGGCAAAGCCAGCCTGATTTTTTGGCCCATTTCCCGCATGGGCCTCATTCGCTAAACCGAACGGTCGCCATGCTGGCAAAACGCACACCACCGCCGCGCTTCTTGGAAACCCGAGGGGCACGGTTTCGTTTGGCCTATGACTTGTACGGCTGGAAAGTTCTGCTTGTTTGTTTATGGGTTGTTCCATTCATGGGTCTCGCTGTGTGGGTTGCCGTTACCCACGGAAAAGTGCCGTTACTTTCCACCTTTGACAGATCGGAGCGCGGCTTCGGCGAAAGCGAAGACACCATTTTTCACGAGGAAGTTTTGTTTGCCGCCGCGCACCGGTACGCGAGGGAGCATGACGGGCGTTTACCTGCCTCTGAGACATGGCAAGCCGCGCTTCGCCCGTATCTTTCGCGGGCCGGGGCCGCTTCGGCGCTCAATTCCTTCACTTCGCCGGAAGGAACGGGGCGTTTTGTCATGAACCGCGCCCTTTCCGGCACGACGATTGGCTCCATTCCCAACGCCCCGCAAACGCTTTTATTTTGGCAGGCGATAACAAATAGACCCGATTTAGTACCGTCTACCTACCAAAAAGCGCCCGCCCCGTTCGGCGGCGTTGCCTGTGATGGCACAACCTACACCCTTGAACCGACCGGTAACGCGAGCGAACCGCTCTTTTGGCGACGGGCGGAACATTATCGCCCGGAACCCCACCACGCCGAATCAATCCGCTGACACCGAAGGCTATTTGGGCGGAACGCCGCCCAGTGCAGTAACGAGGGCGAGCAAAAGCGTCACCGATATGGCGGCAAGGAGCGTCGTCCAAAAGACGCAGTCGGCGGCAAGTTCCACGTCGCCCTTTTGCTCAATCGTTAAAAGCAGCGTGTTGACCGCCGTCGGGCCAGCGGAGGCGACCACAATAACGGCTCCGGGCCACGGCCACAAACCGAGTAGGTAAACGACAACGCCCGCGACGCACGGCATGGCGATGAGTTTGAGAAACAGAACGGGAACGACGGCCCGCCACCGGGGCCAGCGCGCCTGCTGGGCAAGCTGAACCCCCAGCGTCACGAGCGCAAGGGGAATGAGGCCGTCGGCGAGCGTATGGGCCGCATACGCTATCGGGGACGGCAGCGCGATATGGAACCCTTTACCGATGAACGCCAAAACAAGAGCGTAGACCATCGGCATTTTGAAGTACCCGACGACGGTGTTTTTCCAGCTGCCGCTTCCTGTACTCGTCGCCATGACGGCATAGCCGACCGCCCACAAACTCACGTTGGCAACCATCGCCACAAGCGCCTGCACCCCGCCACCTGCCGCCCCGAACGCCCGCTCGGCAACCGGGATACCGAAATTACCCGCGTTGAACAGCGAGGCGGACAGCAAGGCGACCGCGAGCGTTTCCCGTCGCACCCGCTTGTATTTCAAAAACGCCCAAAGGGGAACCGCCATGCACGCTTTGATGAGCAGGACGGCGAACGCAATCCCGGCGATTTGCCCCCAGCCCAGCGTGGAATCGAACACGCGCACGAACAAAAATACAGGAATAAAAAGATAAATCTGTATTTTAGATAACGTCCCAATGTCGATGGGATGTTTACGCTGCACCAGCGCGCCCAGACCCACCATGAGCAAAATCGGCAAAAGCACCGTGCCGAAAAGAAATCCCGCCTGCGTTAAAAAAGCCACGGCTTTTAGTATAGACGATTTGCCGCTCGTATTCGCTACAAAACAGAATTCGATAAAATGTTGCTCGAAAACTATAAAATCGACATATAATTTGCGCGTTTTATGCTAAAATGAGCAAAATGATTGCCAAGCAGGAGCGGATTTTACAAGAAGTGCTGCAAAACGGCACGGTCGAGGTCGAAGAACTGGCGGAAAAACTGGGCGTTTCGCCGTCCACGGTACGGCGACGCCTGACCGATTTGGAAAACCGGGGCCTGCTTCGACGGACGCACGGCGGTGCGGTTTCGGTCGAGGATGGACTGTACGAGCCGTTCCGCTACAACGCCCCCTTCCACGAACAGGAAACCGTCCACGCCGACGCCAAGCGGCGCATCGGATTTGCTGCTGCGGCTTTGGTACAAGACGGCGAAACCGTCGCCATTTCAGCGGGAACGACCGCAACACAGGTCGCCCGCTGCTTGCGGCATCGCGCAAGCGTCACGATTGTGACCAATGCAGTCAACATTGCGATGGAGCTTTCCAACTGTTCGGGCCTCACGGTCATCACGACGGGCGGCGTTTTGAGTGGCAACTGGTTTTCGCTGCTTGGCCC
>CAXTBP010000049.1:0-30120 GCA_964241985.1 uncultured Armatimonadaceae bacterium | reverse complement strand
CCCTTATAGCGTTCGCAAATGAAAGCCGCCGTCCACGTTGAACACTTCACCGGTCGAGAACGGGAAATCACCCCGCACAATAGCGGAAACCGCGCGCCCCACATCCGACGGTTCGCCCCACCGCTTGATGGGCCATGCTCCGTCTGCGATGAGCGCGTCGTATTTTTCCTTGACGCCGCCCGTCATATCGGTGGCAATCACGCCGGGCCGAATTTCGTAGACGCCAATCCCCCACTCGGCGAGTCGCGCGGCCCACAGCGCGGTCATCATGCCCAAACCGGCTTTCGAGATGCAGTAATCGCCCCGGTTCGTCGAGGCGGTGTACACGGACACGCTCGTAATCGTGACAATTTGCGGGCGCGTCGCGTCGGGATCAGCCTCAACTTGCTTGATCATGTGCCGCGCGACCGTTTGCGTCAAAAAGTACGGCCCTTTCAAATTGATGTCGATAAGTCGGTCGAACGATTCCTCGCCCGCGTCTAAAATATCGGCGCGCACATTCGGCGCAACGCCCGCATTGTTGACCAAAACGTCGATGCGTCCGTAGGTATCCAGCACGGTTTGCACAAGCCGCTCGCGGTCGCCCGAATTGGAAATATCGCCCTGAACCGTGATGCCGTCGCCGCCCGCATCGCGCACCAGTTGCAGGCATTCGTCAGCCGCCTGCGCATTGCCCGCGTAGTTGACAACGATAGTGTGGCCCAATTTGGCGAGTTCGAGTGCGATACCGCGCCCAATGCCCCGGCTCGACCCCGTTACCAAACACACGCTTCCCTTGGGCGTCGCGGGAACCGATTCTTGCGGCGCGTCCATCGCATCCGTCGCCGCTTCTATTTCCGCGACGATTTCGTCGGCGGTGACATTAGCAACGGCTGCGGCTTGCGCCGTAGTTATAACGTCGGGTTCCGCTTCCGCCATAAGGGCGGGCATTTCAGCCGTTTCTACCTCAGCGGTAGATTCGACTTTAAGCTCGCGCTCTTCGACTTCCAGCGGTTTTGCTTGCGCGGCGGCAGGCTGTTTCTTCGCGGTTTGCGCCGCTTTGGCGGTCGGTTTTGGTTTTGCCGCCGGTTTTGCGGGTGGCGCGGCCACGGGTTCCGGCGCGGACGTCGGTTCGGTTTCTCCAAACAAATCGAGTTCGTTCATTTGCTCACCCCATCGGCGGCGGCAGCCATATCTTCTTCGGTCGGCCCGTCCGCCCACGTGCGCGCCGACGCGGGCAAACTCTCCTCGGGATACGCGGTCGTGTCCACAACCGGCGAAACCTGCGCACTTTCAATGGCGATAAGGGCTTTTCGCAACGCCTCGACGAAGAAGTACTCGCCAAACAGCACGGCTTCATGCACCCCCAAATTTTTGTGGATATGGTACACGCCGCCGTTCAGAATGCCTTCAAAACCCGGCGTTTTATCGCCCAAATACTGACCGGTTAGCGAAACCAGCGAAGTCAACGCGAAGTCCCGGTACGCGCGGGCGCGGGTCGGATCGGGCGTCACGTCGGCAAGGTCAATCAAACCCGAGGCCGCAATCGCCGCCGCCGACGTATCGACTTGATTACGCGAAAGCGGGCCGCTTAAGGGCGCGTCGTAATCCCACGGCGTTACGCCGCTTGCGGGCGTGTTTTCCAAATAATAGTCCGCGTTGGCAAGGGCGGTTTGCAGATATTCCGCGCGACCTGTTTGTTTGTAGGTTCGCGTAAAGCCATACAAACTCCACGCCAAGCCTCGGCTCCAACACGAATCGCCGCGATAGCCTTGATGCGTGGATTGGCGCAAGCACTCGCCGGTTTGCAAATCGAATAGGGCCTCGTGCGAGGTCGAACCGTCGCCGCGCACCAAAACGCGGCGCGTCGTTTGGCAATGGCGGTTCGCAATCGCCAGCAAGTGCGCGTCGTTTGTTTCCTGACCGGCAAGAAAAATCGTACCGACGTTCATCATAATGTCGATAAATAAACTCGCCGGTTCCACGAACGAGCGTAAATACTGCCCGCGCTCTTGAAAGCGCATCGCCATCGTTTTCCCGGCTTGGATGAGGAGCGGGTCGATTCGTTCGCGCGGCCCGCCCAAATCGCGCCAGCGCAAATACGTGGAAAAGAACAGGAAGCCCAAATCATGCACGGCCCGGTCGTACTGCCGCTCTTCCAGCGGAACCGAATACTGAATGGCTTTGTCAAGCCAAAACGCTTCGCCGGTCGCTTCGGCGAATACGAACATCATGCCGGGGTAGAAGCCGTCGCACCAGTGCGTCCAGCGTTTGATGTCCTGCCCGAACTTGCCACGCACCGTGTACATCGGGTAATAATCGGCGGGGTACGTTTGTAAAAGCTGCTTGACTTGCGCCTGCGCGAAGTCAAAAGCATGGGTAAGGGTTTGGCGCGTTGCGCCCGATTCGAGGTTTGTAAAAGTTGGCATAGTTTAATTTGAGGCCGTTTGCGCCTGCGGCGGCGCTTGAACAACAGTTACGAATTCGCGGGTCACATCGCCCAATGTTTGGTACTCGCGGTGGAGTTTGTAAAATCGGAATTGAGAACGGCGGTTTATAATATGCGAAAATGCCTTGCCGCACAACCCCCAAGCGAAGAAACCAAGCAATCCACCCCACACCGTACTGCCGCTTACCCTATCGGTGCAGAGCGCAATGACGACGGCAACGGCAATACCCGTCGTAATCAAAAATGCGGTCACTAAATCGCCGGTACGCACACCATTTCGCATCACGCGGTCAACCCAAAGCGAAAGGTCGAGTTCGTATCGCAGGCTGTCGGTGAATTTTGCCGCCTGCGTTTCCGTTAGTCGGAGGTCAAGCGCGGTCGGCGTTAGCTCATGGGCTTGGTAATATGGAACGCCCGCATCGCACAACCTGCGCCGAAGCAAATAAAAGGCGGTTTGGGTCGCGCAAGGCGCATTTGCGAGTTTGGCTTTTTCGCGGGCGCGGCGCGCCGCTATAAGCGTGATTTGTTCGTCGTAGAATAACACCAAATCGCTAAACGTACGCGCGTCGGTCGCCTCGTACACGGCATCGCTGATACGCACTCCCAAGGCTTTCTCCACCGCCGTAAACACTTCAACATCGTCCAAGTCGTTCAGTTTGGGATAAAGCCGCTCGTTCCAATCGGTTAAACCAACTTGCTCCTCACAGATATTTAAGATTTGCCGCGCTTGCTCGATACGTTCCGGCGTCGGCTCCACTATGCCACCTTCACGCAGTAGTTGCGCGGCCTCTTCCATCGTCCACTGTTTCTGTGGTCGTTTCATGGGTTCACCTTTTAACCTTACCAGGCCGCTTGTGACGCGGAAGACACCACATCAATTTTTCGGGCCACGTCGCCGAGCGTTCGGTATTCTTTGGGCCATTTATAGCGGGCATGGCATCCGACCAAACGCGCAAATGCCACATTCGCCAAAATGCAGAGTAACGCGCCGGTCAAAAACGGTAATGGCAAAACGGGCGCGACGTAAAAGCAGGCGACCACGGACGCGACGAAAAACGCCCACTGCATCGCGCCGGTATCCACTCGGTTCCATACCACGCGCTGCAAAGGCAGCGATAAACCGAAGTCCTTCGCCAGCGATTCCGCCAGCGGTTCGACGTGCTTTGCGGGAATTTCGGTAAGCGGCAACGTCGGGCGCAGATCGTGGAGTTTGTGATACGCCGCGCCCGTGCCTACTAAACTCCGTCGCATAGCATAAAAAGCGGCTTGCGTCGCGCAAGGCGCGCTGACAATGTGCCTGCGCTCTCGGTCAGGTCGGGATAACGCAAACGCGACAAACGGTTCCAAAAATCGTACTGTGTCGCCAAACGTGTCTAACTGGGCGGATTCGATGGATGCCTCGTCAATAAAAACATCATATTTTTCTTCGACGAGCATCAAAACTTCAATAATTCCGAAGCTATCCATTTCGGGAACGAACGATTCATCCCAATGGGGCGGCTCACTATAGTATGAATACTCGTCTTGGCAAACTTCCATGAGCCAGCGCGTGAGTTGCACCCGTTCCGGCGATGGTAGGAGCTGACCGCTTTCGCGCAGCAAGCGCAGGGCGTCCGCGTCGATAATTTCCTTTGGTTCGTTGTTTCGCTTCATGTTTTTTATCCTACCCTTTCAGCGTCAGGAGCACGCCGCTCGCAATGAGCGCGACGCCCGCGCCGAACGTCCACGAAAACTTTTCCCGAAACACAATCAGCCCCAAAACGACGGCAATAACGAACGACAGTTTATCAATGGGCGCAACGCGCGAAACCGGGCCAAGCGATAAAGCGCGAAAATAACACAGCCACGACGCCCCCGTCGCAATCCCCGACAAACCAAGAAACAGCCAGTTTTGGGGCGTCAGGCTTTTGATGCCGCCCGCTTCCTGCCGAAACAGCACAATCCCCCACGCAAAAGCGACGATAACGACGGTACGAAGCGCGGTCGCCAAATTGGAATTGACGCCCGCCATACCCGCTTTGGCTAAAACCGCCATTAGTCCTGCGAACAAGGCCGATAGCAAGGCATAAAAAATATAAGGGTTCATCGAAACGATACTAAAACAGCACCCTGTTTATTCGGTAGAGCGAGCAACCCGGCTGAGTTCGCTTTGCAAGCGGCCTATTTGCTGTCCGGTATCGCAAAGGCTTTTGACCCGCTTTTTCGCCGCTTCACCCATTGCTTGACGGAGCGGCGCGTCGTTGATCAACTTTTTCAAAGCATTGGCAAGTGCGGGAGCATCGCGGAGCGGGGTAAGAAACCCCGTGTCGAAAGAAACCACTTCACTTGCCGATCCGATGTCGCTGGTCACGATGGGCAGCCCCGCCGAAAAGGCTTCCGTAAAACTTAAACTGAAGCCTTCCGACTCGTTGTTGGCTTGGCAATAGATATTGGATGCGGATAAAAAGCGTGGCACATCAGATCGTTGTCCGATAAAGCGAATACGGCTTTCTACACCATCGTGCCGCGCCATTTGTTTGAGGGACTCAAAATACGCGATTTCTTCTTCGGTTTGTGCTCCACCGATCATCCAGTGCACCCAATTTGGAGTGTCTTTCAGCAGAGCAAGCGCGGTAAGTAGGTTTTTCTGCCCCTTCCAGTCATTCATTCGGGCGGCTTGAACGATAACAACATCGCTATCCTTTGTGCCGAACTCGTCGCGGAGCGCGCTGCGGTCTTTGGCCTCTCCTTGATATCGCTCGAAAGGCCACGGCATAGGGTAATTGATGACGCCGGTTTTTACGGTGGGAAAAAGGAGTTCTTTCGCTTGCTCGACGGTGTGATTGCTGACCCCGATCATTAAATCGGGGGGCGTCCCTTTGCGTATGAGTTTGTCAAATAATCCCATTTGATGGATCGGCCCATGTGTGTAAAAAACTATCGGAATGTTGGCTTTCCGCAACGTGGACGAAAACAGCCACAAGGGCTTTGCCATGTGACAGATCGCCACGTCGGGGGATGTTTCGTTTATCAAGCGACGGAGATTGGCGCGCGCCTGAATGATAGAAAACGGGCGACTAAACCGCGCCTCCCCTAACAACGTCGTTGAGGCTCCTAAAGCGTTCAGTTCGTCATGAAACCGTCCCCCAAAGCACAGGCCGAATGTATGCTGCATTTGCGGGCACAGCGCATTTTCACGCACGACCGTCGTCAGAAACGTTTCGACGCCACCGTATAAATTGCCCGCATGGAGATGCAGAACCCTCAAATTAAATATTCCTCTAATCCGTTCGCAAAACCGCTATTCGACAAAACTATTCCGCCAACTCGTCCAAATTGACCCAGCACCGGGATTCCCATGACTTGATGCCCGCTTCGGCAAGCTGCACGCCTTTTGCGCCTTCAAGGAGGCCGTACTGCCACGGCGTGTCCAAAACGACGTGCTTGAGGAACATTTCCCATTGGGTTTTAAAGCCGTTATCGAAAATTTGGTTGGTCGGCACGGTCATCCAGTTGGCGTTGAAATCAATCGGGCTGTCCAGATCGGGATTCCATACGGGTCGGGGCGTCGCGCCGTAGGGTTGGATGACGCAGTTGCGCAAACCGGCAACGGCGGATCCTTTCGTGCCGTCCACTTGCAAGGTCAGCAAATCGTCACGGCGGACGCGCACCGTCCACGACGAGTTGAACTGCGCGATAATGCCGTCGCCCAATTCAAAGGTTGCGTAGGCGGAGTCGTCGGATGTGCATGGGTAGGGTTTGCCCGATTCGTCGATGCGCTCTTTGACGTGGGTCGCGCCCAAACACGAGACGGATTTGACGGGCGCGAATAGGTTGTCCAGAACGTAGCGCCAGTGGCACAGCATATCGATGATGATACCGCCGCCGTCTTCTTTGCGGTAGTTCCACGAAGGCCGCTGGGTTGGAATGGCGTCGTGCCCGGTGAAAACCCAATAGCCGAACTCGCCGCGCACGGAGAGTATTTTGCCGAAAAAACCCGAGGCAATCAAGTTTTGCAATTTCATCAGGCCCGGAAGAAACAGTTTGTCCTGCACGACGCCGTGCTTGACGCCCGCGTTTTTCGCCATTTGGTACAGGCCGTAAGCCTCTTCGGTCGATACGCCGGTCGGCTTTTCGCAATAAATGTGCTTACCGGCAGCAATCGCTTTGGCGACAGCCGGGGCGCGCAAATTGGTGAGCTGTGCGTCGAAATATATTTGATTGTTTGGATCGGCGAGGGCTTCGTCCAAGTTCGTCGTGTAGGTCGCTCCGACATCGGACTGTTTAACCAATCCCTGCAATTTGCTTTCGCTGCGCCCGACAAGAACGGGGTGCGGCAGGATGAGTTCACCGTCGCCGATTTTTAGGCCACCTTGTTTGACAATCGCGGCAATCGAGCGGAGCAAATGCTGGTTCGTTCCCATGCGCCCCGTCACGCCGTTCATAATAACCCCGATTTTATGTTCTTTCATTCGTCTTCCTTCGCTCCCAAAAAGCAGATTCTAATGCCGTTTTGGCGCTTTTTGCAGCAAAATCATTACATTGTAGCGTCGCGTGAGTTCGGCAGCAGCAAACGCAGTGTACCCGTGCGAACCCTGCATTCGGACATCCGCTCCAGAGGCAATCAGCAAGCGCATACCGTCAGCGAACTGATCTTCGCCCGGTCGCCCGGACACATTCGGATTGATGGCTCCGTATATGGCAGGCGTGTTGCCACCCCAACCCTTTCGATTGGGATCCGCCCCCGCCGTCAGGAGCATTCCCACAATTTTCGCATTACCTCGGTAAGCAGCGTGCATTAACGCGGTGTTTTTATCATTGCCCGCTTTATCTGCGCCCGCTTTATCTGCGCCCGCTTTATCTGCGCTTGCGCCGTGCTGCAAAAGCAGATGGACGATTTCCGGGCGATTGCGCTCCGTAGCGAGCCATAAAAGGCTTTCGCGTTGCGGATAATCAAACAAAGCAACGGTTGATCGTGCCCACGGAAAAGCCTCCGCAACTCCGTCCTAAAATTCGCTTCGTATCTTTTTGCCCTTAATTGTCGCCAACCGGTTCGGGTCGGCTCCATTTTGCAGTAAGGCTGCGGCCTGTTTTGCATCGCCTTTTTATCGCTTGGCAAGCGGACTATTCTCGTTCAAATTCTTGCTAACGATACCCCAGCCGATATAACCGACGGCAAAGAAAATTACCGTTAGGGAAAAGACGCGCCGTTTGCCGATACAAGCCTTCATCGCTTTGCCGTGTTCACGTAACCGGTTTACATTTTTCTACAAGCGAAATAGAGCAAGCGATTATAGTCGCCTTCGGTAATTGCGGGTGGGTTTTGCGTGATTGGGATGCGCCCGTAGTCGGCGAAAACGGCTAACATATCCGTGTCCGTTAATACGGGGGGATTGCGAAGTTCCATAAACTCCGGCAAAGCGGCACAGAACGCGCTATGCAACGCGGCCCGATATTCGTATTTGCTGTCCCAGTTTTCCATATTTTTCGCTTCGCCTTTTGGCAGCGCAGGTTTCTGATGGGTTTGCTCCCACGGAACGGGCGGATTACCGGACACCATGCAGTTTTTCGGAAGCGCGGCGTCCTGTTCTCCGTACCAAACGGCGGCCTCCTCGTGCGAGCCGAAAGCATGGATGATTTTGACGGCGGCGACAAAGCGGCGGTGCGGAGGCAAATCGTCGTATCCGGCCTTTTTCGTCAAATATACGACAATGTCGTTTTCTTTGAGTTTGGGGACGAAAATACCGCCCCGGCACAGCGCGGAAAGCGCGGGGAACTCGGCCTCGAAATCGGGTTCGCGGCGGCACGAACCGTCGATAAACGGCGGCAAATCGTATTGTTTCGCCGCTTCGCGTCCTTGCTTACTCAAACAAAGCGGTTCGTAGGAATTAAGATAAATCTTCGCCATTGAAATTTGTTATTATTTGGGCGGATCAGTGTGCTGGGGGTGCGCGCCTTCGGGGAGTGCGGGAACATCGACGCCCGCTTTCGGGAGCGTCCCGGTCAGTTCCTGCCGCCAGTGCGCGACATCACCGGCGGGGCCGTAGGCGTACATCATGGTCATCGGCGTGTCGCCCGTGTTCGTCAATTGGTGGAATACGCCTGAGGGAATAAAGGCGCACTGCCCGGTCGAAACGGTTTGTTTTTCCTCGCCCAAACACATTTCGCCTGTTCCGCTGACGATAAAATAAACCTCTTCCTGCTCCTGATTGTGCCACGGAACCTGCCCGCCGTTCGGTTCCAAAACGACGTAGCCCATGCAGAAATCTTTAATCTGTATGGGCGAAACACCGCCGACCAGATTGCGCGTCCGACGCCCGGCGGGATACGCCCGCCCTTCGATTTGGTTCAAGTCCGCGATAACCATGCGCACCATTCCTTCACGTTTCTTTGCTTGCTATTTCAACGCCAAAGGGCGGAAAGCCTGCTCAAAATTGCCCCGCCCTTTTTCTTTGTGCTACGATACGCAGGGTTCAACAAAACAATGGCGCACAACGATTTAGGAATTGCTCTGCTCGGTTCGGGCGGCATGGCGCGAAACTACCGGGAAAATTATTCGCATTTACCCGGCGCAAAGTTTCGCTTGGTTGTAGACGTGAACGAAGAAGCGGCGCGACAGTCGGCGGAAGCGACGGGCGCGGAAAAGTGGTCAACCGATTGGCGGGACGCCCTCGCGCCGGATATTGCCATCGTCGATATTTCCACGCCCAATCATTTGCATGAAGAACAAGCCGTCGCTTTTTTGTCGGCGGGCAAGCACGTTATTTTGCAAAAGCCGCTCGCGCCCACGCTCGCCGAATGCCAGCAAATCGTTCGTGCCGCCGAACAAAGCGGCGTGCAAGCGGGCGTGTACATGAGCGATTTGGAAGACCCGGTCGTTTGGGATATGCGCGATTTGGTGCTCGGCGGCTACTTGGGTCGTATTTCCACGGTGCGGGCGCGGTATGCGCACCGAGGCGGCTTGACGGCGAAACCGGCGACCGAGAACTGGCGGGCGTCCACGGCAAAAACGGGCGGCGGCGCGTTTATGCAGTTGTCCATCCACCACACGAATTTGGTTTCGTGGATATTGGGCGGCGATGCGATTGCAGCAGTTATGGCGCTCAGCGCGAACCGTTTTTCGCCTAATATCGGCGGCGACGATCAAACGATGGCTTTGTGTGAATTTCAAAGTGGTGTGCAAGGCGTGTTTGAATCGGCGTGGAACTCGTCCGGGAGTTCGGTCGAGATTTGTGGAACCGAAGGAACAGTGCGAATGTGGGGCGGACAGGGCGGGCAGGTCGAAGTGCAAACGAATAAACCGTTCACGGGGCGCGTTCTGACGGTTTCCGAAGCGGGCGTTTTGACGCGCATTGGACAGAGCGGCACGATGGCCGCGCAGTGTAAGTCGGATAATCCGCTCAATCAGCACGTCGCGTTTGTGCGGGCCGTGCAAAACGGCCAGTGGTTTCCCATGACGGCGCAGGTAGGCCTTTCAGATGTCGCCGTTGTTAAGGCCGTGTACCGTTCGGCCCAAACGGGTCGGCGCGTTTCGGTTGCCGACGTTTTGGCGGACGGCGGCGAATAAACCGGGGATAAACGCAGTGATGCCACGCACCATTTTTTTTGCTTCACTTTTTGCCGCCGTCGTTCCATGCGCAGGGCTTCTCCTTGCGGCTCACGCGCAAACGCCGCGCGTGTCGGAAGTTCGCGCCCCGCAAACACGGCGTCCCACTCCGACCCCAAAACCAACGCCGCGCGCCGCGCCGAAACCGCCTGCCGCCATTACGAACGGCGATGACGAAAAAAACGCGCCGCTTTTGTGGAAAACCTTTCTTAAGCGACTGGACGGCGCGCCCGCCGTCGATGGGAGCGGAAGCACGGCGAGCAGCGACAAAACGGCGCTATACGTGGGATCGGACGGCGCGCTGGTCTGTTTGGACGGCGGCGGACGCACACAATGGGCAACTGTTATCGGTGCGACTCAAGCGCAGCCTGCTTTCGATGCGACCCGCGTGTATGTGGGAACCGACCGAGGCGTGTTCTACGCACTCAGCCGCGATACCGGGCGCATCGCGTGGAAATACGCGGCCCCGTCCTCGATTTTATCGACGCCCGCGCTTTTGCCGGGCGGCAAGCAAGTGGTGTTCGAGTGTTCGGATGGCGGTATTTACGCGCTGAATGCGGCGACAGGCACGTTCGTTTGGTCGTTTAAGCGGGGCGACGGGTCGCTCGGATATGCTTCGCCCACCGTGGACAAGCAAAGCGTTTTCGTGTGCGGCGAAAACACCGTTTATAAACTTGCCGCCGACACGGGCAAGGAGCAGTGGCGCACGCCGATTGGCGGCAAGGCGCTGGCTACGCCGATTGTGGACGGCGACCGGGTTTTCGTGGGCGGAGACGGATCAAGTCTCATGGCGCTTGACGCGCAAACGGGCAAGCCCTTGTGGACGTTTGCCGGTGGGCCAACTCCCAAAGGCGCGACGGGCAGTGAATGGTTCGGGCCACCGCTCGCCGTAAACGGCACGGTGTACGTTTCAACCTACAATCGCTGGATTTACGCCGTGGACGCGCAAACAGGGCGGGCCAAATGGACGTACCGCGTGCTGGGGAGCGCACTGACTCGACCCGCCCTTGATCCACGGCGCGGCGTGTTGTATGTGGCGAGCACGACGTTCCGCGACAATCCAACCGTGACCGCTTTGAACGCGCAATCCGGCGCGAAATTGTGGGATTACAAAGCGGGCTACGTCGCCGCGTCCCCCGTTTTTGCGGGTAATCGTGTGTATGTCGCGTCCACCAACGGTTTTTTGAGCGCGTTCGCCGCACGATGAGGGCCTGTGTGGCATAGGCGAAACAGGGCGAACGTGCGCTATAATCGGCTATGCCTGACGCCCCCGACGCCTCTTTATTTTCCACTCCGCTTGACGTGCTTTTGACGGGCGGTGACGTTCTGGACGGAACCGGCGATACCCCGCCGTTTCGCGCCGATGTCGGTTTGCGGGGCGGCAAAATCGTTTGGATCGGCGATGCAGCCAAACAAAAGCCGCTTGCAAATCGCACGATTGATGTGCGCGGCAAATACATTGCGCCCGGCTTTATCGATATTCACACGCATTCGGATTTGAGCGTTTTGTTCACGCCGGATATGGATTCGTCGCTCGCGCAGGGCGTGACGACCGAAATCGTCGGCAACTGCGGATTTGCTGTCGGCCTTGCCAAAAACACCGAAGATTTCGCGGGCGAGCAGCGCCATTTGGAGCGCGGCGGCATCAGCCTCGATTGGAACGATTTGAACGGCTTCCTATCGCGCGTTGAGTCCGAAGGCGTCGCTATCAATATCGCAACGCTTGCCGGACACGGCACGCTCCGCAAGCGCACGATGGGCCTCGCGCCGCGCCCCGCGACCGAGGCTGAACTTTCGGCGATGCAGGCCGATTTGGCAAACGCGCTTGAAGCAGGGGCGATTGGTTTGTCGTCGGGTTTGGAATACGTGCCCGGAATGTACGGCGATGTCGCCGAACTTTCGGCTCTCGCCCGCGTGGCCCGCGAAGCGGGCGGCTTTTACGCGACCCATCTGCGCGACGAAGGCGACACGCTGCTGGAATCCGTGGAAGAAGCGATTGCGGTTGCAGAAGCCGCGCAAATTCCGCTTCAACTTTCGCATCACAAATCCGAAAAGCCGCACAACTGGGGCAAGGTCGTTCAGTCGCTGGCTATAGTGGACGCGGCGCGGGCGCGCGGCATGGATGTTTTGCTGGATCAATACCCTTACACGGCCTATCAAACCGGCCTTGCGACGATTGCCCTTCCGCCGTGGGCGGTCGCGGGCACGCCGCAAGCGATGGCGGAACGATTGGCCGATAGCGAAACCCGCGCGACCGTTCGCGCCGCAATGACCGAGGTGAACTGGGCCGCTGTTGAAATCGCGTCCTGTATGGCCCACCGCGAGTATCAAGGACAAACAATAAAAAGTTTGGCGGTACAGGCCGGAAAAGACGCCCGCGACTGGGTGCTCGATTTGCTTGGCGAAGGTGACGGCTGGGTTTCGGCGGCGCATTTTGCCTTGTCTGAAGCCGACGTGGAGCGCGTGATGCAGGACAAGCGCGTTATTATCGGCTCGGATGCCGTGGCGACTTCGCCGACCGGGCCGATGGCGGGCGAGCGCCCTCACCCCCGGTCGTATGGCACGTTCGCGCGCGTGCTGGGCCGCTATGTCCGCGAGAAAAATCTACTGACATGGCAAGAAGCCGTGCGCCGCATGACAACGCTTCCCGCGTGGCGTTTGGGTTTGCGCGACCGGGGCCGTATCGCGCCCGGTTTCGTGGCCGATGTCACCGTTTTCGACCCGCTTCGTATCAACGATTCGGCAACCTTCGCCGACCCGCATCAACTGGCAAGCGGGGTAGACTACGTTTTTTTGGGCGGAACGCTTGCATGGGAAAACCATGTGCCGACGCGGGCGCGTACGGGGCGCGTTTTGCGCGGCCCGAACCGAAGCGGGCGGGCGTAGCGGGGAAGCCACGAAATGTACCGTTTGAATGAGGACGGCATTCGGCCTGAAGTTGCCGCCACACAGCAAATCATTATTTTGTTTTTGGCGGGCGTGATGTTTTGCGGCGTGCCCCTGTTTTTTTTAGGATTGAAAGTAGCACGCAAGTTTAGGATTCGGCACGAGGGCTGGATTCTTATAACCGGAACGTTTGTGGGCGTCGCGCTTATGTCAGGAATTCTTTGGCTCATTAAAAGCGATGCGGGCTTGTTCGCTTTTCCCGCCGCGCCCGCGTTTTTCTATGGCGTTTGGTACGGTGGACGGGAAAACGAGCGCAAAAACAAGGAAAAGCGCAGCGGCGGCAGGCGGGGCCGCCGTTCCCGGCAAAACGCTTGGGGAACGCCGGTACGTTTGCGGGGGCGCATCCGGCGCAAGTGACCGGTTTTGTTTGTTTCATTTGGTTGGCAAAAGTGCGTATTCTAAGGTATAAACTGCACAGTAAATAAGGAGACACCCGTTCCCCGTTTTGGTTTTATTTCATTCAAAACGTGCCGAGCGGTTGGCTTGATGGTTGTTGCATCGTGTCCGGTTCAGTTGGTTTCAAGGAGTTCCGATGGCATCCGCTTCGCCCAAAAAGAAAAGTTCGCCCAAGGCTTCGCCGGGAACGGTTCCCGACGAGTTGCCGTCGCCTCGTTCCAACGGTTATCCGGCGTCTGGAACAACGGGTGAAAACGCGGAACCGCCCGCGAGCGACGATCTGCAGTCGTATATCAATCGTTTAACCCGCACGGGTTTGTTGACGGCGGAGCAGGAAGTACGGCTCGCCCATCGCATCGCCAAAGGCGATATGCAGGCAAAATCGCTTTTGGTGGAATCCAATGTGCGCCTCGTTGTGTCTATTGCCAAAGCGTACCGGGCGTCAGGCATACCCCTTGAAGATTTGATACAGGAAGGCTCCATCGGTTTGATGACGGCAGCCGAACGGTACGATCCCAACCGAGGCTATCGTTTTTCCACGTATGCGACGCAGTGGATTCGGCAAAGTATCGGGCGGGCTGTTGACAATAAAGCCAAAGCAATTCGTTTGCCCGCGCACGTGTCCGAAAGCTTACGGAAACTCGATAAAGTCCGCGTGGAAATGCGCCGCGAGCTGGGCGAAGAACCGACGCCCGAACAGTTGTCCGAGCGCATCGGTTTGTCCACGCGCAAAGTGTCGGCCCTGCTTTCCACGACGCAGGATCCCATCTCGCTCGATATGCCGGTCGGCGACGAAGACAACACCAGTTTGGGCAGTTTACTGTACGATAAAACCGCGCCCGATCCGCAGGATCGCTTAATCGATACGGAAATGAAAACCGAAATCGACAGCCTGATGGAAACCCTTGACGCCCGCGAGCGCCTGATTATGCGCAAGCGGTTCGGTTTCGACGGCGAAGAAACCTACGTTTTGCAGCAAATCGGCGAAGAACTCAACATTTCGCGCGAGCGCGTCCGCCAAATCGAAGCCCAAGCCCTCAGAAAACTTCGATCCGCCGCGCGCCGAAAGCGCCTACGCGAATATCTCGCCGGTTAGATTTTTTATTTATGCCCAATTCGACTTCGCTCCCTTCTTTGCGCGTTCGCGCCATACAAACCCTCGACGATATTGAGCGCATTTACTCACTTGGCAACGGTGACTACCGACAAGAAGCCGGGAAAAACGCCGCATCGTTTGCGTGGGGGCATGGCGTTTTGGCGTCGGCCTATATCGCGGCAGCCGAAAACATCGATGCCAAAAAGTATTTGCCGTACGCCCGCAAACATTTGGACGCGCTGAACCGGGGCTACTTCCGCAAAGAAGGCCCGGTTCCCGGCTACAACGCATCGCGCAATCAAAGCGGCGGAACCGACCGCTACTACGACGATAATATTTGGTTCGCCCTCGCGTGGGCGGACGCCGCCCGGCTGACGAGCGATCCGGCCTTTGCCAAGTCCGCGCGCCTCGCCTATGATTTCGCCATTTCGGGTCATCCCAAAGGCGGCGGTGTGTTGTGGCACGAAAATAACAAGAATAGTTACAATACCTGTTCGACCGCGCCAACCGCCGTTTACGCCCTCGAAACGGCCCGCGACACGCAAACGACCCGCGAACTCTACGCATGGCTGCGCACCGTCGTCCTCGATCCGTCCGACGGGTTGTATTGGGACAATTTGTCGATTAAGCGCGACACGGTCGAAAAAGCCAAATGGTCGTACAACAGCGCGCTCGTTTTGCGTTTGGAAACGTCGCTTGCCGAAACGTGGCGCACCACCGAATACTTGAAACGCGCCAACGCACTCGCCGATGCCTGCGTCGCCCGTTGGTACAAACCGGACATGGGCCTTCTGAACGACGGCGCGATGTTCGCCCACTTGCTGGGTGAAAACCTGCTCCGCACCGGAAAACTAACCGGCAACAACGCCGCGATCAACGCCGCCCTGCAATCCTGCGATACGGTCTGGACGAAATTGCGCCGCCCCGACGGAACTTACCCGAAAGACTGGACGACCTCCCCCGACCGCCTCGCCAGCGACAAGGCCGCCGAACTTATATCCATCGCCTCCGCCGCCCGCGCCTACGCCTACGCCATCCCCTACGCGGATTGGTTTGCGGTATAGACCCATAAAATACCACTGATTGTGATATTTTATTTGGTTTTGCGATATAGTCATATTGCAATAATGCAACGCTGGCAAGGCCAGCCATGAAGCAGGCAATATGGCATACGCCCCTACAAAAACGCATTATGAACCGGTTTCAGATTACGTCATAGAAACTGACGAAGATAGCAACGAAAACGGTACGGTTCGTGAACCGGCATCGTCATCGGTGCTTGATCCGGTGCTTGATACCCTTGAAGCCGCAAAACGGGGCGAAATCCTTTACCGTTCGCCGTTGACCGATGAACAGCGGGCCGCCCGCCGCGCATTTCTTGCAAATCCCAAGCCCACTACCAAAGAATTGCGGGAAGGGCTTGCCGCCCGGCGCAAAAAAGGTCTTGCTGACAACGAAATATAATTGATTCTACGTGCTTATCGTAGAGAAAATTGCCGCCCATCACGACGTAGAAACGTTTACCTGCGGATCGTTGCGGCGCGTCCGCGAGATGAATCGCTTTCTGCGGGAACACGGAGCCGACCCCAAAGAAGGCACTACCTACGTTGTGGTTCCTTACCCCGGTTCGTCGGAAATTATCGCTTATTTTACGATGGCTCCCGACCCTGCCGTTATTGCGACCGTCTCGGCGGACGGCGAATTAAACACCGATAGTTTCACCCTTTTATATCTTGCCGTCGCCCAAAAACATCAGCGAAAAGGAATTGGCCGACAGATTTTGCTCTACCTCGCAGATTTGATTGTTAAAGCGGCGGACGCACACCCGGAACTGAAATCGCTGGATTTGTGGCCGCTTGATGAAACGGCACGCGACTGGTATTTGCGCCAAAATCTGGGATTCGAGCAAGTGTTCTCAGACCTTTTGTTGCTGTCGCTTTCCGTGGAAACAATGCGGCAGGCTATTATTCCTTCGTCATTTTAGGCGCTTCCTTGCTCTCTTCACTTTGTGCCCACAACCGTTCCAATCGGGCTTTGATTTTTGCTTCTACTCCGTTTTCGGTCGGTTCGTAATAGGGCTTGCCGTCGGCGGGCAGGCCTTCGGGCAGATACTCTTGCTTGATGAAGTTTTCCTCGAAGTCGTGCGGGTACTGATAGTCCACACCGTGCCCGAGGGCTTTTGCGCCTTTGTAGTGACCGTCACGGAGCGGTTTGGGAACGCCCGCGAACGGCGCGGTTTTCACGTCGTTGCGCGCTTTGTTGATGGCAAGTGTGCAGGCGTTCGATTTTGGGGCCGACGCAAGATATAGCGTCGCCTGCGACAGCGTTAGGGCGCATTCGGGCAGGCCGATAGTCTGCGTCGCGGTAAAGGCGGCAACGGCGAGCGGAAGCGCGGACGGATCGGCGTTGCCTACGTCTTCGGAGGCCAAAATCACCAAACGCCGCGCGATAAAACGCGGGTCTTCCCCAGCCTCAATCATTCGCGCCAGATAGTACACGGCGGCGTCCGGCGCACTTCCCCGCACGCTCTTGATAAAAGCGGAAATCGTGTCGTAGTGCGCGTCGCCGTCCTTGTCGTAGCCGATGGCTTTTTGCCCGACGGCTTCTTCGGCGACAGCCAGCGTAATCGGTTCGTCGTTTGCGGTTTGGTTTGCGGCAAGTTCAAGAGCGTTTAAGGCACTGCGGGCGTCGCCGCTCGCCGCGCCGACAAGAAATGTGTTCGCGTCGGGCGCAAGGGTTAAATTCCGCTTTCCCAAACCGCGCTCCGTATCGGTTAAAGCCCGGTGCAAAACCTGCGAAATATCGTCTTCGGTTAAGGCTTGAAACTGAAACAAGCGGGCGCGGGACAAAAGCGGCGCGTTGACGGAAAAGTATGGGTTCTCGGTTGTCGCGCCGATTAGAATGACCGTGCCGTCCTCGACGTGCGGTAAAAAAGCGTCCTGCTGGGCTTTGTTGAACCGGTGAATCTCGTCCACAAAAAGGAGCGTACGCCGGTTGTACGCTTTGCGCCGCTCGCGGGCGGCCTCGATGATTTTTCGCACATCGGCGACCCCGCCCGTGACGGCGGAGAAGTTTTCAAAGTGTGAGGTCGTCGCCCGCGCGATAACGGATGCGACCGTGGATTTGCCGCAGCCGGGCGGCCCCCAAAACAGCGCGGAGCGCAAATTATCCTGCTCAATCGCGCGGCGCAACGGCTTTCCCGGCGCGAGCAAGTGCTGCTGCCCGGCAACTTCATCCACGGTCAAAGGCCGCATTCGCGCGGCAAGCGGCGCGTCCGAAGTTGCGTCCGGCACGGGCGACGGCTTGGCAGACGCGCCCGTATTTGCAGGCGCGTCGTCATCAAAAAGGCTCATGCAGGGATTGTATCAAAAAAGGCACGTTGGTTTGTGTTAGACCAGCGCATCCAGAAGACACCGGCGGGTGAATCTCCAATCCCCGTTGGGTTTAGACCGGCAGGTCAATCTGCGGTCTACACAGAGGCAAAGCCCGCCTGCGCGGGCTGAATGCCGATACAAGGCAGGTTTCCGTTTGACCGAGAACCTACCAGTGATGAGCCGACGCAGGTCGGCTTTGCTTCTTCGTAGACTGCGGATTTACCCGCCGGTCTTTTCGGGAAGGGCGTACAACCTATGGGGCAGGCGTCCACGAATCAACCATTCTCCAGCCGACCGAACCGTTTTGTACGGCGTGGAAGTTTCCGGCTTTTGCGGTGCGCGCTTCGCCGCCGTTTGCGCTTTTGGCGAACGTTCCGCCGCCAACGAACAGGGGTTGTTTATTGCCGATTCTTTGTACGCACACTACGCGGGCGTCGCTTGACCAGCCGTTTGCCTGCCACATTTGGCCTTCGGCTCCACTGGCAACGAAAACCGTCGTGACCGTGCCGTCTTTTTGCGTCATTTGCGCTACGGTCAAATTAGGGTCGCCGGTAGGTAGGGTTTTGAGGTCGGTCACCGGATTTTGCCACGATTGCAGTTGATACGCGGTCACGAACGCAGCCTCATTTGTGGCAGATTGGCGGGTGACGGCGACGTTATCGTCATCCGGCCCGCGCACAAGCACGACCTCTTGGCTGGGCGCGGCGGCGACAATGGCGTTCCACATTCCTTCTTTGGTTTGCCACATTCCCGTCCATGCGGCTTGCGCCACTGATACGCGGGAAGCGACTTTCAAATGCTGGTAGCCGTTTTCTTTGCCTAACGCCGGGGCGTCGCCGGGTGTTGCCGCAAGGCTAGCGAGCGTTCCGTTGAAGCGCAGGGTTTTGTCCCATGTTCGCGTGAACGCGCTGCGGCCCGTATAAATATCGACGACTGCGCCGGGCAGAACCACAACGGTTCGGTTAAGGAGTGCGCCGGGCAAGGCGGTCGCCGTTTGCGCCTGCATCACTTTGAGGTCGGGGGTGTCCTCGAACAGAAGTAGTTTGCCCTCGGAAGCAACTTGCGTTTGCTCGTCGGCGGTCAGCGTGTTGTGCGCGACGGAGACTTTCGTCCATTCGTCGTGGAGGGCGTCCTCATAGCGGTGGAATTTGGGTTCGCCGCCCATCTCGTCGCCTTTGTCGCCGGGCGCGTTACCCGCTGCGAACAAAATCAGGTTGAGTTTGTCGAAATGCCCGTGAACGCCGCCGTGCGGGCCGTAGTCCATCAGGGCGTACACGTTGGGGCCGCGCAAAACAGCGTAGCCCAAGCCGTCGAAAACCGTGGAGCCAACGGTCGCGGCTTTGGGTTCGGGCAAAGCCGTAAAAATGCGCGTCGGGAAGTACACATCGGTGCTGGTATGCAGTTGGCGCGGCGATTGGTTGATTAGAAAACCGTAGGCGGGGTCGTTGTAGCGCAGAAAGGCGTAGTCGTAGCACATCGTTGACCAGTCGCCGAACCGCGTCCGCCCGGAATCGTTGATGCCCGGCGCGCTTCCGTCGGGGTAGGCGTAGCGGAGGGGCGAATCGAACAGCATTTTCATACGCCGATTGTCCCAGCCCCATAAATCCATGCCTTGATGGGCCGCCGTTTCCGCGCCCGCCGTCAGCACCGACATGGCGAAAAACTGGTAGCCGATAGCCCCTTCGTCCCACATTCCGTCCGGCCCGATGCCGTTTTGCAAAAGCCGCTTGAAATCCGCGAACGCCACATCTTTCATGTTGGCGTCGTTCATTACGGCTCCGGCCATCATGGTTGCCGTGTTATAGAACAAAAGCCAGTTCGCGGCCCCGCCTTTTTTCTCCGGTTTCGTCGTGCGCCAGTTCGGGTTCGCCTTATCGCGGGCGGCGACTTCATCGGTGGGCGATTTCAAGCGAACAAACGTGACGGCGGCGCGAATCAAATCGTTTTCAATCGCGGTATGGTCGGCGGGCGTCAAAACCGAACTATTGTAGATAAAGTCGTAGGACTCGATGAGCGGAATGAGCCACATCGCTTCACTCAAACGCTGGGCCATGACTTTGCCTGTGTCGTTTTTGTTGGCCCCTTTGTGTTCGGGATACGCCGCGTAGCGGGCGGCGTAGCCGCGCAAAATCTCGGCGGCGCGATTGGCGTATTTTTCGTCGCCGGTTAGGGCGTAGGCGAGGCCCAATGTGCCCGCCGAATCGGAGAGCGCGGAATGCGCTTTGGCAACTGCGTCACCCCGGTCGTTCAGTTGCCCCATCGGGCCTTTGGGGTCAGGAAAGTTCGGCGCGATTTGCGCGGCCCCGTTGGCAAGGCGCAGAAACGCTGTGTATGTCGCCCGCCCTTTCGGCGAGGTTTGCAAATCGGTTTTTAACTGCGCGATTTCCGATTTGGATACGACAAGGCGCGGATGCTCGCCTACGGGAACGGGATTGGGCAGACGCACCGACCCATCGGGCGCACTCACTGCCCCGGACGCTTGCGGAATATGCACAAAAGTGGTTTGATTTGCGTTCGCCGCGCTCGCGCCGGGAGTCGCAAAGCGGGCGGCGATATTTTCCGGCGTCCACACGGCGATTTCGCCGAACCCGCCCCAGTTGACTTTTTCGCTGGGCGAATGGTTGGACAAAACCGTGATTTTAATCGTTTGCGCGGTTTTCCCGACCGGCACGGTTTGCCACGCAATCGCTTTGCGCGTCGAGGGCGTTTGGGCGAGGGTTTGGCGTAGCGTCGTTTTGGCGGCATCGTCCAATACGATTTCGATGTCTTTGGGAGCCTGCTCGCCCGCGCTGTCGCTGTCGGCAAACGCGATTTTATCAATCGGTACGGCAAACGGGAGCGTAATCGTCCACGTATATGGAACGGCAAGCGCGCCGCGCAGAACGCACCGCGTATGGGCGTTCCCGTCCAGCACGGCATCCGGCGCGGTGTTGGGGTCGCGCCCGTTTTTGTCGCGGGTTTGCACGGAAACCCGCGCGCCGTATTTAAGCTGCGCGGCATTTTGCAAGGGCAGAGCGTCGGGCACTTGGGCACAAACACGCACGAGCGGCGACAAAACTAAACAGAGGGAAGCGGCGGCAAAACCGAAACGGCGCATCGTGGCGCGGTGGGGCAACATTGGCGAAATAGAAAGCATAGTACAAGCCTTTCGGATTTCATTGTACCTTCGCCATTACTCCATACGCTCGGGCCTATAAAAGGCCTATAAAAGGCCCATGCTATGCTATGCTATGCTATGCTATATATGCGCCCCATTCGTGGATGCGCCCGTCAGAACGCGCTCCGCCTCTTCGCCGACGCCGTTGTTGCTCGCGGTGGCGATGTTATTCAAAGGCGCCACACAAACGGTTCCGGCTATCGGGGCGGCGCTTGCGAAACCGGCCCCGGTGACGCCTCCGACGGTGGCGTTGCCCGTTCGCTCCATGCCCGCCAAGTTTTTGAGCTTGCGCTCAGTTTTGTTGGCATACATGGCGGCGTCCGCGACTGACAAAAGAGTGGCGCTGTCCGAGCCGCTGTCGGGGAAGCAGGCGATTCCCACACTGACATCAATTCGCAGGTCGCCGAGTTTCGGATGCCGGAGCTGCGGATCGTACGCCGTCACGGTTTCCTGAATGCGCCACGCCGTATTGGCGGCCTCGGCGGGCGTCGCTCCGTGCAGCAAAATCAAGAACTCATCGCCGCCGTAGCGGGATACGACATCGTGTTTGCCGACGAGCGATGACAACAACTGGCTCACGTCGCACAAAACGCGGTCGCCGCGCTGATGCCCGAAATTATCGTTGATGGGCTTGAAGCAGTCCAAATCAAGGCACAGCAGCGCGAACGAGTTCTCGCCCGCCCCTTTGCTTTCGGGATTGGCCGCGCTCCGAATATGCTCCTCCACGCATTCGGTGAAATGGCGCACGTTGAACAAACCGGTGAGCGGATCGGTAATGGCGTCGCTTTTGGTGCGGTCGAACAATAAGCCGTTGTACAGCGCGAGGGCGGCCCGCTCGCCGATCATTTCCAAGAGATACTGGTCGTGGGAAGCGAAAGCGTTCACGTCCGCGTGGTACAGATTGATGGTTCCGAGCATTTCACCTTGATGCACAATCGGCACAATCAGGGCCGTGCCGATTTCCTTCCACGCCGTTCCCGACGAGCCAATCGGCATCAAATCGTCGTGGTCATACACGCCCAAATACGCGCGTCGTTCGCGGGCAACCCGTAAACTCAAACTGTCGGAGCGCAAAGTTCGGCAGCCATCGAAAAATACGGAATTCAGACCGACGGCGGAGCGGGCGACAAAAGCGTCTGGTACGTCGTCGCAGGTGAAATCGCGCAGCAAAAAGACGCACCCGGTTTCGGGGAAAATGGCGTTGAGTTTGCGGGCAAGAATTTCTAAGGTGTCGTTGATGCCCAAACTCGCGGACAGAGTTTGCGCGACTTCGTACAAAGCCCACAACTCCGACGAGGCCCGCTGAATGCTTCGGACGGCTTCCGCCGAACGGGCCGTGGTCGCCAAATCTTTTTGGTCGCCGCTTGCGTACTGCACGCCCGCTTTGACGAGCGCGGGTACGTCCGCCGCCGCCGTTTCCGCGAGGGCTTTTTCTTCGGCCAACACGCCGTCGATTACCAAACAAAAAGCGTCCACAACTTGCGGGTCAAAATGGGTTCCGGCTTTGGATTTGATTTCTTCCATCGCTCGCTCGTGCGTCCATGCCGAGCGGTACGAGCGCGACGACGTGATGGCGTCGTACACATCGGCGACCGCAAGCACGCGGGCCGACAGCGGAATTTCTTCGCCTTTGAGGCCGTCCGGGTAGCCCGTGCCGTCCATGCGTTCGTGATGGTGCTTGACAATCGGCAAAACGGGCCACGGAAAGGTCACCGGGTCTAAAATGTCGGCCCCGATATTGGGATGCTGTTTGATTTTGTCGAATTCGTCGTCGGTCAAGCGGCCCGGTTTCAGAAGCACGTATTCGGGAACGCCCAGTTTGCCGATGTCGTGCAGCAGCGCGCCGGTTTCCATCGCTTTGAGTTCGTCGCCCGCGAACCCCATTTGCTTTGCGGTTGCGACCGAATACTTTTGGACGCGCAAAATGTGCTTGTGCGTGTACTGATCTTTGGCGTCGATGGCGAGAGCGAGGCTGCGAATCGTCGCAAGATACAGCGTCGCCAGTTCGTCTTTGCTTGCCAGCAGGTCTTCGCCCGCCGCCGCCAGCGCATTGGCTTTGTCGGTGTAGTGTTTGTAGGACAACTGCGTCAGCGTACCGATCACGACCGCGCACGCGAGCGCTAAAACAACGGGAAGCGGGCCGCCCATAACCGCGCATAAAACGCTTGCTCCGGTCGCCACCGCCGCGCCCGCAAAATACGACGGGGCCGTCCACAAAAACGATTCGCACCACATTTTGTATATGTTGCATTTGTCGCACAAGGCGATAACGGCGGCGACGGAAACCGTGTTGAGAAAGAAGAAGGTCAAGCTTGCGGCGACAACGGCGAAAAAATACGTACCGAAGTGCAGATGGAGGTTGTGCTGGTTGATCGCCAAAAACACGAAACTCGCCGACGCCGTTTCCACAATATTGACGGATACATTGAAGCCGAACTGAAACCACGGCTGCGGCTTGGACTTAAAACGATACCACGGATCCTGAATGCGTAAGCAGCTCATCACTGTCGTGGCGATGCCCGTGATAACCGCCCCTTCCGGCCCTAACCTAAGCAGCGCGGCGAAGATAATGGCGAAGCCCAGCGACATGGTTCCGTCGTCTTTATCTTTGAGCCGCACCGTACCCGGCATAATCGGAACTTTGAAGTGCCCTCCGATTACGGCGACGACGGCAAAGGCGGCAACTTCCAGCCATGATGCGCGCCAGTCCAAAATGCCGGGATACGCGAACACGCGGATCAAGGCGGCAAAGGCTGCGGCATAGACGCAGAGTAAATAAATGCGGGCGCTTTTGGGCAAATCTTTCATAAGGAACCGTGGTAACCCGTCCAATACGAGAAAAACCACCGGACGCGATTAGCGCGCGTCCGGTGGAGGAACTGATCCATTAGCCGTACCCTTTAAGTATCGGCGGGTTTATTCCGATTTTGCAGAGGCCGTTTTGCGCGTTCTCGGTATGGGGCGGGGCGGGGCGGGATGCGCCGGAGTTCGGTTCACCCTCCCTTCACCGGACTGCGCGAAGAGTTGACTTTTGGGTGGCTCGGGTTTTATCCCCCCACCCCACAAAACCTGCATTGCGGATACACCCATTGCAGGGTTTCCGATGCCTTGTGCTGCAAGCAGGCTGGCGACTGCTTGCGCTTCGACGGAAACATCTTCTTTAGGTGCAGCGGGCGCGTCGGCCCGCGCCGAACGGGCGCAGAAAACACTGCCCGCCGCCGCGACGACAAAAAGCGCGGTAAGAACGAGCGTGCGGCTAAACAGCGTTTTGCGGCACGCCATGACAGCGGTATTCGTAGTCATTTTTTATTGCTCCCCGTACACGCTTGCCGACGAAATATCCACGCTGCTTGCGACCGCCTTGCCCCAAAGGGCTTGGTCGGCCCGAACGGCGCTGGCTTTTCCCCACAAGGCTTGGTCACCCCAAACGGTGCTTTGCCCGATGATGGCGTCGGTTCCCCACAAGGTTTGCAGCTGCGTAACGCCCGTTTCCCACAGGGACGCTTTGCCCCACAACGCTTGGTTCATGTCCACTTTCATCGTGCCGTCGTTTGCGACAATGAGGAAAGGACTGACGGCATACGACGTGGTGGGAACGGCTTTCAAGTTGTCCAATGCGGCGGGAATGTTCAAATACCCGGCCCCATAGGTCAGCACGTCGGGCGTTCCGTCCGCGTTTTTCCAGTTGTCGGCGGACAGCATCAAGCGGGCCTTGACCGTATCGGGCGACAAGTTGCTGTTTTTGTTCAGCAGCAAGGCGACCGCCCCGGAAACGACGGGCGCGGCCATACTGGTTCCCGACAAAACATAATACGTTTTGGACATATCGGTTTTGTTGGTGTACTGATAGGCCGATTTGGGGATGTCGTTGGTTCCGCCGAATGCGTTGTCGAGGGTGGAGCCATCGGCGCACACGGAAATAACACGGTTGCCGGGCGCGACAATATCGGGCTTGATGACCATATCGAGGCGCGACGGGCCGCGCGACGAATAGGTGGCGATTTTGTCGTTGGCACGATTCGTGTCCACATTTTTCATCGCGCCGACGGTAATGACGAGCGGATCGTTTCCCGGGCACTGGATGGTTCCGTAGGCCGCTCCGAACCCTTCGTTGTCCGAATACGTTCCTTTTTCGTCGGTCATGCGGCCCGTATTGCCCGCCGAGCAAACGACGACGATACCCGCTTTCCACGCGGCTTGAACCGCAAGGTTCAGCGGATCGGTCGTGACGGATTCATACACGGGATGCCCGAGCGAAACGTTGACGACGCGAATGTTGTACTTGACTTTATTCTGGACGATCCAGTTCAAACCGGCAATCACGTTGCTGACGTTGCCCGAACCTTTGCTGTCCAAAACGCGCACGTTGACAAGCGAGGCGGACGGGGCGATGCCCAAAAACGTGCGGTAGTATTGCAGGCCCGTCGAGTTGACCCCGTTTCCCGCGATGATACCGGCAACGTGCGTTCCGTGCCCCAGTTTGTCGTCCGTGCCGTCCGACCCCGTGAAGTTGACGGCGGCGGCGATGCGCGAGCCTTTTAAGAGCAGGGTGTTGGATTCAAAATCCTTGCCCGGTCGAATGCCGCTATCCAAAACGGCGACCGTCACGCCACTGCCGGACAAGCCGTAGCCGCCCTGCAAGCCTGACGCGGTGGCGGTATCCGCGCCGCTGTGCTGCACGGTGAACTCGTCGCCGTGCCGCTTGGTTTGCGCGTCGCGGGAAATATGCGCGATGCCCGGCGTTTGCGCGAGCGCGGCCAAGTTTTTCGTCGGAACGCGAAGGGCAAAACTTTGGATAATGGTCAGATGCCGCGTTACGTCGCCGCCCAATTGCCGAGTGGCAGTTTCGACGGTTTGCGTATTCGCGCCGGGCGCGATTTGCACAATAACGCTTGTCCAGCCGCGCGTATCGGGCCGCGCGGTTTGCGCCGCGCGAGCGAGCGTCGGATCGGTGATAACGGCAGGCGACGCGGTTTGCGCGAACGCGACGGAACCGGCGAAGCCGAATGCAGAGGTAGCCGCGCACATCGCGGCAAGATGGGCGGCCCGTACCGGCACGCCTTGTTGGGTAAAGAAACGGATCAATGCAGGGTTTCCTTCTAACCACGCAAGTTTCGGTAGCTCGGCGGCCCTGCCGTTTCCGATTGCAACGCGCCGCGTGCAAAACGAAATTCGGGGTAGGCCCGTAGCTTTGCGCCCCCGGTTTTCACCGGGTTTGCCCTTTCGGGTGCGAAGGACGAGACGGGATTAGGACAGCCGCATGATGCGGGAAGATTTGCCGTTCGCCTCACTTTTAGTATTTGGAAATAAGGAACTCGCGCATCACGCTAAAAATACGGTTGTTCGCCTAAAAGCCCATAAAAACACCGGTTTGCTGGTTTACCGACTTGGGAACCCGGCAGGCAAAAGGGCGTTAAGCGGCTACAATGAAACCGTGACGCGCGCATTCGTTTTGATTGGCGGCTTTTTGTGTACGGCCTTGCCGCTATTCTGTCTTCTATGGACGGTTTTGCCGCCCGTGCGGTACGGCTTGTGGATAACCGGGCTGATTGCAGGCGAATGGGCGCTGTGGCTCGGCGGCTTGGGAATGGGCGGCGTCATTTTAGGAGCCATTGCCTTTCGATTGTATGCGCGCGGTGCGGGCGGAACCGTCGTTCTTTTGGGCCTCGCCACCATCGCGCTTTCGCTTGTCCCGTATTTCCAAACGCTGCCCGTTGCGCGCGCACACGGCGTTTCGCTGTCGTGGAGCCGGTATTTTTCGTGCCTGCCCGGTCGGGAAACCGGCACGCCCGACGCGACGGAAGCATTCGCCAAACCGAACGGTATTCCGCTCGCCCTTGACGTGTATTTGCCGTCGCTGGGCGAAGACGATAGAAAGAGACCCGCCGTTGTCGTTGTGCATGGCGGCTCATGGAACGCAGGCGACAAACGCGACTTTCCCCAATGGAACCGCTGGCTCGCGCAAAACGGCTATGTCGTGTTCGACGTGCAATACCGGCTCGCGCCGCCGCCCACCTATAAACAAGCGACCGGGGACGTGAAAGCCGCCGTCTTGTGGGTCAAGCGCCATTCCGAACGCTTCGGTGTGGACGCCAACCGTATCGCGCTTTTGGGCCGTTCGGCGGGCGGGCAACTCGCCCTTCTCGCCGCGTATGCGCCCCGCGACACGCGCCTTCCGCCAAGCGTCGGCGATGTGAATGGCGACGCTTCCGTCCGAGCCGTGGTTTCGCTGTACGGCCCCGCCGATTTGGTATATGGCTATGCGCACCCTGCCCGGTTCGACATCATCAACGGGCCGGGAACCCTGCGCCGATATTTGGGCGGCACTCCCGAAAGTGTCCCGGATGCGTACGATTTGGCGGCTCCTATTTCACGGGTCACGCCGCAAACCCCGCCCACCCTGCTTTTTCACGGCGAACGGGATACTATTGTCGGCCCCGTCCACGCCCGGCATTTAGCGACCCGCTTGAACGCCGCAAACATTCCGCACCAAGCCGTGTACTTCCCCTACGCTACCCACGGTTATGATTACAACTTCGACGGCTGGGCCTCGCAAGTCACGCAAAAAGTCCTGCTCGATTTTTTGAAACAACATATTTGAAAGTGTTTTGAAAGATACAATAAGGGCATGCAAAACCAAAATCCGAAAAGGGTTGATTTCGCCAAGGCTTCTGAAACATGGTGGGGAAACCGTAACAAAAATTCGGCAATATGAACCGGTTTGTTTAATCTGGTTCTCGCCCTCCTTTTTACGGTATCCACTTTTGGGAAGTACCATGATCCGCATCCCCTCGTCAGTATTCCGTGGATGCCGTCGTGGATTTTCAGCGCGTTCACTACGGGTATATTTTGGCTTCTTTCCGTCTTTTATTTGCGGATTGCCTACCGGCTGCATCGCCAAAATGCCCCAATGAACGAAGGGTAAAAAGCGGCAGCCCCGCTTAGTAAGTCTTATTCCGTTATAAAAACGCGGACTGCCCGAATATTTCGGCCCCGTGAACAGCGCGGCGTTTACGTAGCCTGCGCCGAAGGGAACGAAAAAGTGTCTACCGATGCGTTCGCACCGGCGGCAACACTTTGTAACGGAAAAACGAAGGCCCCGCGCCTTCGTTTGGTTTATTGTATGCGTTTTCGCCCCACGTTTGTTTTGCTTGTGCTGACGGCTTTCGTTTGCGTTGCCGTTGTTGGGGTTTGCGCCGCCCAGTCTGGCGGGGCGAATTTGTCGCGCTACCGGAACCGCAATCGGCTCGCGCTCGTGTTCGCGCCGTCCGCCAAAGATGCGCAGTTTCAAAAACAGATGGAATTGTGGAAAAATAAGGAAGCCGGATTTGCCGACCGTCAACTCATCGCGTTCTCGATTTTGGAAAGCGGGCAAAGCAAGCGCGGGGCGTATGATTTGCCATCCAGCGATGCCCGCGCCCTTCGCAAACGCTACAACATTCCGTCCGGCGCGTTCCGTGTTCTGCTCATCGGTAAGGACGGCAACGACGCTTATTCATCCAAGCGCCCCGTCGTGCTGGACGACTTGTTCGGGCGAATCGACAAAATGCCCATGCGCCGCGACGAAATGCGAAAGCGGTAGGGTTACCGCAATCGGGAAATTTGGGCATAAACGAGAACAGTGCAGAACAGTGCACCGTTAGAAAGTTTTTCGTTTATGCCCCGTTCCCAACCCGACCCGCTTTCGCGTCGGTCGTTTTTGTCCGCTACGGCGGGTGGCGGCCTTGTTGCCGCGAGCCTTTTGTCCGAAGGAGAACCCGCGATGGCTCAAACCACGCCGCCCGTTGTCAATAAGCCGACCGACCTTTTGCCGCCCGTTCCGCTTCAGCCGATTACCAACAAAACCGAGCGCGAATCCGAAACCGCGCCGTCCGCGATTGCGCCGGACGGGCGCGTCGGCTTTGCCCTTGTCGGTTTAGGTCGGCTGACATTGGAAGAAATTCTGCCCGCATTTGGGGCCGCCAAGCGGTGCAAGCCAGTCGCGCTTGTTTCCGGCGACCGTAACAAAGCCCTCCGCGTCGCCCAGCAATACGGCATCAAGCCGCAGAGCGTGTACGATTACAAAAACTTCGACGACATCAAAAACAACCCCGACATCGAGGTCGTGTATATCGTTTTGCCCAACGGGCAGCACCATGAGTTTACCCTGCGCGGGGCGGCGGCGGGCAAGCATATTTTGTGCGAAAAGCCGATGGCGAACACAGTCAAGGAAGCCGAAGAAATGGTCGCCGCTTGCGAAAAGGCGAACCGCAAACTGATGATCGCGTACCGCATCCAGTACACGCCGCTTCACCGATATTTGCAGGAATTTGTGCGAGGCGGCGATTTGGGACAGGTAAAGACCATTTCCGCCAATAACGGACAGGCGCAGGGCGGCGATTTGAGCCAGTGGCGATTAAACAAAAAATTGGCGGGCGGCGGCGCACTCCCCGACATCGGTTTGTACTGCTTGAACACGATTCGCTTTTTGCTTGGCGAAGAACCGACCGAAGTGTCCGCCCGGCAGTATTCCACGCCCGGCGACCCGCGCTTCAAGGAAGTGGAAGAAACCGTGCAATGGACTATGGCGTTTCCGTCCGGCGTACAAACCATGAGCACCACCTCGTATGGCATCCACGAATCGCGTAGGCTTCGCGTGTACGGGGCCAATGCGTGGGCGCAGGCCGATCCCGCGTTTTCGTACCGGGGCCTGCGCCTGATGACGGGCCGCAAGTCGGCAAAAAATCCCGAAGCCGAATCGGTCGAGGAAGTTCGACTCAATGAGAAAAACCAGTTTGCCCTCGAAATGGATCACATGGCGGAGTGCGTCGTGAAAAATACGAAGCCGTACACGCCCGGCGAGGAAGGCTTGCAGGATCAGCGCTTGATGGCGGCGATTTACCAATCGGCCCGCGAAAACAAGGTCATTACGCTCCCGCGCGTAACCACGAGAGACACATTTCGCGGCACGCCGCCGTCCAAAGAAATGTAGTCAGTCATAAAAAAGCCCCCTGCCCCCAATTAAGGGGGGGTTCTGAAAAAACGTTCTCGTTATATCGCAAAGATTTACGGTATACACGGGCCTATTCGGAACCCCCCATTATTGGGGGCAGGGGGGCCTTGTCCTATCTACAAACCGCCCAAAACGCGGCCCAGCAG
>CAXTBP010000048.1:0-30741 GCA_964241985.1 uncultured Armatimonadaceae bacterium | reverse complement strand
GTATCTGCGCGGCTTGCCCTATATCCAAATCCCGACGACGCTGCTTGCGATGGTAGATTCGTCGGTCGGCGGAAAAACCGGCGTGGATTTCAAATCGGGCAAAAATCTCGTCGGCGCGTTTTATCAGCCCCGCGCCGTTGTCGTGGATCCCGACGTTTTGCGTTCGCTTCCCGAACGCGATTTGCGCGCGGGCATGGCGGAAGTTATCAAATACGGGTTTATCGCCGACCCCGAACTGCTCCAATTTTGCTTAACGAACGCCGACCAAATTCTGCAAAACGACGCCCAAGCGATTGCCCATATCGTGCGCCGGTCGTGCGAAATTAAGGCCGATGTCGTAACGCGCGACGAGTTTGAAACGCTTGGCTTGCGGGCTATTCTCAACTACGGGCACACCATTGGTCACGCGCTCGAATCGGCGACAAATTACACGCGCTACCGACACGGCGAAGCCATCGCAATCGGCATGATGGCGGCGGCCTTTATCGGCGAGGCGCGCGGCGTCACGCCACCCGAAATCGCCACTCAAACCCGCGCTGCGCTTTCCGCCTTCGGTTTGCCGACCCACCTGCCAAGCGATGTGCCCGCCGACGATTTAATCGCCTTGCTGGGGCGGGATAAAAAAGCCGAAGGCGGACGCGCCAAGTTCGTACTTGCCGAGGCCGTCGGGAAAGTCGGTGTTTGGGGCGATGTCGGCGAAACTATGATACATCAAGGATTGGCGAAAGCGGCAAACCCATGAGCGTATCAGGCAATAAGCAGGAATTAGACGCAAAAAGCGAGAACAACGGCGGCGCAATCGCGAACCGCGCGACCGATGCCGCGTTGTGCGTTTGGTTCGTGCTGTGCGCCGTCGCGTTTTGGGGGCCGTATGCGGGCCTTTCGCTGCCTTTCAATATCCTGACCGCTTTGTATGCCGTATTTTTGTTAGGCTTCATCGCAACCGCCGCGCTTCGCGTTTTGCGTAGCCGAGAACAAGCCGCGCCGCAAACCGCGAAAGCCGCCCCCGCGCCGCAAGGGAAACGCCGTGGATAACGCCGCGTCGCCCTCCATGCCTGCATTGCCGGGGCAATCCAACGGTTCCGGTAGCCGGGTTTTATCGGGCCGCTGGGAACTGCTGGAGCCGCTGCAAACCGGAACCTTCCTTGCCGCGTTCCGCGCCCGCGACCAATCGGCGGGCGGGATTGTCACCGTTAAAATCGTGCCGCCTATCGGCGACCGCCCCGATTTAATCGCCCTGCTCAAATCGGGCTTGGGCCAAACGTTTGCGCTCACGCATCCCAATATCGTGCGCCCGCTCGACGGCGGCGAAGACCGCCCCCACAACGCCCCCTTGTTTTTGGTCGAAGAGTTCGTGCGCGGCATTGACCTCAAAGAGCGCATTCGCCGCGCGGCCCCGTTCCAACTCACGGCGGCGACCGATACGGCCCTCGCCCTCGCCGACGCCCTCCAATTCGCCCACGCCAAAAACGTGTTCCACGGCGACGTGCGCCCGCAAAACGTCGTTATCGGGCCGGACAATCAAATTAAATTGTCGGGGTTCGGTATCGCCCCCGCGCAAAACAAAGCGGTCGCAAACGACCCCGAGCAACTCGCGCGCATTGTCGCCTATGCCGCGCCGGAATTGTCGCTATCGAACGCCCCGTCGGCCTCCGCCGATTTGTACGCGCTGGGCGTTGTGCTGTTTGAAATGCTGACCGGCGACGTTCCCTTCAAGGGCGACAGCGCCGTACAAATCGCGCTCAAACACGCGCAAAGCCCGGTTCCCGCGCCCCGCCAAGCGAGCGATGCCGTGCCCCGCGCCCTTGACGGCGTGGTGCAAAAACTGCTCGCCAAGCGTCCCGAAGCGCGCTACGCCGACGCAAACGCTTTGATCACCGATCTGCGGGCCGTGCGCGATGCCTTGAAGTACGGGCGCTCGCTCGCGTGGTCGCCGCTGGATTCCAAAGAAATCGCGTCCGCCGTCGCCGCTTTGGGCGTCGTTGCGCCCGCATCCGAAGCGACCGCCGCGACTGCGCCGATTGTGCCCGCCGTAGCCGCAACCGCCCTGCCTGTCGCTGCTGCGCCTGCCGTCGGCACGTCGTTTGACCCCTACGGCAACGAAACCGGCGACGCCGATGCGACGATTCCCGCGCCTGCGAAGCCGGTTCCGCCGCCCGTTTCTGCCCCTCCCGTCGCGCCTATTCCGCTTCCTGCATCCGCGATGCCGACGCTCGCCCCGCTGCCCGCCGACGAGGCAACGCGCGTTATGCCCACCAGTGCCCGCCCGGCCCCGGCTCCTGCCGTTGCTGCGAGCAGCGCGTGGGCCGATGCGCCCGCCCCACGTCGCGTTCCCAATCCGTTACCGGTCGCGCCCCAAGCCACGACCGCCCTTGCCGTCGCCGAAGAGCGGCTGCCCTTTGCCCCGCCCGCGCCGGGAACCTATGTTTTGTCCGACCCTATCCCCGAGGGCGACGCCGCGCCGCCTTCCGCAAAAAAACGCGCGTCCAAACGTCGCTCCGAACCTAAGGAACCGCCGCCTGTGTCCCACCGAGCAAGCCGCTGGCTTACCTCGCTCAATATCTTCTTTTTGCTGCTCATCGTCGGCGGGATTGTCCTGCTCGCCTACCAAACCACGAACTTTTTCCGCACGCAGGCGGACGTGGTCGTGCCGAATTTGGTGGGTAAGTCGCTCGACGAGGCCAAGCAAATCGCAAGCATGAATAAGTTTGAACTCGCCACCGTGGACGAGCAGTTCAACGACAAGTATCTCACCGACCAAATCTACCAAATTTCGCCGCCCGCCGGTCGCCATATCCGCGAAGGCCGGTCGGTCGAAATCTGGGTTTCCAAAGGCCCGCGCCTCGTCACCGTGCCCGATGTCCACGATGTCTCGCTGGACAAGGCCCGCCGCTTGATCGAAAAATCGGGCCTCACGATGGGCGGATATACGGGCGAATACGACCCGCTCGCCGCCAAAGGCAACGTGCTTCGCCAAGTGCCCGAATCAGGCGAAAACCGCCCGCGCGGCAGCCGCGTGGAACTCGTGTACAGCAAGGGCGAAGAACCCGCGCCCACGCCGTACCCCGACCCGACCCCGTATGTGGAGCCGTCGCCCGAACCCATTCCCGGCGAAAACGGCGGCGATGGCGACAGCAATAATCCGTCGCCCGCGCCGTCCAGCGATCCCGATAGGACGCGCTACTTCGACATCGCCTACAATGTGCCGCGCGACGGGCAGCCACACCGTGTCCGTATCGACGTGACCGATAAAAACGGCCCGCGTTCCGTCTACGATGAGGCCAAAAACGCCGGGGAACCCGTGAAATTTCGCGTCGAAGCGGTGGGTAAACCCATTGTAATCAAGGTCTATGACAACGACCAACTCACCAAAGAAACCACGCAGTAAGCGCTAAAAACTCGTATGAACCCACCGGACTCCAACCTTCCCGCAAGCATTCCCGACATGAACCGGCTCGCCGCCGGACAGATTCGCGTGTCGCCATCGCTGCTTTCCGCCGACTTCGCCCATTTCGCCGATGGCGCGCTCGCCTGCGTCCACGGCGGCGCAGACTGGCTGCATTTCGACATTATGGACGGGCACTTCGTGCCCAATTTGACGTTCGGCGCGGACTTGGTGCGCGCGTTGCGTCCCGTTTTGCCCAACACAACCTTCGATGTGCATTTAATGGTGGAAAAGCCCTACGATTTAATCGAGCCGTTCGCCGCCGCCGGGGCCGACGTGATTACCGTACACGCCGAAGCGACCCCGCACTTGCAGCGCACCCTCGCCGCCATTCGCGCTTTGGGCCGCCGCGCGGGCGTCGCCTTGAACCCCGCCACGAACCCCAACGTCCTTTCCTACGTTTGGGACGACATCGACTTGGTTTTGGTCATGACGGTCAATCCCGGCTTCGGCGGACAAAAGTTCCTTCCTGCCGCAGGCGATAAAGTCGGCGATTTGGCGCAATTGCGCGACCAAGAAGGGGCCTCGTTTTTGATCAGCGTGGACGGTGGCGTAGACGCCCGCACCGCGCACGGCTTGGTGCAAAGCGGGGCCGACGTTCTGGTCGCCGGTTCTTTTATCTTCCACGCGCAAGGCGGGCCGGGAAATGGTATCGCCCAACTCCGCGCCGCCGCGATGGAGCCGTAAAAGTAGCGGGCCTCTCCCCCCAACCCCCTCCCCGAAGCGGGAAGGGGGAGCCTGCAAAACGTTTATGCGCGCAAACGCGGTATATTTTTATTTAGGGCAAGCCTAAGCCCGCACGAAATCTACGGATACTGGCTCCCCCTTCCCTTTCAGGGGAGGGGGCCGGGGGGAGAGGCCTTCGTAAATACCATGCTGACCGCACAAATCATTCTGGGTTTATGCACACTGGGCGCGCTTGCCTACACGGTGCTTGGCTACCCGAACAAGTACGGCGCGCTGTCGGGCCGCTCGCGCCTTTTCCGAACGGTCGGCTTGTTTTTGCTGGACGTGCTCCTTGTGCTCGTTTTGATGTACACGTTCATTGACTTTCGCGCGGGCGTCACGCCGCGCGTCGGCGCGTTCCGCTTCTTTTTTTACGTTTCCTCGTGTTTGTTTTTGTGCTTGACGCTCGTGTGTGTCGCCCTCTTAGACGCACTGGAATCCTATTCGTCCGTGCGCCGCGAACGCCGCGCCTATTTGAGCGTCGTCCTTCAAGAAGAACTGGAAAAAGCCCAGCGCGAAGCCGAAGCAAAAAAAGCCAATAAGGACGCGGGCGGCAGCTAAAACGTGGACGCCCAAACGTACGCCAAATTCATGCGCCGCGCCCTCTTGCTTGCCCGTCGCAATCTGCGCACGCACCCGAACCCGCGCGTCGGTGCGGTCGTCGTCAAGGGCGGCGAAATCGTCGGCGAAGGCTGGCACAACGGGCCGGGAACCCCGCACGCCGAAGCCGCCGCGTTCGCACAGGCGGGCGACCGTGCGCGGGGCGCGACCATTTACGTCACGCTCGAACCCTGCTCCCATACCCACAACCCGGACGGCTCGCCGCGCGTGCCATGCGCCCAACGCTGTTTGGATGCAGGCGTGTCCCGTGTGGTCGGCGCGATGGTTGACCCAGATACCCGTACGTCGGGCCGGGGCTTTGAACTGCTGCGTCACTCAGGCGTAGCCGTTACTATCGGCGTGGAAGAAGACGCCGCCCGCAGCCTCAATGAAGCCTTTATCCGCCACCGATTGACGGGTTTACCCTTTATCACACACAAAGCCGCCCTAACCCTTGACGGCAAAATCGCCACCGCAACCGGCGACAGCAAATGGATAACCGGCGAAGCATCCCGCGCGTTTGTCCACGAACATCTGCGCCATGAGGCCGACGCCATTGTCGCGGGTGTCGGAACCGTCCTCGCCGACAATCCTCAATTCACCGTTCGCACCGGTAAACGGGCAAAAGGGAACGCAAAGCCGCCGCTGCGTGTACTAATTGACAGCAGCCTGCGAACGCCGCAGGGCTTTCACGCAGTGGGGCCGAATAGTTTGTTTATCGGCGCGGAAGGCGTGGCAAGTTCAAGCGACGCCGACCGCTTGCGCGAAACCGGGGCCGAAGTCGTTCTTTTACCCATCGGTGACGCCGAAAACAACCGGCGCGTTTCGGTGCGGGCCGTCGCCGAATTGTTGGCTTCGCGCGGCTTGCTGTCGGTTCTACTGGAATCGGGCGGGGCGCTCGCGGCCTCGTTTTGGCAGGCAAGCCTTGTCAACCGGGCGGTGTTTTTCTACGCGCCCAAAATCGTCGGCGGGGCAAACGCGCCGACGGCGGTGGACGGGCCGGGCATAATGGAAATGGCAAACGCGCATAATTTGGGCACACTCAAAATGCGGCAGTTTGGCAGTGATATAGCGATTTTCGCCGACGTTCCCGATACTTACTCTGGGGACGCGGCACACACTTAAAAATAACTGAGCGGAGAAGGTGAGCGATGTTTACGGGCCTTGTGGAATCGGTCGGGAAAATTACGAGTATCGAGCGGCAGGGCGAAGGCTCACGCATCACGGTGTCGGCGGGCAAAATCGCCGAGGACGTGGTGATGGGGGAAAGTATCGCCATCAATGGCGTGTGCCTTACCGTCACCGAAATTCGCCCGCCGCAATTATCGTTTGACGCCGTGTACGAAACCATGCGAAAAACCGCATTGGGCGAGCTGCAAAGCGGCGACAACGTGAATTTGGAGCGGTCGCTGCCGGTCGGCGGACGCTTGGGCGGGCATATCGTGCAGGGTCATGTCGATGGCACGGGGCGTATCGCGTCCATTCGCCCGGTCGGCAATTCGTGGTTCGTGTATATTGACGCAAGCCCCGAACTCATGCGCTACATCGTCACCAAAGGCAGCGTGTGTTTGGACGGCATTTCCTTAACCGTCGCCGACAGCGCCGACCGCACCTTTTCGGTGTCCATTATCCCGCACACATGGGAAAACACGACGCTGCGCGACAAGCGGGCGGGCGACACCATCAACATCGAGTGCGACATTTTGGGCAAGTATGTCGAAAAACTTCTCGGCGGCCATTTGGCGGGCGTGGATCGCGTCGGCTCGGAGCGCGGAGGCGGTGTATCGATGGACTTGCTCGCCCGCTCCGGCTACGTCACCACCGCCACCGAAACCGACGAAGCCGTGGGCCGCTGGTAAAATAAAAGCGGCCCGTCGCCCAAAGGAGAACGTAAACATGGCTGTGTCAATTTCGCCAATTTTGGAAAAATCTCCCAGCGCGAGCGATAGCGCAACGGATTACGTTCGTCCTACGTCGCCGCCGGATTGGGTGTTGGCGTTGAAACCGCGCAATCCGGCGACTGACGGCACAAACGGTTTACATCGCGTAATAGGTCAATGGCCCGGCGACGAAACCGAAGAAGAATTACTTGCGCTGGAGCGCCGCATTGACGACGAAGACGCGGGCCGCGTTTAGATGGCGGTCGCCGCGCCGCTCGTCCCAATGACGGATTTGACGCTTGCAGATACCAACATTTTGCTCGCGCTTGCGCGACGGGGCGAACTAAGCGCACGGATTTTGGCGAAGTATCCGTTGCTTTCTTCGCCGCAGGCCCCGCTTATATCTTATGTGAGCGAAGCCGAAGTCAGGTCTATCGCGGCGCGGCAGAATTGGGGAGCGTCGCGTAAAAATCAACTCGATTTCGTACTTTCCGCCTTTATCACCGTCCACATTCACGAGCCGGGTATTTTGGATGCCTATATCGCCATAGACAATTTTAGTATCGCTCACGGCGTGACGATGGGCAAAAACGACTTGTGGATTGCCGCGACCGCCAGCGTTACAACAGCAACCCTATTAACCACCGACAAAGATTTCGACCACTTGCACCCAACGTTTCTCACGCGCGATTGGATCGACCCTGTATTGCCCAAGCCATAGAAACGTCCTACGAGCCTAAATGCAAGAAACAACATCCAGCACCCCGTTCGCGTCCATTGAAGAAGCCATCGCCGATTTGCGGGCGGGCAAACTGATTATTCTCGTTGACGATGAAGACCGCGAAAACGAGGGCGATTTCGTCATGGCGGCGGAGTTCGTCATGCCCGAAGCCGTTACCTTAATGACGCGCCATGCGTCGGGCATTATTACGAACCCGATGCCGGAAAGCCGCTTAATCGCGCTCCAACTCGAACTCATGGTGCGCGAAAACAGCGAAAGTATGCGAACGGCCTTCACGGTAACCGTCGATGCCAAAGAGGGCACGACAACCGGAAGCAGCGCGCACGACCGCGCGCTCACCATGCGGAAACTTGCCGACCCGCGCGCCAAAGCGTCCGACTTCAACCGTCCCGGCCACGTCAATCCGCTGATGGCCCGCCCGGGCGGCGTCCTCAAACGCGCGGGGCATACCGAAGCCGCTGTCGATTTGATGCGGCTTGCCGGTTTGCAGCCCGTCGGCGTGATCTGCGAAATCATGGACGACGCGGGCGACATGGTGCGCGTCCCGCAACTCGCCGAAATGGCCCGCCGCTTCGATCTGAAACTCGTCACGATTGCCGATTTAATCCAGTACCGTCGGCGCACGGAAAACCTGATTCAAAAACAGGCCGTCGCGCAAATGCCGACCAAATACGGCGATTTCGTCGCCCACGCCTATTTTTCCGAAGTCGATACCAGCGATTACGTCGCGTTCGTGATGGGCGACGTGAGCGACGGCGAGCCGGTGTTGTGCCGCATCCATTCCTCATGTGTGACCGGCGATTTGCTGGACAGTTTGCGCTGCGACTGCGGCGACCAACTGCATTTGGCGCTGGAAAAAATCAAGGAAGCCGGGCGGGGCGTGCTGCTTTACATTGAGCAGGAGGGCCGGGGTATCGGGCTTGTCAACAAAATGCGCGCCTATGAACTCCAAGACAAGGGCGCGGATACGGTCGAGGCCAACGAACTGCTGGGCATGAAAGCCGATTTGCGCGACTACGGTATCGGGGCGCAAATCTTGGTGGATTTGGGCATCCAGAAAATCCGCTATATGACGAACAACCCCGCCAAACTCGCCGGTTTGGACGGCTTCGGCATGGAAATCGTGGAAGTTGTGCCCATTCGCACGACCGCGAACGTCCACAACGCCCGATATTTGGAAACCAAGCGCGCCAAAATGGGCCACTTGTTTCCCCAAGAAGAACAGCCGAGTTAGCCCCCGCGCATATTTTTCTATTTTTTAGGAGCCGTGTTCATGCCCGACGGTGTTGCGAAAATAAGTCCAGTTCCCCTCCCACCGAGGACGCCGGAGCAAATAGCGTTATCGCGCAAAATTGGGCGGGCGTTTCAAAAGGCGGAGGCGCTATTGGAACAAAATCAGATTGGCGCGGCGGATCAAGCCATGCAAGAGGCCGCCCAACTACGCGCGAGTTTGCGGGGCAGTCAACGGCAAACAATCTATTCGCCCGGCGACACGTTTACGGACTTACAAGCGCGCATCTACTTTCGCCAAAACAAATACGAGCAGGCTGCCGCGCTCTATGGCTTTCGCGCCGACCCCTACGGTAACTTAAATCTTAATACCGCTCTCGCGCTTGTGAAAACCGGGCGCGTCGCGGAATCCAAAAAAGCGTGGAAGGGCGTGCACCTTCTGGCGTACCACGATTACATCAAGCCCTACTTGCCCGGCGAGCGCACGGCCCGCGATTGGGAAGCGACATTGTTTTTGGCGCGGGGTATGGTGGATTTCGATGAACGCCGCTATGGAAGCACGGCGTGGGCGCTGGAGCACGCCGTCCAACGCCTGCCGCACAATCCGGTCGCGCTCTGGTATTACGGCAGGGCGCTTGCTATGAAAGAGCGGCCCGCCGAGGCCCGTGCTTGGTTTCAAAAAGCCGTGCGCGCCGACAAAATCGGGACGATTGCCAATCAAGCGCGGCAAGAGTTGCGGATTTTAGACACACGGGGCGTAAAGGGGCTTCCCTACCCGAAAGAATGGCCGGGCAGACCGGAACGCGGCAAGACGGTTCGGTTTCATTAAAATACTATGCCAAACATCGTCTTTTCCGAAGAACCAACCCTTGTTTTGAACCCCGGCCCCGCCGTGGAAGTGGAGAAAACCGTCGCGCCCGGAGCCGTGACCGCGCCCGACGACGATTTGCTTTTGGACGCTTACTCGCGCGCAGTCGTCGGCGCGGCGGAAACGATTGGCCCGTCCGTTGTTTTTATCGAAGCACAGGCGGGGCAGCATCGCGCCGGGTCGGGGTCGGGCTTTATTATTGCGCCGGACGGCTTTATCCTAACGAACAGCCACGTTGTCGCCAAGTCCGACGGCTTTCAGGTCACGCTCTACGACGGACGCATTGTTCCCGCGTTTCTTGTCGGCGATGACCCCATCACCGATCTCGCCGTTCTGCGCATTGACGCGCCCAATTTGCAAGCCGCCCGCTTGGGCAACAGCCAAACCGTGCGCGTCGGGCAGTTGGCGATTGCGGTCGGAAATCCGCTCGGCTTTCAGGCGTCGGTGACGGCGGGCGTCGTGTCCGCCCTCGGGCGCAGTTTGCGCGGGCAGGGTGGGCGCATGATGGACAACATTTTGCAAACCGACGCCGCGCTCAATCCCGGCAACAGCGGTGGCCCGCTCGTTTCCAGCCGGGGCGAAGTGATTGGCGTCAATACCGCCGTTATCTTGCCCGCGCAGGGGATTTGTTTCGCCATCGCCGTTAATACGGCCCGCTGGGTCGCCTCGCGCCTCATCCGAGACGGGCGCGTCCGCCGGTCGGTGATTGGCGTTGCCGCGCAAACCGTCGTTTTGCCGCGCCGTTTGACGCTTTTGCACAAACTGCCCGAAACCGGCGTGTTGGTTGATACTATCGAACCCAATCGGCCCGCCTTTCGGTCGAATTTGCAAACCGGCGATATAATCATTACCCTTGACGGCCAGCCGGTCAAAGGCGTGGACGACTTGCACCGATTGCTCACCGACGAACGGGTTGGCGTGCGCGTCCCGCTCCGTATTCTGCGGCGTGGCGAAGGCGAACCGCGTACGATCCATCTGGTTCCCGAAGAAATGGCGTAGGCTAAATTACCGCCCGAAAACGCGCTGGTACTTGTCCCAAATCGCGGCTTCGTAGTGCAGGGCGTAGTTTTCTGCGAAGGCTTCACCGCGCGTGGAGCGTTTTTGCGAGCGGGTCGTCATGCGGTCGTGGTGATGGCCCAGTTCGTGCAGCAAAATATGGAGCAGTTGGTAGGCGCGGACGGAATCTTCGTCGAATTTGCACAAAAAGCAATCGTCGCCGGTTTGCTCGCACTCCACGCCCAAGCGTTCCCAAATTTCGCGGTGCGCGTCGTAGTAGGCTTGGGAGGATTCGCGCCACAAGCCTTCCTCCCAAGCGTTGACGTGAACAACGCCGGGGCAATGGTAGCCGTCGCTCCAATCTTCGCCGGGCGACAGAACAATGGCGTTGAGGCCGACCGCAAGCGTTTTCCAATCCGGCAGGATTTCCAAAAAACGGTAAATGTCGCTTTTGGTTAAAACGTGCTTATAGCCCGGCGCGGGCCGCTTGCGATCAATCACGACCATGCGCGGCTGCGGCGCGTCGTAATAATCCGTACTAAGCGCCCAGTTGTTTTTCTTCTTGACGCGCCCCCGAACCACGTGCGGCGTCGTTTTGCGCCCGCCCCCAACGCTTTGCTGCAATCCGTTTCCCATATTGCATACGGTATCGCTTGGGCGCGTTTTTTGTTAAACGGTTTACCGACCGCCTGCGGCGCGGATTAAGGCGCGAACTTTTTCTTGCTCTTCGGGCTTTCCGTCAAAATGGCTCGTGAGCGTCGCCGCCGCCGTTTTGCCAAAAACGTTGTCATTGGGCACATTAGGATCCGCGCCCCAGTCCAGAAGCAGGCGCGCCGCCTTGATTTGCCCACTGCGAACGGTTTCGCCAAGCGGCGTGAAATGCTCTTCCCAGCCCACGCGGCTTGGGTCGGCCCCCGCTCCAAGCAGCAACCACATCTGCACCAAGTCGCCGTTATACGCGGCCATGCAAAGATAATCACGACCGAAATCGGAGCGGGCATACGTCCTGCAAACAAGCATCAAAAGCAGAAGCAAGCAGATCCACCCGCATTTACGCCGTAAAGCCCATCGCCCTATCGTCATTGTTTTGCACCTCCGCGATGCGCCCATTGTACCCAGTGCCCGATGTAGTCCGCGAACTACGCGAGAACCAATTCCAAGTCGTCTTGGCCCTCGTCGCCGCCCGCACAATGGGCGCGAATAATTTCAACCAGCGTTTCAAAGAGTTTGGAGCCGAGACCCCGCTTTGACAGTTCGGCATTTTTCCAAACGATAATAAATCCGCCTTCGGGCGTCCCGAAACCGCCGCGCAAAACATCGTTGAAGCCGTCGAGATTGAGCGTCCAATCGTAGGTCATGTGTAAAGCGCGGGCAATCTCGTCGGAAAATTCGGCCATAGTGGAAAACCGCGTACCGTCGATTTCAAAAGTTGGTTTCATGGTTTACGTGCAATATCTGCGCTAAAAAGCCTTCGCCGGTTTTGGTTTGCGCGGCCCGCTCGGTGAAGGCGATGCGCGCGTTGGGGCGGTTTTTGAGGGCGTGGTACAAGGCGTTGTTGACGACGGTTTCGTCCGAGTTGGCTTCGGCTGCCATGCGGGTCGCCCAAACGAGGGCGTCGCCGACCGCTATCAAATGCCCTTCCCGATGCTGAATGGAAATCACGCCGACATCCGCGCCAATCGCAAGGCCAATTCCGCCGGGCGGCAGTTTGCGGACGGTTTGCACCCAGCGCGCAAACAAGCGACGCGCGAACTGCGCTTCTTCATCCACGAATTTGAGAAACGACGCTTGATAGTCCAAATCCTGCGCGCCCGATACGGCTTCGTTGAAATAGGCGACAAAGCCGTCGCCGGTAAACTTATCGAAAATACCGCCGTTCGCCTCAACGACCGTGCGCGTGCCTTCCAAAAACTCGGCCAAGTAGCGCGAAAACGAATCCCGATTCAGCGCATACGTCATCAAATCCTGCGACCGGCAAATATCGCCGACAACCACGATGGATTGCGTTTGGTTCGCTTGTTCGATGAGCGTCTCGATGGCCCCGCTTCGCAGCAGTTTCCCCGGCAAGTGTCCCTTCCAGCGCAGCACTTCGGACGAGTAATCCAACTCATTTCCAAACAGCGTTAGATACGGAACGGCGACGCATCCGACATGGCGCAGGCAGTACATTTTAAGCGCCATCAAAAACGGGCCGAGCGTGAACCGGGTTTCGTGCGAACTGCCATAGGGCCAGCGTTCGCTGCCCGCCGCCCATTCGGAAAGCGTTTGAACCACGCGGTTGCTGTCGCCAATATCGGTACGCGCGTCTAATTCGCGCTGCACGTAAGCCAAACTGTCCGGCTCGCGGGTGAACAAAACCGCAACGGAGGCGGCCAGCGCCGTGCCGGTTTTTCGGCAGGGTTCCTCGTATAAAATCCCGTCGCTTTGCGAGTAATACGCCCAAAACTCCCCGAACGACTGCGCCAAAATCAAGCAATCGAGCGGCGAGGCTTCATCGGAGCGCGTCGTGATTGCCTGAAAATCGCCGTGCGAGAAAATCGGCATTTTTCGCGCGTTATCGCTGGGTTCGGTCGAGTTCATGGCTTATTCTACGGGCAAAACCGACGGCGCGAAATCGGGTACATCCACCCACGCGCCACCATTCAGCGAGGACTGATGGGCGCACAAACCCGAAGCCGTCCACCGCGCCGCCGTTTGCGTGTCTACCAATGGCCTGCGTTTTTCGACGATGCTCCGCACGAACTCGTGCGCCAAATGCGGGTGCGACCCGCCGTGCCCGCCTTCCACATACGGCGCGAGCGACGCGGGGAGTAAATCGGGCCGAAACGGTGCGTGAACGGGTGTAGTCCGAATAGGACGCCCGCGCTTGTTTTCGGGCCGTGCGTCCCATTCGTACAAAAACGCGGGGTTCCCCTCGTGCTGCGGCCATTCAAATCCGGCTTGGTCGCCGTACACGCTGAAACTTTCCGTATACGGTCGCGTGGTTTGGAAAAATGACATGGTAACTTCGGCGGCAAGGTCGGAATCGGCGAGCCGAAACAAGGCCGATTGCAGCGGAAACGGATTGTCGTATTTGCCCCGCGCGCTTGTCGGCAGCGTCCCCGATCCCAAACACGCCACTTTCGCGGCCCGAGTTCCGGCGAGCGCAAGCAGCGGCGACAGCGCGTGCGTGATGTAGTGCATCGGCGGATAGCCCTGCCAGTACGGCGGCAACCCTTCCAAATCCTGAATGTGCGACCCACGCAAAAACGTCAAATCGCCCAGCCGTCCTTCGTCCATCAATTGCTTTACGTACAAAAACTCGCGCGTGTAAACCGCCGTTTCCATCATCATATAGTTTTTGCGGGCTTTGGCTTGGGCCGCGTGAATGGCGAGCAAATCGTCCAGTTTCGCCGCCATCGGAACCGCCGACGCGCAGTGCTTGCCCGCCGCCAAAACTTGACAGGCCTGCGCGCAGTGGAACGCAACCGGCGTCACCAAATGGACGGCATCGCATACGTCGGCATCGAGCAAGCGTTCCAACGTATCGAACCGCGCCGAAACGGGAATGCCCCATTTTTCGCCGACCGCATCGCGCGAATGGGCGTCCAAATCGCAAATCGCCACGCTTTCTACATCGCGATGATCCCGATATATGGGCACGAACGACGCCCCAAACCGCAACCCGACGACGGCGACACGAATTTTAGAAAGATTCCTCATTGATTTTTCCATTAGAGCCGATTCTACTGACAGATTTAGACCGGCGGGTAAATCCGCGGTCTGTAAAGAGGCAAAGCCGACCTGCGTCGGCTCGTAAATGGCAGGCTTCCGTTCAAACGGCGACGCCTGCAAATTTCGGCATTCAGCCCGCGCAGGCGGGCTTTGCTTTCTGCGTAGACCGCAGATTTACCTGCCGGTCTTTTTCTCTTGCGTCACCCACCAAACCCACGCGATCAACACGCCTTGCAGCGGCAGCCGCCCCCACAACAGCGCGGGCGCGACTTCCTTGCCGCCAATCACCGCGCCGTGCAAAGCCATATTCACGTTCGCGGGAAACACGGCGACAAGGAGTGCGACCAAACCCCAGCCCGCCCATTTGCGAATCGGCTGCGGCAGCAAAACGCCCACGCCGCCCGCGATTTCGCACGCGCCGCTGATGAGAACCAGCGCGTTCGGATAGGGCAGATACGGCGGCATCACGCTTTCATAAGTGGGCGTTTTCGTGAAGTGCAAAATGCCCGCGTAGACAAACGTGCCCGCGAGCAACACGCGAAATCCGGTACGCACAAGAGGCCCGATTTTCATAAAGTCGCTCCGTTCAGCCGCGCCGCGATAGCGTCCACGTCGTATACGCACCCGCCCCATGTTCCGCCGCCCGCGTTTTGCAGTGCGGCCCAAAGGCGCGTGTCGTCGGGCAAATCGGGGTCGGGGGCGAGGTCGGGGCGCGGGGCGCGGGCGGCAAGTACAGCGTACCCGGCTTCCGCGTCGAAAATGGTGTCGCCCATTCCGACTAAGTTCAAACTGCCGTGCAAAGTGTTTCGGTCAACGACGATTTCAATCAAGTCGCCGTCCAGCACTTTGCCAATCGGCCCGCCCGCAAGGGCTTCCGGCCCGACGTGCCCAATGCACGCGCCCGTCGAAACCCCGGAAAAGCGGGCGTCCGTGACAAGGGCAATCGTTTTACCCCACGGCAAAAACTTCAAGGCCGACGTGAGTTGGTACGTTTCCTCCATGCCCGAACCCATCGGGCCACGGCAAATCAGCACCAACACATCGCCGGGCGCAAGCTGTTTGTCTTTGTCCGACGCGCCCTTAATGGCGGCAATCGCAGCTTTTTCCGTCGTGAACACTTTGGCCGGGCCGACTTTCCGATACACATTGTCCTCGCCCACGACCGACGGATCCAGCGACGTTGCCTTAATCACCGACCCTTCCGGCGCGAGATTGCCGACCGGAAAACACACCGTCGAGGTCAAGCCTTTGGCACGAGCGCGGTCGGGCGACGAAATCACGTCGTCCGGGTCAACGCCGTCTTTGGCTTGCAAAACGGCCCGTAGTTTGGCGCGGCGCTCGCTTCGCTCCCATGCGTCCAGATTTTCACCGAGCGTTTTGCCCGAAACCGTCAAAACATCGGTGTGCAGCAAACTCATGCGCCGCAAATGCAGCATCACTTCGGGCACGCCACCCGCCAAAAAGAAGCGCACCGTCGGATGGTCGTTCGGCCCGTTCGGCAAAACGTCCACCAAACGCGGCGCGGCCTTGTTCACGCGCGTCCAATCCGCAACGGTGGGCCGAGGCAATTTGGCGGCATGGGCAATCGCGGGAATATGCAGCAGCAAGTTCGTCGAGCCGCCGCAGGCCGCATGAACGAGCATGGCATTCTCGATACTTTCAGGCGTCAAAATATCGCCCGTTGTGATGCCCCGGCTGTCCAATTCGGCAAGCGCGCGGGCCGACTGCCGGGCCATGTCGCGCCAAATTGCCTGCCCGGACGGGGCCAGCGCGGAATGTGTAAGCGAGAGGCCCAGTGCCTCGCCGACCGCCTGCGCGGTCGCCGCCGTGCCGAAAAACTGACACCCGCCCCCCGGCGTCGCACACGCCCGGCAGCCCGCTTCCGCCGCCTCTTTGAGCGTAATCAACCCGTGCGCGAACCGCGCGCCCAGCGTTTGCACCTTGCCCGCGTCTTCCCCGTGCGACGGCGGCAAGGTTACGCCGCCCGGCACGATCACGCACGGCAAATGCGTTTGTGCCGACAGCGCCATCAGCATTGCAGGCAGCCCTTTGTCGCACGTCGCAATTCCCAAAACGCCCCTGCGGTTCGGAAGCGAGCGAATAAGACGGCGTAAAACGAGCGCGGCATCGTTGCGGTAGGGCAGGGAATCCATCATGCCGGTCGTGCCCTGCGTGCGCCCGTCGCACGGGTCGGACACGTAGCCCGCGAACGGAATCGTCCCCATCTCGCCAAACGTGCGGGCCGCTTCTTCCATGAGCAGGCCGACTTCCCAGTGCCCGGTATGGTAGCCCAACGCGAGCGGCGTCCCGTCGGGCTTGCGAATGCCGCCCTGCGTGGACAAAATCAAAAACTCGCGCCGGTCGAGTTTTGCCGCATCCCAGCCCATGCCCGCGTTTTGCGATAGCCCGAACACATCGCCGGACGGGCGATTGAGCAGCATTTCCGGCGTAAACGGCAATTCGCCAAGCGGCCCCTCGGCGCGCGTTTGCACGTCGTACAACTCGTCGGTAGCATCGTCATTGAAAGCAGAAGGCATGGCTTCATTATAAGCGATTATTTACCGGAAGCGACTATCCAAGCTACTTGAAAATCTGCTGCGAAAACAAATACAGGTCGTTTTTCCACACCGCGAAATCGTGCCCACCCGGCTCGACGTGCCAAATGTGCGGCACGTCGTTTGCTTTGAGATATTGATGGACGTTTTGGCTGATGCGGATCAGCCCGTCCCGGTCGCCGCACGAAACCCATACCAATTTCGCCATCTGCCGCGCCTTTTCGGGGTACGGCAACAGTTTTTCGGGCGGGCGCGTGTTCGGCGCGGACGAAAACCCGCCGATATACGAAAACGTGTCCAGATTGCCCAAGCCAAAATTGAGCGCCTGCCCGCCGCCCATCGAAAGCCCGGCCAGCGCGCGGTTTTCGCGCCCGGTCTTCACCGAATAGTTCGCTTCGATAAACGGAACGACGCACTTGAGCAAATCGAACTCGAACGTTTCAAAGGCCGGAGCGTGCGCGTACACATTGCCCTCGGCCCGGTCGTTTTTCTGCGCCCGCCCGTTCGGCATCACGACGACCATCGGGGTTATCTTGTTTTCTGTGGTCAAGTTGTCCAAAATCGCAGCAGGGTTTCCGCCGCGTTCCCATTCCCGTTCGTCGCCGCCGATGCCGTGCAGCAGATACAAAACGGGGTAACGCTTCTTTTTGGAATAACCGGGCGGCGTATACACGAGCAATTTCCGCTTCGTGCCGACGACCGACGAATCGTACTCGACCGGTTCCATTTTGCCGTGGGCGATGTCGCTTTTCGGCACGTCGAACCCTGCGGGCGCGTTGGGGAAGGCCAATTTATCGTCCGGGCCAAGTATGATAGGCGGCATCGGTTTCGGGCCGGGCTTTCCCGACGCATCCGTCACCACAGCGGGCGGATCCTTTGGAGCCTGCGCGACAACGGGCGTATTCGGCGTTTCAGTTTTACAGTTTGGCATGGGCGACTGCGCGTAGATTGGCGCGCCGAGCGCGGCGCAAACCGCCAGCGCGGAAAGCGTCGCTTTCCATTCAAAAGTCATTTTGGGTTTATCCTGCCCCGATTGTACCTGCTTCGCCCGTTTTGCTGTACGAAATGTGTCCATCCTAAGTCCCGGCCCAGCAGCAAGCGGCTCTGACGCGCTTACGGAGTCTGCTTGCGTTTTTCGTTTCGGTGTGCCCGCCACTCGATCCAGCCGAGGAAAAGTAGTACGCCCGCGAAAATCCACCCGATGGAAAACGGCTTGGCAGAAAGGACGAAAGGCGCAAAGGTCGGGGAGGAGGGCGGCGGCCCCAGCGTCACGCACCATGTCGTCGAACCGTTGATACGCTCGCCCTGCTTTTCTACGTTCGGGCTGTCTTGATTCAGGATTCCCAACACTTTACGGTGCGCGTCCTCAACCTGAATACCATCAAGTCCGTTTCCTTCATAACCGCCCGCGCCGTGGAATGTAAGCGTCGTCTGCGAAGGAACGGTGAGCGTTTTGCCGCCTTTCTGCCGCAAAACAACCGCAAACGGGTAGCGGTTGATCACGCACAAATCATTCAAACCGCTGCATCCGGCCAGAAGCAAGCCCGCCAAAAAGACAAAAGTGAACAAATACAAAGCGCGCGTTCGTTGTGCCATCGGTACTTTATCCATTTCGGTTTAGTTGTTTTACGGTTTATTGCCGACAAGAAGGGCGACGATTCGCTGGGCCGCCTCCGCAGCGGGGGGGCGACGCTTTATTCGGCTCCAGCGCAACGCGCCACCGTAAAGTCCCCACGCAAGCACGGTCGCAACGTCATCTTTACGCGCGCCGGGAAAGGCGTTCATCGCGTGGGCGTCCAAATCCAGCCAGCGGCGAATAAGACCCTGAATTGTTTCTTGAAACGTCGCCATCAATGCGGGCGTCAGCGCGTTTTCGTGGTCGGCATCGCCATCGCAGTCCGATAAAGTGCGCCCGAAAAACTCGAAAACGGCGGCGGCAAAACCGCCCAGCGTTTCCTCATTGAGCGGCATTCCGTGGGTGAGTTGGGCACGCAACGCCGCCTCCAAATCGCCGCCCATGAGCGCGGTCGCCAATTGCTCCTTGTTGTCGAAGTGCGCGTAAAACGTCGCCCTATTCACCGTCGCGCGGGCGGTCACGTCCCCCACGGCGATTTGGCTATACGGGCGCTCGGTGAGCAGAGCGCGAAAAGCATCCTCGATAAGTTTTCGGGTTCTCCGCACACGGGGATCGATTTTTTCGGTTTCCGAACAGTCCGCACCGTTCATTTTATCTTTTTCCTCAACACGGCGGCGTTTTTGTTGCCTAAACAACGAAACCGCGAATCTGCCGTTTCGTGTTTATTGTATTATACAACACATGTCGTTTAATCAACGGGCGATGGAAACAGGAGTATGAAAGTGAGCAAATTAACCGGTAAGGTGGCGCTCGTCACGGGGGCGTCCAAAGGGATTGGGGCGGCTATTGCCCGACGGCTCGCAGCCCAAGGCGCGTCGGTTGTCGTGAACTACGCCGCAAGCAAAGAGGGCGCGGAGCAAGTTGTCGCCGATATTGTCGCGGCGGGCGGAAAGGCAATCGCGGTGCAGGCCGACGTGTCCAAGCCCGACGACATCGAGCGATTGTTTGCAGCCGCCCAAAAAGCCTACGGCAAACTGGACATACTCGTCAATAACGCGGGCGTTTTCGCGTTCGGGCCGCTGGAATCGGTAACGGTCGAAGAATTTCATCGGCAAATGAACCTCAACGTGCTGGGAACGCTTCTCGCATCAAAAGCCGCCGCGTCCGCGTTTGGTGACTCGGGCGGAAGTATTGTCAACCTCAGTTCGAGCGCCTCTATTGCCCCGATGCCCGGCAGCGCGATTTATTCGGCGACAAAAGCCGCCGTGGACGCGCTTACGGTTGCGCTCGCCAAAGAACTGGGGCCGCGTACTATCCGCGTCAACGCCGTCAGTCCCGGCCCGACCGAAACCGAACGCGCCATTGATATGGGCCTCGCGCAGTCCGACATGGGCCGGGCCATGATTTCCCAAACCCCGCTGGGCCGCTTTGGCAAACCCGACGATATGGCGTCCGTTGTCGCCTTTCTCGCCTCCGACGATGCGGGCTGGATTACCGGGCAGACACTGCAAGTATCGGGGGGCCTATTCTAATGAACGTTTTTGTCTTAGGCGCGACCGGCTATATCGGCAGCGTCGTCGCGGAAAAACTTCAACAGGCGGGCCATACCGTCACCGGCTTGGCGCGTTCGGAGGCGTCTGCCGCTGCGCTTACGGCGTGGGGCATTGCGCCGGTGCGCGGAAGTTTGGAATCCCTCGATGTGCTTGCCGCTGCGGCGCGGGCGTCCGATGCGGTTGTGCAGGCGGCCTTTACGATGGACAACCACGATTTTGTCGCCGCCACCAAAACCGAACGCGCCGCTGTCCACGCCCTGATTGCCGCGCTGGACGGCACAAACAAACCGCTGATTGTCACCAGCGGAACCGCTCTGCTCGGCGATACCGGAGCGCGCGTGTTCGACGAAACCACGCCCATTGACCTTCCGCCTTCTACCCAAGACGACAGCCCGGCGTCTGCCCTTTATGAGCGCCTCGGCATGGAGCAGGAAGTGCTGAACGCGCCGGGCGTGCGCGGCATCGTGCTTCGCCCGCCGAACGTGTACGGGCGCTCCGACAGCAAGGCCATTCTTACCCTGCTCCGCGCGGCGGGGCGCAAAATCGGCGCGGTTCCCTATGCTGTCGGCACAACGGAACATTTGTGGTCGTTCGTCCACGTGGACGATTTGGCCGACCTGTACGTCCTCGCGCTCGCACATTCCAAAGCGGGCGAACTCTACCATGCGGGCGCGCAAAGCGGTTTGCAAACCGGCGCGATTGCCGAAGCGGTGAGCCGGGGGATCGGCCTCGGCGGCAAAACGGTGGAACTGTTGCTGCCCGAACTCGGCGAAGCGCTCGGCGTGCCGCCGCTGGCCTATTACTGGGCGTCCAACAGTCAATCGTCAAGCGAAAAGGCGCGTCGGCTTTTGCATTGGCGTCCTAAGCACAACGATATGCTGGGGAACGTGTAGCGACGGTTCGCGGGCCGCGCAGCATCGGTAAACCGTGATTTACCTATTGAGATCGAAACTCCTCATTTTGATTTAAGGGCGGCGGCAAGCGCGTTTTCGTAGTCGGCCCGCGCTTTATCCACGTCGGACTGCGGGGCGATACCGGCCCGTTGCCGCTCCTGTTGCGCCTCGAGGCGGGTTTTCAAAACAGCAAGCTTCTGCGACGTGTACCGCGCTTTGGCGGCGGCAAGTTGCGTTCGGGCAACGTCTCGTTTTATTGTTGCCGCGTCCACTTCCGTGCCCGAAAGAACGCCCGCCGCGACTTGGGTGTTCAAACGCGCCGCTACCCGCTCCAAATGGTCGGTTTGCGCCTGAAGGAGCGCGACTTCCCGCTCGGTTACGGTTAGCTCGCTTTCCGCCAGCGTGCTGACGGAACACACGCCCGCCGCGACCTGAACCTTTTGCCGCTCCCGTGCGGCGCGGGCATCCGAAAGGCGGGCGTTCGCAACGGCGACACGAAGCGCGTCTTGCGCGTCTTCCAACTCTGCGCCGGAAGCAACCCCAGCAACAATGCGGGCCTGCACGGCTTCCAACGCCTGTCGCGCGGCTCCCACCGCGTCGCCGGGGACGGCAGGGCTTGCTGTCGCGCGCGGTTTGGGCGTTTGCGCTTCTTGCGGTGGGGCCGCGTTCCCTGACGCCGCCGCATAAACGCAAAACAAAGCAATCAATCCCACGGAGTTACCAATTTGATAGGTTCGTTTATTCATGGCTCTACGGTTTTCCCATACTCCCGCACCGATTTTCTTAATTGTAGCACAAAGCGGTTCGCAATTTCGCACTAAAATCCGTTGGTATTTTCGCCCAAATCCGCTACAACCGATGGTATGGAGAACGCCGAAAACGCCGCGCCAAAAAACACGCTCCCGCTTACGGAAATGCAGCAGCGCAAGCGAGAATACCAAAAAGTGCGACGGGCTGCGCTCTTGGCCTCGGGGCGTTGCGTCCGTTGTGGCGGAGAGCGCGTACCGAATGAAAAGGGCGGTACGCCGAACGAATGCGCCGCGTGCGTCCAAAAACGCCGCGAAGCCCCGCAGAATCGGGACGTGCAAAATCTGAACCGCTGGCAAAAAGAACGCCGCGAGCTGCGCAAACAAGCGGGGCAATGCCTTCGCTGCGGCAAAAAACGCCACGCAAACGACACCTCATACTGCCTAACTTGCCGCGTCAAAGTAAAACGCAACTACCGAGCAGTCACACAGCGCGACCGCGACCGCCGTTTCGCCGCGTCGCAAAACGCGGGCGATGCGTCGCTGGTTTCTCGTCCCGCGCCTTCGGGCGTTCCGCTTCCTCGTTTGGAAGGGAAGCAGATAATTTTTAGCGTCGGCTTGGATACGCGCACGCTGTGGGCACTGGGAAATCTGATGACCCGCTACGAACGCGAAGAACGCGCCGCCGGGCGCATTCCGCAGCCCCGGCAAACCAGTCGCTTGGTGCGCGAAACCATTTTGCGCTGGCAGAACAAACGCATTCCGCCGCCCATTAACCTCTACGGTGTCGCCCGGCGTCGCCTCACTTTTTCGCTCGATGAACCCTGCGGTCGCGTGCTGCGCTACCAAGCCGACGCCTTTTTTGGCGGCAACTTGGCCCGCGCCTTTCGCGCCCTTCTGCAAACCGCCCACGCCCCGCATCGCGCGTTCACCGGCTCGTCCGTAACCAGCCCCCACATCAAGCGGTTTTAAGTATGCGTGGTTGAAAGTAACGCTATTGCAAACACCACATAGAGCGCAAAGAAAATTTTACCTATAGCCCTGCTTGTCGCTTGGGATCCAATTTCCTTCTTTGTCGTAGTTGAAAGCGCGGGGCCATCCCGATGCTTGCCACAAAGCATCTGCTATGGGAAGCAGCAAAGGCGCAACCTCTGCTTCCTCGTTCAATGAAAATGTCGATAGGTCAACGGGATCCATTGTCAGCAAATACTCATTAATTGTCCCTTGAAAGTGATCTGCGAAGAAATTGCCTCTGCTTATCCAGCAGTTATCCACGCCTAAATAGCTCACGAACAGTACGCCCGGTGGTGGAAGCATCAGTGAGCGTGCAATGGAAAGTAGACTTTCGACACTTTTTACCAGACCAATGACTTGACCATAGCCGTTTAGCCTATTTGGTTCAGATAAATTGGCCCCTTCTCCGGGACTAAGGCTGGAAGCATCAACGGCTTCGATAATCCCACTTTTGAAAATCTGAAGATACGTGTAAACTGGGAATGGTTTTTGTTCTGGAGATATGCGGTTCATATTGTCGAAGAAAATACCCTCATTGTTGCGGCGATTATGTTTGCCCCAGCGGTAACACGCTTGTGGTATTTCCCCAATACCAAAGTTCAAGTTTAGCTTACGTTGCGATATTAGTGCATCCAACGGAGCCAAATGGTAGACGATTTTGGGATTTGGTTGCATCGGAACAAATGTATTCTCATCCATTACTTTCTGAACACGTCGGATATGGAAATTTTCCAGCGCCTTGCCCGCTCCGAGCAGAGCAATTTCACCTGCTTGCTTTTCTCGACCCGGTGCAACATTAGTTCCTGCTACCATTTGCGCTATTCGCTCAATGAAACTCGATTTTTGCCGACGCAGTAGTTCCGCTGTCAGCGGCCCTTGTCCCAGCGTACTTTGCGTATGGGCCAAAGCATGATGGTTTGGGCACAAAACGACCAAGTTTTCGTAACTGTTGTTCTGTGTACGCGCGTGTTCTTCTATGTGATGTACGACTACCGGCAGAAGGTTATCATAATTGAAGCATACGCAGCATCTCCAGTGGCATTCATTCACTAAACGCTCCACAACATCATCAGAAATCGGTTGTCGTTCTATCTGCCTTTTCAACATATCAGCTTCGTCATCCGCGAAATGATCAGTTAGGTCACTTTTTGATGCTGCTCTTATTTTCGTCAAGTTGTAGCCCGCGTCTACTGCCTTTTGTGCCAAGTCCTTAGCGATACCGTAAGCCATTAAATTGATTAGCGTGTTTTCCGCTTTTTTCGTTGTGGTCATTTTTCGAGAAACTTTCTTGCTTAAATACATACTGCGAAGGAATAAAATAAATAGGAAAAGAAGCAGATTCCTTTTCACTAAAACGCTCAAAACCAAGCGCATTTTACCCAGTTGAGGGCGGTCAGTTTTTCCCCTTGCTCTGCTATAATGCCCTATGAGCCAATCCGCCGATCTTGAGCCTGCCGCGCCCGCTTACCAACTGCCGCCCCAAAACGTCGTTGACATCTTAAACGCCAAGCCCGCGCCCGGCGCGAGTTTGTCGCCCGACCGCGCGACCCTCCTTCTCATCGACTACGACGCCTACCCGTCCATCGAACTGTTGGCCCGCCCGTTCCTCAAACTCGGCGGCATTCGCGTTGACCCCGTTCTGTCCGCCCGCCAGCGCACCGGCTATGCGACCGGCTACACGCTCTTATCCGTCGCCGACGGCACACAAACGCCCGTCACCGGCCTGCCCGACAACGCGCAAATCGGCTCGCCGGTATGGACGCGCGATGGCAGCAAATGGGCGTTCACGCGCGATACCGAAACCGGCGTGGAACTGTGGATCGGCGACCGGGAAACCGCGACCTGCAAACCGCTCCCCGGCGTCCTCGTCGGCGATGTCTTCGGCAGCCCGTTCCGCTGGCTCGACGACAGCAAAACCATCCTCATCGCGCAAATCCCCGCCACGCGCGGCGACGCCCCGCAAGAATCGCGCATCCCAACCGGCCCGATTATTCAGGAAACCGAAAACAAAACCGTCAAAATTTCCACCTTTCAGGATCTGCTCCAATCGCCCCACGATGAAGCCTTGCTCGCCTTTTACGGGCAAACCCAAATCGCCAAAGTGGACACCGGCACCGGCGCGATAACGCCCCTCGGCACGCCCGATTTGTACACGAGTGTGCGCCCGTCGCCCGACGAAAACTATTTGCTCGTGTCGCGCGTCAAAACGCCGTTCTCGTACCGCGTCCCGCTCGGCTATTTCACCCGCGACACGCAAATTTGGGACGCCCACACGGGCACGCCCCTTCGCACCGTCGCCGATCTTCCCATCACCGACGAAGTGCCCCAGCAGGGCGTTCCGACCGGCCCGCGCGGGTTCGTGTGGCAGGAACTCAAATCCGCCACGCTCCTTTGGGTCGAAGCGCAGGACAACGGCGACCCGCTCGCCAAAGTCCCGTTCCGCGACAAGGTTTTCACCCTGTCCACCCCGTTCGAGTCCGACCCCACCGATGTGCTTTCCGTCGTCCACCGCTTCTCCGCATGGGACTGGCTCCCCACGGCTGACGACGTGTTTCTAAGCGAATACGACCGCGACCGAAGATGGCACACCACGTACCGCCTCAACCTCAACACCCCCGACGACAAAACCGTCCTTTTCGACCTGTCCGTCAACGACGCCTACGCCGACCCCGGCAACCCGATCTACGAAATTCGCCCCGACGGAACCGCCGTCATCCTACAAACCGGCGACAACACCATCTACCTTGCCGGACGTGGCGCAACCCCCGCCGGTTACCGCCCCTTCTTGGACACCCTGAACCTGTCCACGCAGGAAAAAACGCGCTTGTGGCAATGCGCCGACAACGCCTACGAATCGTTCGTCTCGTTCCTCAACGACGACCAAACCGAAATCCTAACCTCGTACCAAACCATAACCCAACCCGCCAACTATTTCGTCCGCAACTTGCAAACCGGCGACACGCGCCAACTGACCTTCAACCAAGACCCGCACCCCGCCCTCACCGGCATGAAAAAGGAACTGGTCACCTACGCCCGAAAAAGCGACAATGTCCCGCTCTCCGGTATGCTCTACCTGCCCCCGGCCTACGTAGAAGGCAGTAGCGAAAAACTCCCCTGTATCATTTGGGCCTACCCCAACGAATACTCCGACCCGGCAACCGCCGGTCAGGTACGCGGCACAACCAACAACTTCACCCAGCTCGCGGGTGACTCCCCGCTCTGGTTCGTCACGCAGGGCTACGCCGTTCTCAACGCCGCCACCATGCCCGTCGTCGGCGACCCCGAAACCATGAACGACACCTTTGTCGAGCAAATCGTCGGAGCCGCCCAAGCCGCCATTGACGTACTGAACGAGCGCGGCCTCATCGACCCAAACCGGGTTCTCGTCGCCGGTCACTCGTATGGCGCTTTTATGACCGCGAACCTGCTCGCCCATTCCAACCTGTTCGCCGCCGGAATCGCCCGCTCGGGCGCGTACAATCGCACCCTGACCCCCTTCGGTTTTCAAGCCGAACGCCGCTCCTACTGGGAAGCCCGCGACGTGTACACGAACCTGTCGCCATTCACCTACGCCAACCAAATCAAGCAGCCGTTACTACTTATCCACGGTCAGAACGACAACAACCCCGGCACATTTACCGTTCAGTCCGAGCGATTTTATCAAGCCCTGCAAGCCAACGGCGCGACCGCCCGCCTCGTTTTGTTGCCCTACGAATCCCACGGCTACCGCGCCAAAGAGTCCGTGTTGCACGTGCTGGCCGAAATGTTCGCATGGGCCGACAAATACGTCAAAAATCGCCCCGCCGCAGAGTAGCGCGTGCCGCACGAAAAGTATGGCACACGGGTGGAAAATAACAAACCAAATTATTTCGCAGTAGACGAGACAACTATGATTTTGCATCGCCGCAATTTACTTAACTTTGTTTTGCTGTCGGCTTGCGCCTGCGGACTGGAACGGTTTGCCCACGCGCAAACGCCGAAAAAGGAGAAGGCCGTACCGCCGCTGGAAAAATGGAAGGTTTCCGACCCGCCGCGCGAACTAAGCGACGAGTTAACCAAATACAACAATTACGGCACTGCTTGGCAGGTTTTCATAAAGAACGGCAGGGTTGGCGTGCGGCCCGAGGCGGCGGGCGCGCAGAAAACGGTGCGCCTGCCGTTTGATTTTATTCGTGTAACCGTTGGGCAAGAGCCTAAAACGAAACCCGGTACGTGCCTTTGTAATAAGAAGTACGTCGTCAAAGTCGCGGACGGATGGCTGCGTTTCGCAAATGCCGGGGAATGGGGCGGGCGTGTGGATTGGTTTTCCCCTGATGGAGTGCGGCATTACAAAATTTCCATTGACCAAGTCAGCGATTACGCCCAAACGCCCGCAGGCTTGTTCGCGGTTCAGGGTTTGGCGCACCTGAGTAGTAGCAGGGGAACCTTCTTGCGATTCGAGCAAAACGCGGCGGGTAAGTGGCAATCGCGTACTATCGTCGATTTGGAAAGCGCCCCGTACAGCCTGCTGACCGAGACGGGCGGCACGTTTTTAATAGTGACCGGCGACCGTTTGATACGAGTTCACCCCGCCGACAAAACCGTCACGCAGTTGGCGAAAGCTAATTTTTGGAATATTCTTTACCCCAATTCGCTCGTCGCTGCGCCGAACGGCGACTTTTATATTGGAATGCTTGGCGGCGTGGTGCGGCTCGAAAAAGCAAACGGAGCCTATAAGGTGCGCTGGCTGACGCCGCCTGCATAAGCAACAAGTCCACTGATAATGAAGGAAACAAACACCGATGGTGGTTCTACTTGTCGCTGTTGGAATTGTGCTTGGCCTAATCGCAGCATGGCGGATGCACCACGCCTTTTTGTGGCTGCGAACCAATCTGCTTCTGCCCACGGCGATTATTGGCTGGATGTTTGCTGTTTGGGTCGTTCTTAGCGTGGTGGTGCTTGCCATCGAGTATTTCGACGGCGTTTCTTCGTCCTTCGAGTTATTGGGCTTCATTGCGCTTTTGCTCACCGCCCTGCTCGTTTTATGCGGCGTGCTCACCCTGCGGCAGCGACGCCTATTTGCAATGCCTTGGCTGCAAGCGTTCGGGATTTTAATGGCGGAAACGGGCACGGCGATAAGTGCGGGGGCCGCGCTGTACCAATTTTTGTGGCCCGGGGGCGACGCCGTTGCGATGCCGATTGTTGTTTCCTTTGATGGCGCGCTTTTTGTCGGCTTGGTTGTGCTGGAAGCCGCGCCGCCTTTTTTACAAAGACTGAAATAAACTATGCCATTCCAACTTGACCCACAAACCGCGCGCCAAACCGTGTACGCGGAAAATAACCAAGAAACCCATGCCGCCGATATTGCCTTGACGCCGACGCCAAACGGCTTTCGCGTTGACGTTTCCGCACCGGTTGGCGTTGCGCTGACGCAAATCACGCTGCTCTGGAAACTAAGCCTGCCCGCGCAAGCCCGACTTTTGGGCGATGCGTGGGAGCGCGGCTACGGCGATTTGGAATGGCGCGGCTACGTGCCCGAGCGGATTTTGCCGTGGATGGCGCTCGTTCACGATCCGCAAACGCAAACGACGCACGGTTTCGGCGTACAAACCGGGGCGAACAGTTTCGCGTCGTGGCGCATCGACGAAACCGGCGTTTCGCTTGTTTTGGATATTCGGAACGGCAGCAAGGGCGTTCACTTGAACGGGCGCGTTTTACACGCGGCGACGGTTTGTGCGCTTTCGTCGGCAAGCGGCGAAATGCCGTTCGCGTTCGCTCGGCGGTTTTGCGCCAATTTGTGCCCGGCCCCCAAACTGCCCGCGTTTCCCGTGTACGGCGGCAACGATTGGTACTACGCCTACGGCAACAATTCCGACGCCTCCATCCGGCGCGACGCCGCGCTGATTCGAGACCTATCGCCCGACCGAACTAACGCACCGTTCATGGTCATTGATGCGGGCTGGTTCCCGTCGCGCGGCTGCAACGGCGGCCCCTACGAACATGGCAACGAGAAATTTGGGGATATGCCCGGCCTTGCCGACGCGATGAAGTCAATGGAGGTGCGCCCGGGCATTTGGGTTCGCCCGCTGATGACACAAACCTCGCCCGAAAATATGCAGATGTCTACGGGTCATCCCATCCGCACACGCGAAAAATGCGCCGTCCTTGACCCGTCGCGCCCCGACGTTTTGGAAGTCGTGCGCGCCGATATTGCTCGCCTCCGCGATTGGGGCTACACGCTCATCAAGCACGATTTTTCGACCTACGACATCACGGGGCGCTGGGGGAACGAAATGGAAACCGGCGTCACGTCCGGCGACTGGAGTTTTGCCGACACCACGCGCACCACCGCCGAGATAATCCGCGATTTGTACCAAGCGATCCGCGACGCCGCCGGGCCAAACGTGCTTCTTATCGGCTGCAATACGGTCGGGCATTTGGGCGCGGGCCTATTTGAAATTCAGCGTACTGGCGACGACACGAGCGGGCGCGATTGGGAGCGAACGCGCAAAATGGGCATCAACACATTGGCCTTTCGCATGGCGCAGCACGACACGTTTTTCGCCGCCGACGCCGATTGCGTCGGTTTGACGAACGCCGTGCCGTGGGATCTAAACCGGCAATGGCTCGAACTTTTGGCGAAAAGCGGAACGCCACTGTTCGTGTCCGCCGACCCAAGCGCCGTCGGCCCGGAGCAGCGCCGCGCCCTCCAAGACGCCTTTGCCCTCGCCGCGACCGTTCAGCCACCCGCCGAGCCGCTGGACTGGCTCAACACGACCGCGCCCCGCAGATGGAAATTCGCCAACGAAACCCGCGAGTTTTCTTGGAGTTGAGAGAGGCCCCCCTGCCCCCCAATAAGGGGGGGGTCTGAATGGGCTTTGCTATACCGTTATACGTTGCGGCTATCGAAAACGGTGTTTTCAGAACCCCCCCTTATTGGGGGGCAGGGATGCCTAATCCCCCTACGGTTTTCGGCACAAAAGCGAATACGTGTTTGGAAGTTTGCGTACCGTGTCTTTCGGAACGTTTGGAAACGCTTCCCAATACTCGTCGGGGTATTCGTTGAGCCGTTCAATGACAAGGCCCGCCTTAACGCAAGCATTGACGACGTTGCCTAAATTCCATTGTCGCTCGCATTTCGCCGACAGTTCCTGTTTTGGCTTGTCCAATTCGCCGATGTACGAATCGGGCCAGCCCTGCTCCATGTGAATTTTACGGTCGAAGTAATCGCCGTAAATCGCGTCGAGTTTGGGTTCTTTTGCGTCCATATCCCAGATCCACGACACGGGATGGCCCTCGAAAATATACAACACGCCGCCCGATTTGAGCAAACGGGCTGGAACGGTCGCCCACGCCTCCACATCCATAATCCAGTTTAAGGCCCCGCGCCCCGTGTACACCAAATCGGCGGTTCCGTTCAGTTCGCTTGGCGTGTCCAACACGTCGCACCGGAACCACTCTGCGGGGGCGTTCAGCGCCTCGGCTTTGCGGCGGGCACAGTCGATTATCACGTCGCTGATGTCCACGCCGATAACTTCCTTCGCGCCCTGATTCCACAGCGACAAGGTATCGCGGCCCCCGGCGCATTGCAGATGGATGGCCCGCCCGCACCAATCGGGGAGCGTTTGCAAAAATTCGTACTCCGCCGCAATGAAATTCTTGCCGCCCGCCCGTAAAAACGCAATGTCCTGCTCGACCTCTTCCGCGTACCGCGCCGCGCCCTCGTTCCATCCGGCCCGGTTCGCTTGGTGCATTTCTTCCACTGTCATGCTTTATTCCCCTCGCTTTGTTGTACCTCGGGCAAAGGCGAGTGGCGCGCGGAAACGCGCCGACCTTAATGAGCAATTCATCGCACAAACCAGCGATCCGCCGCTTGCCTAATAGTCTGCTCATTCGGTTCGTAGTCGGAGGCCCACGCGACAATCCCGTCCGGGCGAATCAGGGCCGCGCGCAGTCCGAACGATTCTTTCGCCCGCCCCGAAATAATTCTGATTTGGTCGCCGTAGTCACGCGCCAGTGTTTCAAGGGAAGGAGTGGCCCCGAAGTCAAGCAGTATTCCTTTACCGTTGTGCATCAAATCGCCAATCGTTGTGCCGTTTACGAATTCAAAATTAGGAACGCTGCGCCCGATAAGGGGATGGTCGCCGCCCAATTCGTACTGCGTGTGAATGCCCCACACCTTTCCTGCACTATACGTGGCTCCGTCCCGCGTGTTGATCAAGTC